>CAUFXK010000035.1 GCA_959596495.1 uncultured Collinsella sp. | reverse complement strand
CTGTCCCCAATGAGTGCAAAAAGGCGCCCTCCGTAGGGGAGGGCGCCTTTGGTAAGTTCTATGTGAACGCGAGGTCTTTGACCCGGAGAGTCCGAGGTACTTGTTGGTAAGACCTTATTTAGGAGCGCGCAACCTTGCCGGACTTGAGGCAGGTGGAGCAAACGTTCATCTTGCGACGGTGACCATCGACGACGACGTAGACGCGCTGGATGTTGGGGCGGAACTTACGGTTGGTGACGCGGTGAGAGTGGCTGATGGAGCGACCGGCAACGGGGTGCTTACCGCAAACTTCGCAAACTTTGGACATAACTGACCCTCCTTGGGCGACAAACGAACATGTCGCGTTAACAAACAAGCCTGAACTATAGCACAGAAGCAGCTCCCTGTGCGTAATCTACACAGAGATATTCCTCTTTTGGCGATAGTGCTCACGCCACGGCCCTGGACGTAGATCCGATTTGCGTGCAGCAGAGGGGATTATGCCAGCTCGTGCGCGCGTTTTCAAGCTCGTCCCACAAATATATATAGGTTTATGGAGCACCTGCGCCCGTTTACGGATTGCTCTGTATTTATGCTCGCAATTAAGCTCGAGGTTGGCTACACTATCCCTTGACCATTAAAGGGGTACGAGATACCCACATGGAATTACATTGCTGCCAAAGAGCAGCCCTTCCTGTGGGTGTCTGGTCCGCTTTGAGCGGTCGGGCATCTATTTTTTTGACTGTGTCAGCAGTCAAGACATGTGAGGAAGGAGATCGATGGGCACGACTTCCCCCAAGGCGGTCATCATGGACGAGACCGCCGTCAATCGAGCGATGACCCGCATCGCGCACGAGATTCTCGAGCGCAACGAGGGCTGTGAAGACCTCGCTCTGGTCGGCATCGTCACGCGCGGCGACCTTCTGGCAAAGAAGCTCGCCGAGGAGATCAAGGAGATCGAGGGCGTCGACGTTCCGCTCGGCAGCCTGGACATTAGCTTCTACCGCGATGACTATGCGACCAATTTCGCTCCCGCGATCCACGCTACCAACATTCCCTTCAGCGTCGACGGCAAGCGCGTCGTGCTGGTGGACGACATCCTGTATACGGGCCGTACCATCCGCGCCGCTCTCGACGCCGTTATGGACCTGGGCCGTCCGAGCCGCATTGAGCTGGCAGTCCTCGTTGACCGCGGCCACCGCGAGCTCCCCATCTCGCCGGACTTTGTCGGCAAGAACGTTCCCTCGTCGCATGAGGAGAACGTGCACCTATATATGAAGGAAGTCGACGGCCACACCGCCGTCGAGATTAACGACGTCGCGCCGGGTTCCCACGTGGGCTCCGCGCCGCTGGGAGGTGAGTAGTACCGTGGCGTTCAACCATAAGCACCTGATCGACATTACCGAGTACTCCGAAGAGGACATCAAGCTCATCCTCGAGACCGCCAAGGCGTTCTCCGAGGTCAACGAGCGTGCGATCAAGAAGGTCCCCACGCTCAAGGGCAAGACCATCGTCAACATGTTCAACGAGCCCTCGACGCGCACCCGCAGCTCCTTCGAGCTCGCCGAGAAGCGTCTTTCGGCCGACAGCCTTAACTTTGGCGGCTCCTCGACCTCCACGGTCAAGGGCGAGAGCCTCGTCGACACCGTCGAGACCCTCAACGCCTATAAGATCGACTGCATTGTCGTGCGCGATAAGCACGCCGGCGCTCCCTACATCGTCACGCAGAACTCGCCCGCAAGCGTCATCTGCGCCGGTGACGGCAAGCACAACCATCCCACGCAGGCCCTGCTCGACCTGTACACCATCTGGGAGCACAAGGGTGACTTCCACGGTCTGAAGGTCGCCGTCGTCGGCGATATCGCCCACTCCCGCGTCTGCGGCTCGCTGATCCCCGCCCTTAAGATCATGGGCTGCGAGACCTACGCCGTCGCCCCCGGCACGCTGCTGCCGCCGGCGCCCGAGGTTCTGGGCTGCGACCACGTGACGAGCGACCTCGATTCCGTCCTGCCCGAGCTGGACGTCGTCTACATGCTGCGCGTGCAACAGGAGCGCCTCGAGGGTGCCCCGTTCCCGACCATTCGCGAGTACCACAAGCTCTTCGGCCTGACCAAGGACCGCGAGAAGCTCATGAAGCCCGACGCGATCATCTGCCACCCGGGCCCCATCAACCGCGGCGTCGAGTTCGATTCCTATATGGCCGACCACCCGCAACGCTCCGTCATCCTGGAGCAGGTCTACGCCGGTATCTGCGTGCGTATGGCTATCCTGTATCTGCTGCTTGGAGGTGCCGATAATGGCCTTGCTTCTTAAGAATGCCCACGTCGTCGACCCGTCCGTCGAGCTTGACGGTGTCGTTGACGTCCTGATTGACGGCGACAAGATCGCCGAGGTCGGCGAGAATCTCGCCGTCGAGGGAGCCGAGGTCCGCGACCTTTCCGGCAAGTACCTCGTCCCCGGCCTGGTGGATATGCACGTTCACCTTCGCGAGCCCGGCTACGAGGTCAAAGAGGACATCGAGAGCGGCACCCGCGCAGCTGCCAAGGGCGGCTTTACCGGCGTGTGCGCCATGCCCAACACCGATCCCGTCACCGATAACGGCACTGTCGTGGAGTTCGTCAAGTCCCGCGCTGCCGAGGTCGGTCACTGCCGCGTCTATCCGTCGGGCGCCATGACCCGCGGTCTTAAGGGCGAGGCCATGTCCGAGATGGGCGATATGGTCGCCCACGGCGCCGTCGCCTTCACCGACGACGGCCGCGGCGTGCAGGGCGCAGGCATGCTCCGTCGCTGCATGGACTACGGCAAGATGTTCGGCAAGGTCTTTATGAGCCACTGCCAGGACGAGGACCTGGTCGGTCACGGCCAGATCAACGAGGGCAAGGTCTCGACCCGTCTGGCCCTCGAGGGCTGGCCGGCTGCCGGCGAGGAGCTCCAGATCGCCCGCGACATCGAGATCGCCAAGCTGACCGGTGCCAAGCTGCACATCCAGCACATCTCCACCGCCCATGGTCTGGAGATCGTGCGTGCCGGTAAGGCTGCTGGCGTTCAGGTTACCTGCGAGGCTACCCCGCACCACATGTTCCTGACCGAGAACGACCTGGACGAGACCTACAACACCTCGCTCAAGGTCAATCCGCCGCTGCGTACCGAGGAAGATGCTGAGGCCATCCGTCAGGGCGTCATCGACGGCACCGTCGACGCTATCGTCACCGATCACGCTCCCCACACCCCGTGGGAGAAGGCCCGCGAGTTCGAGCTTGCGCCCTTTGGCATGATCGGCCTCGAGACCTCCCTGTCGCTCGTACTCACCGAGCTGGTCAACACGGGCAAGATGAGCGTGGGCCGCATGGTTGAGCTCATGGCTATCAAGCCGCGTGAGATTCTGGGCCTCGACCAGGTTCAGGTCAAGGCGGGCTCCGTTGCCGACCTGACCGTGTTCGACCCCTCTGCCACCTGGACGGTCGGCGAGGACGGTTACGAGTCGCGCGCCGAGAACTCCGGTTTTGCCGGCCGCACGCTTACCGGTCGTGCCACCGATGTGTTTGTCGGCGGTAAGCAGACGCTCGCCGACGGCTGCATCTGCTAGCATAGCCTTATCGCTTTTGTGCGCGGTGCCCTTGCGGTGCCGCGCTTTCTGTTCGTTTTGACCATGCAATCGCATGGGGGATTGGAGCGTCTATGCCCACACCTTCCACTGCACGCATGCACGACTTCGAGGTCGTCTCGAACCAGGAGATCGCCGACGGCATCTTCTCGCTCGTCATCTCGGCCCCCAAGCTTGCAAGTGCGCTCAAGCCCGGTCAGTTTGTGAACATCGCCGTGCCCGGCGATGCGTGCTCGCTGCTTCGCGTGCCCCTGAGCTTCTATCGCGCCGACGCCCAGGCCGGTACCGTCGAGCTGTGGTACGCCGTCGTGGGCGACGACACCCGTCGTCTGTCGCAGATGGCCCCCGGCTCCAAGTCCAACCTGTTGGGCCCTGGCGGCCGCGGCTGGCTTGTTCCCGAGGGCACCAGGAAGGCGCTGCTCGTGGCGGGCGGCATCGGCGTTCCGCCCGTGCTGTGCCTTGCCGGCAAGCTTGTCGAGCAGGGCGTGGACGTTGACGTATGTCTGGGCTTTGGCACCGCGTCCAAGGCCGTGGGCGTCGATGAGTTCCGCGCGCTGGGAGCTACGGTCAACGTATGCACCGACGACGGCTCGTTGGGCACACACGGCTTCTGCACCGATCCTGCCGCCGAGCTGCTTGGCGAGGGCGGCTACGACTACGTGGCCAGCTGCGGTCCCGCCGTCATGATGAAGAAGGTCGCCGCCGCTGCCGCCGAGGCCGGCGCGTACTGCGAGGTGTCGCTCGAGCGCATGATGAGCTGCGGCTTTGGCGCCTGCAACACCTGCAATGTCGAGACGGTCGACGGTATGAAGGGCGCCTGCATGTGCGGCCCCGTGTTTGATGCTTCCAAGGTGGTGGTCTTCTAGTGGGTAACGTGAACATGGCCGTCGATTTCGGCGGCGTCAAGATGCAGAACCCCATCAACACCGCAGCCGGTACCTTCGGCTACGGATGGCAGTTCCAGAACTTCTTTGATGTCTCCCAACTGGGCGCCATCACCACCAAGGGCTGCGCTGCCGAGCCCTGGCCCGGCAACCCCGCGCCCCGCATGGCCGAGATCCCGGGCGGCATGATCAACTCCGTGGGCCTTCAGAACCCCGGCGTGGCTGCCTTTGCCCGTGAGTCCGGCCCGTGGCTCGAGCAGCTTTCCAAGGACGGTTGCCAGGTCATCTGCCAGGTCGCCGGCCACTCCGTTGACGAGTTTGTGCGCGCGCTCGAGATGTATGTCGAGCTGTGCCCCTGGGCTGCCGGCTACGAGATCAACGTGAGCTGCCCCAATATTGCCGCCGGTGGTGCCGCCATGGGCTCCTCGCCCGAGGGCGCCTCTGCCGTTATGGCTGCCTGCCGTAAGGTGACCGATAAGCCGTTGTTCGTCAAGATGGCTCCGGTCAACGTCGCCGAGATTGCGAAGGCTCTCGAAGCCGCCGGCGCCGACGGTCTTTCGGTCATTAACTCCATCCAGGGCATGGCCATCGACGTTCATACTCGCAAGTCCCGTGTGGCCAAGCCCAAGGGCGGCCTTTCGGGCCCGCTGTGCCACCACATCGCCGTGCGCATGGTCTGGGAGGTTGCCCAGGCCGTCGATATCCCCATCAACGGTGTCGGCGGCGTCATGACGGGCGAAGATGCGGCTGAGTTTATCCTGGCTGGCGCTACCTGCGTGTCTGTCGGCATGGCCAACTTTGTCGATCCGTGCGCTTCGCTCAAGATCGCGCACGAGCTCGAGGCCTGGGCAGAGTCCCAGGGCGTGAAGGACATCAACGAGCTGGTAGGTGCTTTCGAATGCTAGAGACCGATGCCCGCGACCGCGTTATCGTCGCCCTCGACTGCGACCGTGAGCGTGCGCTCGAGCTCGCCCACGAGCTTTCCGGTCATGCCGCTTGGCTTAAGGTCGGCATGACGCTCTATTACGCTGAGGGCCCCGAGATCGTCAAGACGTTCAAGGACCTGGGCTTTAAGGTCTTCCTCGACCTTAAGTTTCATGACATTCCGCATCAGGTGCGCGGTGCCGCCCGTTCGGCCTCGCTCGCCGGTGCCGACCTGCTCTCGGTCCATGGCCTGGGTTCGGGCGCTATGCTCGCTGCGTGCCGTGAGGGTGCCGAGGAGGCGCGCGAGGACCGCGCCAAGCTCGTCGCCATTACCGTGCTCACCAGCATGAACCAGGATGCGCTGACCCAGATCGGCGTTGAGTCGCCCGTGGCCGAGGAGGCCGCCCGCCTGGCAAAGCTTGCCCAGGCCAACGGCATCGACGGCATCGTGTGCTCGCCGATGGAGGCCCATGACATGCGCGAGCTGCTCGGCCCCGACGCGCTGATCGTGACTCCGGGCGTGCGTCCGGTGGGTGCCGCCCTTGGTGACCAGTCCCGCGTGGCGACGCCCTCCCAGGCTATCGAGCGCGGTGCGAGCCACATCGTGGTGGGCCGACCCATCACCGGTGCCGACGACCCGGTTGCCGCATTTGACGCTATCGTTGCCGAGCTGGTCGAAAACGTCGCCTAAAAGATTCCCTCAAGTCACCACTTTTGGGTCTCTTTAGCACAAATTAGCCCCTGTGCCTGCGAAAACTTTCCCATCCTTTGTGTGGAATCGCAGGTCAGGGGCTTAACTTTGACCTCCATATATTGCACTTTTCGCAGGTATCGTCTAACCTATGGAGCCGTCGATTGGGCATTTAGTGCGTTTGACGTGCTAAAATGCCAATTATTGCATCAGATATAACCCAACTATTTGGAGGTTCGAATGGCACTCCCTCAGCTTACCGACGAGCAGCGCAAGCAGGCTCTTGAGAAGGCTGCCGCCGCACGTCACGCCCGCGCTGAGCTTCGCGAGCAGATCAAGAAGGGCGAGAAGTCCCTCGAGTCCGTGCTCAACTCCGATGACCCCATCGCTTCCCGCATGAAGGTTTCCACCCTCATCGAGTCTCTCCCCGGTTATGGCAAGGCCAAGGCCGCCAAGATCATGGAGGAGCTCGGCATCTCCGCTACCCGTCGCGTCCAGGGCCTCGGCGTCCGTCAGCGCGAGCAGCTCCTCGAGCAGCTGACCAAATAAGTGAGCGCTCAGGATTCAAAGCTCTTTGTGATTTCTGGACCGTCAGGTGCAGGCAAGGGCACGCTCGTCACTCGTGTGCGCGAGCGTCGCTCGAACCTGGGCCTGACGGTTTCGGCTACCACGCGAGCACCACGCAAAGGTGAGGTCGACGGCGTCAACTACTTTTTCCTGACGCGCGAGGAGTTCGACCGCCGCGTGGCAAACGGTGAGTTTGTTGAGTGGGCTGAGGTCCACGGCAACTGCTACGGCACGTTGGTGAGTGAGGTCACATCCAAGCTCGCCTCTGGCTCCTCTCTGATCTTGGAGATCGATGTTCAGGGTGCCCTGCAGGTCAAGGAGCGTTTCCCCGAGGCCGTGTTGATCTTTATCAAGCCGCCTTCGCTCGAGGTGCTTCGCGATCGCCTGGTCGGTCGCGGTACCGAGACGCCCGAGACGATCGAGCTGCGTATGGCAAACGCCGCCGATGAACTTGCCCTTGCCGACCGCTACGACGACGTCGTGGTGAATGACGATCTCGACCGCGCGACCGATGAGCTCGTTCGCGTTCTCGATATGCATGAAAGGATCTGAGGTCCGTGTCCGTTGTAAAGCCTTGCATTGACGATCTTCTGGAGAAGACCGATCACAACCGCTTCCTGCTCGCCTCGCTTGCCTCCAAGCGCGCCTGCGACATTAACAGCATGCTGCGTGGCCAGCACAACCGCGTGCTTGCCGTCCAGGATGTCGACGACATCACCATTGCGCTTTCCGGCGCCGATACCATCTCGATGGCTATGGACGAGATTGTCGACGGCGACATCTCCTACGACGAGGCCCGTTACGAGAAGGCGCTCGGCCACAAGGTTGCTGAAGCCTAAATGGCAGCCCGCGTCTGCCTGGTCCACTATCACGAGGTTGGACTGAAGGGCAAGAACCGCGCACATTTTGAGCATATCCTCATGGATAACATCAAGGCGGCCTTGGCCGCCTTTTCCGTGAATGCCGTGTCTCGAATTTCCGGTTATATCCTCGTGACCTTTAACGAGCATCAGGCCGACGAGGCGGCGCGCGTCATTCGCACCGTCCCCGGCGTTGCTCGCGTGTCCCTGGCATATCACACGAACCGCGACCCGCAGGAGTACTGCGCCGCCGCCGTGAAGGCGCTGCGCGAATTTGGTCCCTTCGAGTCGTTTAAGGTGCATGCCAAGCGCTCTAACACCGACTATGAGCTCACCTCGATTGATATCAATCGACAGGTTGGCGAGGTACTGTGCGAGGCGTTTCCCGATAAAAAGGTCCAGATGCACGATCCCGACGCGATGGTGCACGTGCTCGTGGTACAGGGTAGCGTCTACGTTTATGCGCGCTCTGAGCGCGGCGTGGGCGGTCTGCCGGTGGGTTCTGCCGGCAAGGTCGTGACGCTGCTTTCCTCGGGCATCGATTCTCCGGTGGCGACCTGGATGCTCGCGCGCCGCGGCGCGGTGTGCGTGCCGGTACATTTTTCCGGCCGTCCGCAGACGCCCGATACGAGCGAGTATTTGGTGCAGGACATCATCCGTGCGCTTGAGCCGGGTGTCCAGATCGGTCGCCTGTACGTAGTCCCGTTTGGCGACTGCCAGCGCGAGATTTCGGTCACCTGCCCCAGCAACCTGCGCGTGATCATGTACCGTCGCATCATGTATTCGGTTGCCGAGCGCATAGCGCATATCGAGGGCGCCAAGGCTATCGTGACCGGCGAATCGCTCGGTCAGGTTGCCTCCCAGACGCTCGAGAACATCATGGCCGTCAACGAGGCCGTCAAGATTCCCGTGTTTCGCCCGCTGATTGGTTCGGACAAGCAGGAGATCATCGCGCGTGCCGAGGAAATCGGTACCTTCGATATCTCGACCGAGGCGGCTCCCGATTGCTGCACGCTTTTTATGCCGCGCCGCCCCGAGACGCACGCCAAACTCGATGCCGTGCATGAGGCGTGGGAGCTGTTCGATCACGAGGAGATGATTGAGCGTTTGCTCAAACAGACCGAGTACATCGACTTCGAGAGCAACACGTATAAGGCCCCTAAGACCTTAAAACGCAAACATTCCGAGCTCGCTCCACGTGAGATTTACCAAGATCACGAATAATGTTGTGTATAGACCGGCGGTGCATTTGCATCGTCGGTCTTTTTGTATCTGGGCTTTTGGCGATAAACGGTTCATTTGTCGACGTGTACCTGAATACATGGACATTTTTTCGCAAGGTTTTGGTCAGCTTTTGGTTTGACCGCGATAACTGGTGTGGTCGTGCGGAGGCTACGGCGCTCGTTTCCTGACACGATGGTGTTGGGAGGTGTTTGCTATGGCGCAGCGCGAGCAACACGAACGGGTTAAACGGATGGACCGCTGGGCAGAAAAGCTGCTCGGCCATAAGGCGATGGTCGTGGCGATCCTGGTTGTCATTGCCGCCGCGAGCGGCTTGGCGATGGCAGGTTTTGGTGGTCACTCCAGCGACGTATCGTTTGAGCGTAGTGATGAGGCGAGCGCCTCGGATGTGCGCGGGGCCGGGGATGCCTCTCCTGACGATGCCGATGAGCCGTCTGCCAAGAGCTCCTCTGCTGCCGAGGTGTACGTCGATCTTGATGGCGCCGTTGTGAAGCCTGGCGTGTACCGGCTTAAAGATGGAGCACGGGTGTCCCAGGCGATTGATGCCGCCGGAGGGCTTACGGCCGAGGCGGATGTGACGGGTCTTAACCGTGCGTCCAAGATCACCGATGGTCAAAAGATCTATGTGCCGACGGTAGGGGAGCAACAAACGGCTGCGGCCGTCGGCGGCGCCGAAAGCAGCGCTTCCACGACCCCTGGTACAGGGTCTTCGTCGGGTCTTGTGAATATCAATACGGCAAGTGCGGCGGAGCTGCAGACGCTTTCGGGCATCGGGCCTTCTATGGCCCAGGCAATTATCGACGAACGGACGCAAAACGGGGCCTTTGCCTCGGTCGATGACCTTATGCGCGTATCGGGGATCGGTGAGAAGAAACTCGCCATAATTAAAGATTGCATCTGCGTATGAGTGCGACCGAGCGCGAGCATGTGATGCCACCGCGCCCATTGATGCCGTGGACGATAGCCCTTTGTGCCGGCTTGTGTGCGAGCTGTGGGTTAGTGCTTAACATGGCGGCCGATGCGCTGCTGGGAGAGCGGGCGGCGCCCGTCACATTGCTTATGGCCATTCCCGTTGCGGCAGCAGGGTGCATTGTATTGGCTCGGTCCTGCATGCGCCTTGTGCGGTGGAGGCGATGGCTGTATGCCGCGGCCCTCGGCCTCGTGGCGGGAGCGGTAGTGTCCGCGGGTTGGGCGATAGGGGCGCTGCGCGCTTCGAGGGCGTTGGATAATCGGGCTGCGAGCAGTCTCGAGTTTGTTGTGTGTGGCGACCCGTCCATCAATGACGGTGCGTACTCCTATACCTGTGATGCGTATGCGGGCGAAAAGCGTTTGGGTCAGGTACGGCTGTCGTGTGATCGTGAGCTTGGCGCCGGTTCGCATGTACGTGCTATCGGTCGAATTTCGCGCTTTGAGAATGATGCGTATGGGCGCTCACGCGTGCTTCGGGGCGAGCTTCGAAAGGTTAAAGTCGTCCGGTTGGTATCGATCGACGAGGGCCCTCCAGGCCCGTTGTCTTGGCTTCGAAACGAGCTCCTTGCCGTTATCGCGCCCGCGACCGATCCAGCGCGCTCGCTCATTGCCGGCGTTGTCTGCGGACGCTCGGCCGAGCTGCGTGCCCAGCCGGCGGGCGATTGGTTTTCGGTAACGGGCACCGCACATCTCATCGCCGTCTCGGGCAGCCATCTTGCCATCGTCGGGTTTGTGATTGAGAGCGCCCTGCAAAAGACGCGCCTCTCTCGTGGGCTGCAGCGGGGGTTGCTGGTGCTGGCCCTTGCTGCCTATGCCGTCTTTACGGGCGCCTCGCCCTCGGCCGTGCGCGCGTGCTGTATGGTGGCGGCGACGCTTGTCGCCAACGGCGCCGGACGTCGTCGGCATGGCCTCTCGGCTCTGTTTGTCACCATGGCAATCTTTGTGTTGCTGCGCCCGACGGTATTGTTCGAGATGGGTTTTCAACTATCGTGCGCCAGTGTTTTTGCCATCCTTTGTTTTTGCCCCTACGCTACCTACGCCTTGTGCGAGCTGAGCGTGCCATCGGGGGTTGCCGGTATTTTGTCCGTCACGATGTGCTCACAACTCGCGACACTTCCTGTAACCATTCCCGCATTCGGGACGTTTTCGCTCATTGCCCCGCTTGCAAATGCCGTGATCGGTCCGGTGATAAGCGTACTGCTTGCTATATCGGTTGTGCTGGTGCCCTGCTCGCTTGTGCCGCTGTTGCGTCACGGGGCGCTCGTGGGGCCCATGATTGTCGCTCGCTGCGCCCTGTTCTTTGAGCAGCTCTTTGCTGCCGTTCCGGGCGCATCCGTAAGCGTGCCGCCCGATACGCCCCTGGTATACGTAGTGCCGTTTGTGCTGGCGGTCGTCTTGGTCTGGTGGCCACGTCCCCGCGCACGGAGCATGGCAGTGGGGCTGCTGTGTTTGATTCTTGCAGCGGGTGTTCCGTATGTCTATTGGGATCGATGTGCGCCGCCTTCTGTGACGGTCCTCGATGTTGGTCAGGCCGATGCGATTCTTATCCGCCAAGGTGGGACCGTGGCACTCGTGGACTGTGGACTCGATGAGCGCGTGGTGTCGGCGTTGGTTCGCAATAACGTTCACCATATCGACGCCGTCTTCGTGACGCATTGGGATGAAGACCATTGGGGTGGTCTTCCCGATGTGCTCGATCAGTTTTCGGTTGGAACCATTGCGGTCGCGGCTAATGCGCTGGAGGATGCGCCTGCTGAGGTTCTAAATCGCCCGGGCGTAACGTATATGCAGGTGGCTCGCGGGGACACGATCGATATCGGCACATTTCGGGCTCGTGTGATGTGGCCGTTTGACACGGTGGATGGTGAGGGCAATGAAGACTCGCTTGTCTTGCTGCTCAGTTATGCCCAAGGAGGCCAGAGTCTCCGCTTGCTGCTCACCGGTGATGCCGAGCTCGATCAGGAACGCGAGTTTGTACAGGAGGTGGGGGATATCGATGTGCTCAAGTTGGGACATCACGGCTCAAAGGTTTCTGTCGACTTAGACCTGCTGGGCACGCTTAAGCCCGAGCTCTCTATCGCGAGTGCGGGCGAGGGCAACCGCTACGGTCATCCATCCGATGCCTGCACCGATGCCGTTCGCGATGCGGGCGGCGCGTTCGCATGCACCATCGAACAGGGAGACATCACTGTCTCGCCGACTGCAACCGGTTTTGCCATGCGATGTCAGCGACCGTGATGCTGCCGTTGGCGCGGGATCAACCCGTGGGCTAGAATGGCACGGTACGAACACGAGAGCCCGCGGGAGGGGAGCGCGATGTCCGAAACCGGTCTGTTGCCGGCATATCTGATCGTCGGTACCGACGGAGTCAAACGCGACCACGCTGTCTCGCGTATGAAGGCGCGTCTGGAAAAGACGGGCATGGTCGAGTTCAACCTCGACGAGCGCGATATGACCAAGGACCCTGATATCGAGTCGATTATCGGATCGCTCAACACTTTTCCTATGGGCAGTGAGTTTCGCCTGGTAATCCTTGACGGCTGCTCAAAACTCGCCAAAGCGATCTCCGAGCCGCTTGTTGAGTATCTGGCGAGTCCCAGCCCCACGACGGTCTGTCTCGTCATAGCCGATTCACTCGCCAAGAACACACGCCTGTACAAGGCGATCGCCAAGATTGACAAGAAGGCCGTGATCGACTGTTCGGGCACCAAGCGCTGGGAGCTCCCACGCCGCGTGCAGCAGATGGCGACGCAGCACGGAAAGTCCATTTCGACGGCGGCCGCCGAGGAGCTCGTTTCGCGCTCGGGCGAGAACACCCGCATGCTCGATAACGACTTGGCCAAGCTTGCCCAGATGGTCGAGGCGCCGCAAATTGAGCTTGCCGATGTGGAGCGCTGGATCGTGCGCACGGCCGAAGTTCAGCCCTGGGACTTTCTCAATGCGGTCTCAGCCCGTGACATGCGCCGCTCGCTTGAGCTTTTCAATCTACTGCCCGCCAAGAGCTATGTGTGGACCTACACGCTGCTGTGCGGACGCATCCGCGAACTTATTGTCGCCAAGGCGCTCGACTCTCGTGGACAGGGTCGCGAGCTCGCCGCGACGCTCAAGCTTCAGGCCTGGCAGGTTAAGAATCACCTGACCTGGGCGCGGCGTTTTTCTATGGCGGAGCTTGTCGGTGCGCTCGAGGGCGCGGTCGATGTGGAGCTCGCGCTGAAGGGCTCGGCCGATTCTGAGACCGCGCTTTTGCTCTGGATTACGAACATCTTGAGAAAATCGTGATGATACCTGCCTATTTGACAAATTCGTTCTATCCCTTTGAGGGGGAGCGTGCTATAGTAGGCGCTTGCATGACCTCACCGTGTCTCAGAGGTGTCATACATTTTTTGCAAGGAACTCGAAAGGAACTCCAGAAGTGGCAAACATCAAGTCTCAGAAGAAGCGTATCCGCACCAATGAGGCAGCTCGCATGCGTAACAAGGCTGTCAAGTCCGAGCTCAAGACGCTGACCAAGCACGTCCAGTCCGCCGTCGCCGAGGGCGACGCCGAGAAGGCCCAGGCTGCCCTCAAGACCGTCACCAAGCGTCTCGACATGGCTGCCGCCAAGCATGTTATCCACAAGAACCAGGCTTCCAACCGCAAGTCCGGTCTTGCCAAGCTCGTGAACAGCATCAACGCCTAAGTTGTAAATTTCACACCACACAGATTACGCGCATAAATGGAGCCTGTTTTATGGAACAGGCTCCATTTTTTGTACCGCTCGGGTAAGATAGTCTGCATGAATACTTCAATTGACATTTCCCACATCCGCAACTTCTCGATTGTTGCGCATATCGACCATGGCAAGTCCACGATCAGTGACCGCATCCTCGAGCTCACCCATACCGTCGACGAGCGTGACATGGAGTCGCAGCTGCTCGACACCATGGATATCGAGCGCGAGCGCGGCATCACGATCAAGTCTAATGCCGTTCGCGTTTCCTATGACGCCGACGATGGCGAGACGTATCAGTTCAACCTGATCGATACGCCGGGCCACGTGGACTTTACCTACGAGGTCTCGCGTTCGCTGGCCGCCTGCGAGGGCGCAGTGCTCGTCGTCGACGCCACGCAGGGCGTCGAGGCCCAGACCGTCTCCAACGCGACGCTCGCCATGAACGCCAACCTGGATATCGTGCCCGCCATCAATAAGATCGACCTGCCGTCGGCGCACCCCGATGAGGTCAAGACCGAGATCGAGGATGACCTGGCGATTCCCGCCGACGATGCCGTATGCGTATCGGGCAAGACCGGCGAGGGTATCCACGACCTGCTGGAGTCCATCGTCTTTTTGATCTCACCGCCCAAGGGCGATGCAAACGCGCCGCTCAAGGCGCTCATCCTGGACTCGTATTTCGATGAGTACCGCGGCGTCGTTGCCACGGTCCGTGTCTTTGACGGCTCCATCAAGAAGGGCGATACCCTGCGAATGATGCAGGCCAAGGGCGACTTTTTGGTCGATGGCGTGGGCGTCAAGCGTCCCGCCGAGACCCCGGTCGATGCGCTGACGGTCGGCGAGGTGGGCTACGTGGTCACGGGCCTGAAGGATCCCGAGGCCGTACGCGTGGGCGATACCCTCACGTGGGCGTCGAATCCCTGCCCCGAGCCACTTCCCGGCTATCGCGAGGCCAAGCCCATGGTCTACACAGGCCTGTTCCCCATCGATAACAAGGATTACGAGAACCTGCGTGACGCTCTCGATAAGCTGCATGTCAACGACCCGTCGTTGGTGTGGGAACCCGAGACCTCGGTGGCGCTCGGCTTTGGCTTCCGCGTGGGCTTCTTGGGCCTGTTGCATATGGAGGTCGTCAAGGAGCGCTTGGAGCGCGAGTTCAACCTGGACCTGATTGCCACGAGCCCTTCGGTGGATTATCACGTCTACAAGACTGACGGCGAGATGATTGATGTTCGCAGCCCGCAGGATCTGCCCGAGGCTACGCGCATCGAGCGCATCGAGGAGCCTTACCTCAAGGCCAAGATTATCTGCCCGCCCGAGTATACGGGTGCCGTCATGCAGCTCGCTATCGAGCACCGCGGCATTACGACCGACATGATCCATCTCACGAGCAAATCGGTCGAGATGCGCTTTGACATGCCACTCGCCGAGCTCATCCTGGACTTCTTTGACCAGCTCAAGAGTCGCACCAAGGGCTATGCCTCGCTCGACTATGAGTTCAACGAGTATCGTCCCTCCGAGCTCGTCAAGCTCGATATCCTGCTTTCGGGCGATGAGGTGGACGCGCTTTCGTTTATCGTGCACAAGGACAAGGCCTATGGCCTGGCCCGCGGGCTGTGCGACAAACTCAAGGAAATCATTCCACGCCAGCTGTTCGAGGTGCCCATCCAGGGCGCTATCGGCAACAAGATCATCGCCCGCTCCACCGTTAAGGCACGCCGCAAGGACGTGCTTGCCAAGTGCTACGGCGGCGATATCTCGCGTAAGCGCAAGCTGCTCGAGAAGCAGAAAGAGGGTAAGAAGCGCATGAAGGCCATCGGTTCGGTCGAGGTCCCGCAGGAGGCCTTTATGGCGATCCTCAAGGTGGACGAGTAGGTCCCATGGCGCTTTCTGAATACAGCAAGCGGCTGCTGGGCGCCTATGCCGAGCAGCCGTTCCTTATGGCTCCCATGGCGGGCGTAACCGACCCCGCCTATCGCATCATGTGTCGCCGCCGCGGTGCCAACCTTGCCTACAGCGAGATGGTGAGCGTTGCGGGCCTTGCCTATGCCAGCAACAAGACGTGGCGCCTGGTGTTGCCGGCCGACGAGGAGCAGCAGATCTGCGTGCAGCTCTTTGGTTCCAAGCCCGATCAGTTTGCGGGTGCTGTCGCTGCCGTCGAGGAGCGTGTGGGCGATCGCCTGTCGCTCATTGATATCAACATGGCCTGCCCGGCTCGCAAGGTCGTCACCAAGGGCGAGGGCTCGGCGCTTATGCGCACGCCCGATCTGGCAGAGAAGATCGTTGAGGCAGCGGTGGGCGCGGCGCACGTGCCCGTGACCGTAAAAATCCGCAAGGGCTTTTACGCCGAAGACCGCAATGCCGCGACGTTTGCCCAGATGCTCGAGGGGGCAGGGGCCGCTGCGGTGGCGGTACATGGTCGCTGTGCCACGCAGCTCTATACGGGCCAGGCCGATTGGTCGGTCGTCGATGAGGTGGCCGACGCCGTCGAGATTCCCGTTATCGGTTCGGGCGACGTGTTCTGCGCCGAGGATGCCGCGGAGCATCTGCGCAACTCCGGCGCCAGCGCCGTGTTCATCGCGCGCGGTATCTATGGCAATCCCTGGGTGTTCGGCGATGCCCGCGCCCTTGCGCTCGATGGCACGCCGGTACCGGTACGTAGCTCGGTCGAGCGCCTGGATGCCCTGCGCGAGCACCTGACGCTCACGCACGAGCTGTTGCCGCTCATGTCGCGTGCCCGTACGTACGCAAGCTGGTATCTAAAGGGGATGCCTCATGCTGCGGCCTGGCGCGCCCAAGTGGTGCGTTGCTCCACATACGAGGAGTTCATGGCATTGGTCGATGATATCGAGCGCGATGTGGTGGCCTGCGAGGCCGCACTTGCCGCCGGCGAGTCGGTGCCCGCTCATCCGCTGGAGGCCTAACGGTGGCCGTTACCGCGCTGTACGTGCATGTTCCGTTTTGCGCCCAAAAGTGCCGGTACTGCGACTTTGACTCGCGCAGTTTTGCTCCGTGCGACCTGAGCGCTGCGCTCGATGCCTATTTTGAGCAGTTGTATGCGCGCCTTGATGCCTTTGGAGACGTCGGGGCGCTTGCGCAGATCCGTACCGTCTATGTTGGCGGCGGCACGCCGTCGCTGGCGGGGGAGCGCCTGGTAGAACTCGCCCGGCGTATCTCTGCGTGCTGCAAGCCAGTTGAGTTTACCTGCGAAGCCAATCCTGAGTCGTTGACTTCGCAGCTTGCTGCGGCGCTTGCCGGGGTGGGCGTCACGCGCATTTCTCTGGGAGTTCAGACCCTCGACAACGCCGAGCTTGCCGCGATTGGCCGCATCCACGATTCGCACCGCGCCCTTGCAGCCATCGCCGCGGTGAGGGACGCTGGGCTCGATGTGTCCTGCGACCTGATGTGCGGACTTCCCGGGCAGACCGCCGTAAGCTGGCAGCGCACGCTCGATGGCGTGTTGGCGGCGGCGCCGCATCACGTGTCGGTTTACCCGCTCACGCTCGAGGAGGGCACGCCGCTTTACCGCATGGCGTGTCACGACGAGTCGCTTGAGCCCGACGAGGATTTTCAGGCTGCGTGCATGGATGCGGCGCGTGAGTGCCTGGGTGCGGCCGGCTATCACCCGTATGAGGTGGCAAGCTACGCGCTCGACGGCCATGAGTGCGCCCACAACATTGCCTATTGGACCGGACAGGGCTATCTGGGCTTGGGCCGCTCTGCCGCCGGTATGCTCGATGCCGAGGATTTCGATCGCTTGGCCGGGCTGTTTCCCGACGTGCCTGCTCGCGGCGATGCGTATCGCGTGCGCTTGGTGCAACGTGACGATGATGCGACGGCGTTTGATGCCGAGTATCTGTCGCAGCGCGAGGCTGCGGCCGAGGATCTGATGCTCGCCTGCCGCATGACGCGTGGCATTGGGCCCGACCTGTTGGTTCGCTCGGCAAGCGTGATCGCTGCAGATGAGTTGGCGGCGGCCTGTGACCGTGCTCTCGAGTTGGGCCTTGCCACCTGGGTGCCCGATCATGTTGAAGGACATGCTGGGAGCGTCACCTTAAAAGACGTTATCGCAGGTCGCATCCGTGCCCGCTTAGCGCCCACCCACTTGGGCTGGCTCGATGGAAATGTTCTGTTCGAGCTGTTTTGGGATCTAGCTTAGGCCGCTCGGGTAGAATTACCGGAATATATACGCTGCTGTGAGCAGGAGGTTGCCGCGCATGGCGACGATGAACGAAAAAGATTACTACGAGATTCTGGGTGTCTCCAAGGACGCCACCTCGCGTGATATTCAAAAGGCCTTCCAGCAAAAGGCCCGTAAGCTCCATCCGGACGTCAATAAAGAGCCGGATGCCGAGGAAAAGTTTAAAGAGGTTTCCGAGGCCTACGCCGTGCTTTCGGATGAGCAAAAACGTGCGCGCTACGACGCCATGCGTTCTGGCAATCCCTTTGCCGGTGCTCCTACGGCTTCGCCCTATGGTGGCGGCTACGCCGGCAGCACGGGCTATGGCAATCCCTTTGAGGGCGGCTTTCCCTTTGGTGGCGCCTGGGGCCAGCAGCGTCGCGGCCAGGCTGCCTACAATCCCGAGAACGGCGCCAACGTGGTCGTCGATATCAAACTCGACGCCAAGGAGGCCAAGGGCGGTGCCCGCAAGACCGTCCGCTACACGCGCTTCGATACCTGTGGTCACTGCGGCGGCTCGGGCTCTGTTTCGTCCGAGCATGCACATACCTGCCCGAGCTGCGGTGGCCGCGGCCACATCGACGTCGACCTGTCCTTCCTGTTTGGTGCGGGCACGTTCCAGTCGGTCTGTCCCGAGTGCGGCGGTTCCGGTAAGGTCGTGGCCGACCCCTGCCCCGATTGCGGTGGCAGCGGGCGAACCCGTGTGACCTCCGAGCAGACGATTGAGTTTCCTGCCGGCACGCACGATGGCGACGAGGTCCGCATTAGCGGCATGGGCCATGCTGGCACTAACGGTGCCGCGGGCGGCGACCTGGTCGGCCGCGCCCATGTTGAGGCCGAGCGCCTGGAAGGCAAGGCCCGTACCGGTTTTTACCTGATGGGTATCGTGGCGCCGTTTTTGGTGCTGTCGGCCATCTCGGGCGTGTTCTCGGCCTTTGCCGTGATGTGCTTTATCCCCTTTACCATGGGCCTGTTCATGGTGCTTTCGGACGGCGTGCTTCATCGCAGCCTGCTGTGGTGGAAACGCGGTGCGATGCAGTTTGCCAACGGTTTTGCCAACGGCTTCATGTTCGCGCTCGTGTCGGTTTGGTTCGCGAGCTGCTCGCAACGGGCCATGCTTTCGCCGTACCAAATGCAATAACATCAACCCCTCTGTTTGCGGTCGGCCCAGCTTGGGTATAGGACGCACTGTGACAATAATGAAAGTCGGAAGGATTCGGTCGTGTCGGAAAATAGGGATTACTACGAGGTACTTGGCGTCGACA
>CAUFXK010000034.1 GCA_959596495.1 uncultured Collinsella sp. | reverse complement strand
GCACCGACGACAATCATGTCGTACGCGCCGGCGTTAAAGCCTTCAGGCAGGCCTGAGGTAATCTGCATCGATACTCCTTGTCAAAAGCCACGGGCTCGTTAGCTGGGCTTTTCTCGAACATTCTTCGAGACATATTTATCAGAGCGATTATAGCGCTAATGCGTCCTATAATGAGCTTGCCACACAAGGAAAGCTCAAGCACCGCGGCGTACATAATTGAAAGGTAAACCCGCTAGCAGCGGGTTTATTCGTGTACAGCCGAGGGCCTGGAGCTTAGCAAAACGCTTGTAAGGAGTAACATGAGCGATTTCCTAAACCGTATGAAGTCTGCCGCCAAGGCCGACCTTAAGACGATCGTCCTGCCCGAGGGCGAGGATCCGCGCACTATCGTCGCGGCCACCAAAATCATCGAGGAGGGCCTGGCAAAGATCGTCATCCTGGGCAACCCCGACGAGATCAACGTTCCCGGCGCTACCGTTATCGACCCACGCAATGCCGAGAAGCACGAGGAGTACGCACAGAAGTTTGCCGAGCTCCGCGCCAAGAAGGGCGTTACCATCGAGCAGGCTCGCGCCCAGGTGATGGACGCCACCTACTTTGGCACCATGATGGTCAAGATGGGCGATGCCGACGGCCTGGTCTCCGGCGCCTGCCACTCCACCGCCGACACCCTGCGCCCCGCGCTGCAGATCCTCAAAACCGCCCCGGGCACCAAGCTGGTCTCGGCCTTCTTCGTGATGTGCACCGACACCCCGCAGTTCGGCACCGACGGCACGCTGATCTTCGCCGACTGTGGTCTCAATATCAACCCGTCCTCCGACGAACTCTCCGAGATCGCCATCGCCTCCGCTCACTCCTGGTCCACCTTCATGGGCAACGTTGAGCCGCACGTGGCCATGCTCTCCTACTCCACCATGGGTTCCGCCGGTGGCGAGGTCGCCAAGAAGGTCCAGGAGGCCGTGAAGTTCTGCAAGGAGAAGGCTCCCGAGCTCGCCATCGACGGTGACCTGCAGCTCGATGCTGCCATCGTCCCCACCGTCGCCCAGCTCAAGGCTCCCGGCTCCTCTGTCGCCGGCAAGGCCAACGTGCTCGTATTCCCCGACCTCGAGGCCGGCAACATCGGCTACAAGCTGGTCCAGCGCTTCGCCGGCGCCGACGCCTACGGCCCCATCCTGCAGGGCATCGCCAAGCCGGTTAACGACCTTTCGCGCGGCTGCTCTGCCGACGACATCGTGGGTGTCGTGGCCATCACCGCCGTCCAGGCTCAGATGGCTGAGTAGCGAACATATCCCCTCGGGACCCTACAGGGTAAAGCTCTGAAAACGTCCTCGGACATGTCGGAAGCCCCCGCTGCGCACTACGTGCGGCGGGGGCTTCCTCCGTCCTGTGGAATATTTTCAGAGCTTTACCCTGTAGGGTCCCTGCCGTCACGTGGCAGTCAGGGTATCTGGAGTGGACGGCGGCTTGGCTACGAGCTGAGGCTGAAGATCTGGATGGCCGGGTGCCGTTGCTGGGAGTGCAGGCGTTACTGGCGATGGTCACTTTGGGACTGGTATTTCCGCCTGCTAGCAAAAAGGCCTCCGGAGCTGTTGCTCTGGAGGCCTTTCGTTTACTTGCAAATGCGTGCGTTAGTTGTTCTTGGTCAGACGCTCGACGTCGTGGGCGATCATGTATTCCTCGTCGGTGGGGATGACCATGACCGTGACGGCGGAACCGGCGGCACTGATGACCTGCGGGCCGCTGCCCACGGCCTCACGGTTCTTGTTGTTGTCGATGCGCACGCCCAACCACTCAAAGCAGTCGCAGAAGGCCTTGCGGATCGACCAGTCGTTCTCGCCGATGCCAGCAGTGAAGGCAATGGTATCCACGCCCGCCATAGAAGCGATCATGGAGCCGGCCTGCTGCATAGCCTTATAGGCGAACATATCGAAGGCGAGCAGGCAGCGCTCATCTCCCTCGGAGGCGCGCGTGCGAATGTCGCGGGCGTCGTTGGAGATACCCGAGATGGCGAGCAGACCAGACTGTTTGTTCATCATGTCGTCGACTTCCTGGTAGCTGTAGCCGCCCTCGCGCTGCAGGTAGCACACGGTAGCCGGGTCGATAGAGCCGCAGCGGGTTCCCATCATCAGGCCGTCAAGCGGCGTGAGCCCCATCGTGGTGTCACGGCATACACCGTCCTCGATGGCGGCAAGCGAGGCGCCGTTGCCCAAATGGCACGAGAGCAGGCGGTGGCAGCGCGAGCCCAGGATCTCCTTGGCCATCATCCACTCATAGCGGTGGCTCGTACCGTGGGCTCCGTACTTGCGCACGTGATACTTGTCGCACACGTCCTTGGGCAGGGCGTAGGTGTAGGCGACCTCGGGCATGGTCATGTGGAACGAGGTGTCGAAGACGGCCACGTTGGGCAGCTCCGGATACTTCTCACGGCAATACTCAATCGCCGCCGCCTCGCCGTAGTTGTGCAGCGGAGCAAGCGGTGCCACCTCGAGAATCTTAGCCATGACCTCGTCGTCGACGACCGCAGAATCATCGAAGTGCCAGCCGCCTTGAACGATGCGATGTCCAATGCCATCAATCGTAAAGTCGGTCTTCTCGAGCTCCTCGAGCACGCGAGCGATAGCAGAGCGATGATCGGGGAAGGGAACCTCCTCGGTCTGTTTGGCGCCACCGTTCTCGGAGTGGCCAAAGATGCCCATGTCCGATCCGATACGCTCGCAGTTGCCCTTGGCGAAAACCTCGCGGGTATCGGTATCCAAAAGCTGATATTTAAGGCTTGAACTGCCGGCGTTGACAACAAGTACGTTCATGAGACTCCTTTGCAGTGCAATACGGCCGACGCAGACCCCTTAAGGCGGCCGTATTTTAATAAGAAGTTATCATATCTTGATAAATAGCTATCAGCATATCGCCCAACGAGCGCAAAAGAGGGACTAAACGACACTTGGTCGTCCAGCCCCTCCCCTCTTGCAATTACTTGCCGTTGACGATGCGCTCGACGTCGGAAGCGATCATGAACTCCTCGTCCGTGGGGATGACGAAGATCTTGACCTTGGAATCCTTGGCAGACAGGCACCAAGCGCCGTCGCCACGCAGGGCGTTACGGGCATGGTCCATCTTGACGCCCATAAAGGCCAGACGGTCGGCAACGCCGGCGCGAACGGCCGGAGCGTGCTCACCGATGCCGGCGGTGAAGACCAGCGTGTCCATGCCGCACATGGAAGTGGCCATCTCGGCAGCCTTGGCGGCAATCTTGTAGACGAACATGTCGAAGGCGAGCTGAGCCTCGGGGTCGCCGGCGGCGGCAAGCTCCTCGACGTTGCGGCAGTCGTTGGTCTTGCCACCGGTCACAGCCAAAAGGCCGGACTTCTTGTTCATCATCTCGTCGACCTCGTCGAAGGTGTAGCCGCCCTCGCGCTGCAGGTAGCACACGGTAGCCGGGTCGATGGAGCCGCAGCGGGTGCCCATCATGACGCCGTCGAGCGGGGTGAGGCCCATAGTGGTATCCATGCACTTGCCGTCCTCGATGGCGCACAGGGAGGCACCGGAGCCGATGTGGCACACGACAACCTTGCGGGCCTCGCCGTTGGTCATCTCGGCGACCTCCTTGGAGATGTAACGATAGCTGGTGCCGTGGGCGCCGTACTTACGGATGTGCAGCTTGTCGCAAACATCCTTGGGAAGGGCGTAGGTCTTGGCGACCTCGGGCATGTTGAAGTGGAAAGCGGTGTCATAGACCGTGACGTTGGGCAGGTCGGGATACTGCTCCAGGCAGAACTCGATAACGTTGGCCTCGGGGTTGTTGTGCAGCGGCGCCAGCGGGGCGACCTCACGGATCTTGGCGAGGACGTCCTCGTCGACGAGGGAGGAATCGCCAAAGTACCAGCCGCCCTGAACGATACGGTGGCCAATGCCCTCGATCTTGACGCCGTTGGCCTCGAGGTCCTTCAGGACGACCTCGATGGCGACCTTGTGGTCGGGGAACTCGATGTTCTCGGTCACCTTCTTGGAGCCGTTGGCAGCGTGGGTGAAGGTACCGCCGGTAAAGCAGACGCGCTCGCAGGAGCCCTTTGCGGACACCTTGTGGGACTTGGTATCGATGACCTGATACTTAAGGGTCGAAGATCCTGCGTTGACGACCAGAACGTTCATGTGTCTCCCTACTAACAGGCGGTGTGGCGCCGCCAGGTTACATACGCTTCAATAATAAACCCAAACGCCCTCGCGCTCGGGTTTATTGCGTTGATATATAAGTTATCGGTGCCTGAATACTCATGGCCTTTGACTTGTAAGGCGAAATAGCGCGGGGATATACACCAAAGAAGAAATCCCGAGCGCAACAAGCAATACGACTCGAATGCCCGCAACGCTACTCAACACAGCGTTGAGCAGATAGAAAAGAACAGCACCCACCGCCACCATCTGACTTTGAACCGAAATCAGTGAACAGCGCATCGATGAATCGGCAGCATTTTGGAAAACTGAGTATTTGATTGGGGCAAACAACGAGTACGCAACCGTCTGCGACACATAGAACACGGGCAGCATATTAGCCGGAGTAAGGGGAATCAAAAACAAAGCCGTCAATACTAAGCGAATGATGCCGCAAACACGCGCAAAACGGCCCTTGTCGACACGAGCAATCACACTGGGCACAATAAATCCTATGGAGGCGGAGGCAAGGAGCTGGACCGCAATGGTCGCGCCCGAAGCGACGGCATTCATTCCGCGGCCTGCAAGCAACAGTGAGAAGAAGTCTTCCAGAGCGACGAAGGCAAATGCCTGAGAACAGTCCATGATGAACGCTGACCGAAGAATGCCATTACCCGCAATAGCAGCACCGATCATCTTCGGGCTCATTCCATGCCCAGGTGTCACCGCAGCGCCCTCTCTTCTCGCCTCAGGAATACAGACAACGACAACCAATGTCAGCACCATTGTGATGATATCGACCGAAAGCCCAATGAGATACGCGCCAGCGGACGAAATGAAACCGCCCACACAAGCGGAGAGGGCATAAGACACATAGAAGATGAATCGCTCAACGACATTAAGTCTTACGAGCTGGTCCTGAGAGACGCTGTCAATGTAAATCGCTTCTATGGATCCGCTCATACATGCAACGGCAAAACCTTTGAGAGCAAACGCGCCGATTAAAAGCAGAGGAGAACGGACGAGAAGCAGGGCGACATAGTATCCAAGCATCCCCACGACGCCAACGAGACCACTTGTCTTTCGTCCAAACCTATCGGCAATATAGCCAGTGGGAACTTCAAGGATGAACTTGCTCACTTGATATGCAATCATCATGCTAGAAATCGCCACCATCGAGAATCCGACGAATTCAAGGTAAACCGTCAGAAAATACAAAATGGTGCTGAAGTTCGACAGAAAAACAAACGTCATATAAAGCAAAATCGTACGATCGTTCATGCTCCGCCCTCCAAGAGCCAATAACCCAAACCGAAATCTTGGAAAAGCATGAGGGCAGAGCCGTCAGTCATGTGTTACAAGGCGTCAACATTCACTTGACGCCACGAGGCCAAATGACCTCACGAAGCAAGGTGACGCAATAGGTGAAGAAATACCGTCTGGTGTCGATCGGTCCAGACATTTTGTCGATAGCAAAAGTAGATGGGCAAGGCTACGTCATGCGAGCCTTCAATGGAGCACTCGCTCACTTCCAGTCCATCTGATGCGAGAGAAGAGCCAGAAAAACTCAATATCAATCCCCCGGCCTGAAGAAACTCAGCCTGTGCCCTGTTTCCGTATTCGACATCGCGAAAGCGGAAATTAACCAGCTGAGCTTCGGGGCATTGATTGATTGCATTGAGACAGGGCGACAAATTAATGGGAACAGCTAACCTGCCGCCCAGTAACTCACGAACGGTCATAGCGCCCACAGATTGATGACCCGCTGGGCAAGAAAGAACCTTGAGCTCCTTTTCACCCAAGTATTTCGAAGAAAGGACACTGTCCCTTGGCTCCTCAAATGAGATGGCCGCATCCGAAATGCCAAGCACAAGTGATTCAAAGCATGTGGCCGTTGGCTGATGCCAAACATCAAGGTGAATCTGGGGGTGCGAGCTTTCAAACGAGTCGTACCAGTTTTCGGCAAAAAGACGCCCCCGCCCGTGAAGACAGGGGGCGTAAAGACGGAAGTGGCCGTCGGGCGAAACGCCACCGTTCCCCGATTGAGCGTACTTTTTGAGATCGTCGACTTGTGCCAGGATCACGCGTGCACGACGCGCAAATTCTCTGCCCGCCGGAGACAAAACAGCCTCCCCCGCCGATCGGTCGAGCAAAACAATCTGATACTCAGATTCCAACTTTTTGATTGCCGACGAAACGGCCTGTGGGCTCACGTGAACGGCGCGAGCCGCTTTGCGCACGCCGCCGTAGTTCGCTACCGCTTGAAGGTATTCGAGTTGAGAAAGCTGCATAGGTTACTCCAAAGGCAGCCAAGGCGACGGGCTGTGCGTCCTCAGATGAGGTTCTCGCCCAGGTTCTTGCCGCCGAGGACGTGCATGTGGAAGTGCATGACGGTCTGGCCGGCATTGACGCCCTTGTTGGAGATGACGCGGAAACCGTCCTCCAGGCCCTTGGCCTTAGCGACCTCTTGGATGGCGTGGGCCATGGCGCCCATGGTCTCGGCAGGCACGTTGTCGGCGATGTCGCTGTAGTGCTTCTTGGGGATCACGAGCGTGTGGACCGGCGCCTGGGGGTTGAGGTCGTCGAAGGCGATGACCTGGTCGTCCTCATAGACAACGGTCGAAGGGATCTCGTGGTTGGCAATTTTGCAGAAGATGCAATCACACATGGTAGGTTCCTTTCTCACAGACCAAGGTAATTATATTTGGTCGAGATGGTTAGAATGAGAGACTGTCGTCGGTGTTGGCGGCCTCGCCGTCAGCGAGCACGTCGTTGCCGTCGACGTCCTTCAGAAGCACCGAGACCTTCTGCTCGGCATCGGACAGACGGGTGCGCAGGCTCTTGAGGAGCTCGACGCCGCGGGTATAGCTCTCGAGCGACTCCTCAAGCTCCATATCGCCCGACTCCAAGCTGCGGATGATGAGCTCCAGCTCCTGCGAAGCCTGCTTGTACGTAAGCTGCTCGACCGGGGTCTTCTCTGCCATATCTGTTTCCTTTCCTAAAGGTTTATCGCTGTGAAACGCGGCCTATTCGACCGTATTGACCGTTGCCGCAACGTTGCCGTCTGCCATGCGCACGCGGATGGCGTCGCCGGGCTTAAAGGTCTTGGCGCTCGTAGCCACACCGTCATCGCTGTATACGATGGAATAGCCGCGAGCAAGCACCTTAAGCGGCGACAGGGCATCGAGCGACGCAGCAGCTCGGCCCAGGTCGGACGCGGGTTTGCTGAGCATCGTACGTCCCTGATGCTCCAGACGGGAACTCGCAAGCGTGAGCGCATGGCGCTTGCCATCGAGTCCCGAGGTGCTTGCAGCCAGACGCTCGGGCAGGCGTTCAAAGCTGGATCGGAAAGCCCCGACCGAGCGCGTTATGGCACCGGACAAACGATCGGCCGTCAAGGCAAGCTCTGACTCACGACGCTCGACCATAAACGTCGGATCGTTGAGACACGGGCGGCATGCGGCCGCATCGAGCGCGTCGCCCAAGCGAGCCGTATAGGTATCCCAGGAACGACGGCCACGCTGATCGAGCATCTCCAGGTCGACCTGGGCCGACCCAATCATCGATGCCATCGCGGCACCCAGACGCTGATGGCGCGCCTCGAGCACATCGGCCAACTCCGTCATGGCCGGCGCCACCGATTCGGCCGCCGCCGTGGGCGTGGAGGCGCGGCGGTCGCTCACCATGTCGCAAATCGAGGTATCGGGCTCATGGCCAATGCCGGTCACCACGGGCACAGGGCAAGCCGCCACCGCGCGGGCAAGCTCCTCGTCGTTAAAGGTCATGAGGTCCTCAAAGGAACCGCCACCACGCACGAGCAAAATACAGTCGGGCGCCGGCGTAATGGCAGCGGCGCGGCGCAAGCCTTCAATAAGCTCTGACGGCGCACCCTCGCCCTGGACCTTTGCGCCCACGCAGACGAGCTCGACGAGCGGGTTGCGTCGGCGCAGCGTACGCTTGACGTCGTCGATTACCGCACCGGAAAGCGAGGTGACAACCGCCACGCGTGAGCAGAACACCGGGATGCGGCGTTTGCGCGCTTCGTCCATCAGGCCCTCGCGGCGTAGCTTTTCGGCCAGTTGCGCCACTTGTTGACGCAGCAGACCCTCCCCCGCCAGCGAAAACGAGCGAGCGACAAAGCTCATACGACCCGTGGGCTTATAGAGGTTGAAGCTGCCCTTAAAGCTCACCTGCATGCCGTCACGCAGATCGAAGGTACGCTTGAGATAGGCGCCCTTCCAAATGATGCAGTCGACGGCGGCCGAGTCGTCCTTAATCTGGAAGTAGCAGTGGCCGCTTCGGGCGTTGGGACCACGGAAACCCGTGACCTCGCCCAGAACGCTCAGCTGCGGAATGGCATCGAGCGCACCGGCAGCGATTTCTACCGCCTGGCTCACGCTGAGCTCCTTGCGCTCCTGCTCATCCGAACCGTCAAACTCGGCGGAAACGGCATTGCCGGTTAGATTCCAGCCCGCCACGCAGCCTCCTTTCGTCATCGTGCACATGGACTCCGGCCCTGCGCAAATTTAAGTCCAACACATAGTACAGCGCCGCGGGGACACGAATCCCCGCGGCGCCCAGCGATCCAATTTGTTATCGGTTGGAGTTTCTGTTGTAGCGAGCCATAAGATAGAGCAGCTGAATAATCGAGGTGAGCGCAGCGGCAACATAGGTAAGCGCGGCGGCCGTCAGTACCTTCTTGGCACCGTTGACCTGCTTGGAACTCATACCCGACTGCTCGATGTACGCCACGGCGCGTCGGCTGGCGTCAATCTCGACCGGCAGCGTAACGAGTTGGAACAGTACACTAAACGAGAAGAAGATCAACGCGAGGGATGTGAGCCCGGCAATGTTCATAAACAGGCCCAAGAGCAACACGATGGTCCAGGTGTTCTGGGTAAAGTTGACGACCGGCACGAGGGCGGTACGTACTTTCATCATGGCATAGCCGCTTTGACGCTGGGCGGCATGGCCCGCCTCGTGGCAGGCGACGGCAACGCTTGCGACCGAACCGCCCGAACGGTTGGCATCCGACAGATACAGGTTGTTATCCTGCGGGTTGTAATGGTCGGTGAGCTCACCGGCGACACCCTTGATACCCACGGCATTGCAACCGTTGGCGTCAAGCATGCGGCGAGCAACCGTGGCGCCCGTGTCGCCGTCCGAGCGAACCTTGGACCAGGTCTTGTACGTCGAATTGATATAGCTCTGCGCAGCAAGGCCAAGCACTGTACAAACAAGAACAACCAGCAGGTACAGCGGGTCGATACCAAAGCCGTAACCATAGTAATAGGGCATGCGAATTCCTCCGAATCGAGTTACACGTTGGAGGCATTTTACCCACTCAGCCGGCTAGGCTTCCCTATAACAGTTCAATCTTTCCGTCCTTCACGGTGAGTCCCATATTGCCGGAGAGCAGATCGTCCAGGCGCGAGCCCACAAGCTCAAAGCGCCAGCCTTCGCGCAGGGGGCTCTGCTCGGGGTGGTCAATATAGTCGGCCAGGTCATCGCGCGAGGCAATGACCGAGGTCGCCACGCCCGAGCGCTCGGCAACCAGGCGGATGAGCGCGTACATGAGATCCGTCACGCTCTCCAGCTCCGGAGAGATCTGGCGATGCCCGCGCACCATGAGCGGCAGGCGATCGTGCGGGCAGCTTGCGCCGCGCTTGATGGCCATGAGCGCGCCGTCCACATCGCGCTCACCCAACTGATCGGTACCGCGAATGCTACGGAACTCCTCAACGCGCACGGGATTGCGCTTAACGAGCGCAAGCAGCGTGTCGTCGGACATGACCCACTTGCGCGGGATGTTACGGCGCTCGGCGCGGTCCTCGCGCCAGGCGGCGAGCTCGCGCGCGATGCCCAACTGGTGACGGCTGCACGAATTGATGCGTTTGACCTTGCGGAACGCCTCGTGGCGATCGGCGCGATAGTGCGACTCGTCAGCCAGCGGGCGCAGCTCGTCGAGCACCCAGTCCACACGGCCCAGCTCGCGCAGGCGGCTCATCATCTCGGTATAGGCGACGATCAGGTACTTGACGTCATCGATCGCATACTCGATCTGTTTATCGGTCAGCGGGCGGCGCGACCAGTCGGTCAGCGACTCGGTCTTGGGCAGCGATACACCGCAGAACGTCTGAACAAGCGCGCCATACGAAATCTGCTGGCGCTCGCCCAAAAAGGCGGCGGCCACCTGCGTGTCAAAAATCGGACGCGGCAGC
The DNA here is from genome assembly GCA_959596495.1 of uncultured Collinsella sp. Taxonomy (GTDB): domain Bacteria; phylum Actinomycetota; class Coriobacteriia; order Coriobacteriales; family Coriobacteriaceae; genus Collinsella. The sequence goes on along the minus strand of CAUFXK010000034.1, from coordinate 9,068 downwards.
ACGCCTACGGTATGGAGCATGACCTCCATATCCTGCGAGCACGCGTGAAAGACCTTGGTCAAGCTCTCGTCGGCCATAAGCTCGGCCAGCGGCGATAGGTCGTCGATTACCAGGGGATCGACCGCTACGCTCTCGGCAGGGGTGGCAATCTGAACCAAACACAGACGCGGATGGAACGTGCGCTCGCGCAAAAACTCGGTATCGACGGCAATCGCGTCGAACTCACGGGCACGCTGGCAAAAGTCGAGTAGAGCCTGATGTGTGGAAATGTACATATCAACCCATCGAATAAGGTTAGGCCCGAAAAACACGGGTAGGATATCGGCATTGCCTTACAACTATACTCGGTTAGTCACAGAACGGGAACGTAAGTATGCGCTGCCTTATCATCCACAACCCGGCATCGGGCCCCAGCTCAGATGAAATCTTCGCATTCACGCACGCCCTTGCACAGGGCGGCGACGAGGTCGTGATGCGCTTTATCGGCGATGGCATGGAACCCGAGGACGCCGTGGCAGACGTGCGCGAGTTTGACCGCGTGGTCGTTTCGGGCGGCGACGGCACTGTCTCCAACGTGCTCGACCAGATGCGCGGATGCGGTGTCCCCACGCTCGTCTTCCCCTCCGGTACGGCCTGCCTGTTCTTCAACAACATCGGTAATGCCCCCGAGGCAGCGGCGCTTGCCAAGGCTTGCCGTGCCGGTCGCACGGTCAAAGTCGACATGGGCGAGCTCTTTTGGCTCGACGAGAACGGCAACGAGAAGCGCCACGGCTTCATCATCATCGCCGGCTCGGGTTTCGACGCCGAAATCATGATGAAGGCCGCCCCCACCAAAAACGACATCGGCGAGATCGCCTACTTCCTCTCTGCGCTCGCCACGCCCAACCCTACGGTAGCGCACTTTACGATTGAGCATGACGGCATTGTCGAGGAGCTCGACGGCATCTGCTGCATGGCCGGCAACACCTCGGTCATCCAAAACGACATCAACCTGTTCCCCGACTGCCGCATGAACGATGGCATGGTCGACATTGCGGTCATCGAACCCGTGCGCACCGTGCAGCTGCTGCCTACTGTGATCACCGCTGCGCTTGACCCCGCCGGCAAGGTACTCGGGCGCCCGCAGTTCAAGATCATCCAGACCAAGGAAGCCAAGATCACCTGCACCCCGTCGCTGGGCATGCAGTTCGATGGCGAGATTATCTCCAGCAATTCGGGCGTCTTTGGAGCCCGCGCGCTTCCGCAATGCCTCGACCTCATCGTCGACGAATTCTCCCCGCTCGGAAAATAGGAGGACCCTATGAACGACAATCCCCTGCTCGGCTTTATCATCATCGTTTTGGCCATGCTCGTCGGCTATGCGATCAACGTGATCCACCGCCGGAAGAAGTAATTCCACATTGGTATGATATTCATCCAATTATCGTCTCTCCCGTTGTTTATGCAAATCCTAAACAGCGGGAGAGTTTTCTTTTTGACCGCCGTCTAATGCTTTATTCAGCTACAGTAAATGCACGGTGCCTTTATTTAACTAAAGCCATAAAATGAGTATTATTATCCGTTCATCGTATATTTCTTCACGCTCATCGAGTAAAAGCTGTTGTCGAATGAATACTCTTTACACTTCCTTTAGGCTAATAGATGTATTTATTAGCTGAAATCCTGCACGGTTCCGCGGGGTTTCAACGGTTGGGAGGGATTATGAGGTTTACTCATCCTGTCAACACGCTCAAAAAGCTCGGCTGCGGCCTTGCGTTTGGAGCAGCGGCCATCATGGCCATGCCGACTTCGGCACTCGCCTGCACCCAGATCTACATGGGCAGCAAGCTCACGGCAGACGGCAACACGTACTACGGCCGTTCCGAGGACTTCGGTCCGCGCTATGTCAAGCACTTTGGCATTGAGCCCGCACACAAGGACGGCAACGAGTACACCTCGGTCGAGTCCGGTTTTGAGTACAAGTCCAAGGGCGCAACCTACCGCTACACCTTCGTTCGCGACAACCCCTCACAGTGGGAAGATCGCTACGACGCATATTCCGAGGCAGGCATCAACGAGAAGGGCGTCTCCTGCTCTGCCACGTTGAGCACCTCCTATAACGAGAAGGCCGAAGAGGCCGACCCCATCACCGAGGAGACTGGCATTGGCGAGTACAGCTATGCCAGCGTCATCCTGGGCGAGAGTGCCACGGCCCGCGAGGGCGTCGAGCTCATCGGCAGCCTGATTGACGAGCAGGGCGTCTGCTCCAACGACCAGATCATCATCGCCGACAGCACCGAGACCTGGCTGTTCGCCGCGCTTTCCGGCCATCAGTGGATTGCCATGAAGCTCGCCGATGATATCGCCTCGCTCAACCCCAACATCGGCAACCTCACCTATAACGTCGACCTCGATGACACCGAGAACTGTCTCCATTCCGAGGGCATTGAGTCCATGCCTAAGGAGAAGGGCTTTGCCGAGTACACCGACGGCAAGTTCGACGTCGCCAAGACCTACGGCGAGGAGATCAGCGAGGCTGGTATGCACCAGTGGTCGCGCTATATCCAGGGTCGCGATTACTTCATGGCTCCGCTTGCCGAGGGCACCGACTACGAGATCGTCAAGGACGAGCGCGAAGACGCTCGCGCGACGACCGGCGCCCTGGTCCACGAGATGCAGCCGCTGTTCTTCCAGCCCGGCAAGTCCGACTGGAACACCTTTGAGATGATTCGTTCCTTCGCCGCTCGCGGCGAGAATGTCGCCGGCCTCAACGCCAACACCGACGGCGCCTATGCCATCGGCTCCAACCGCAACACCGAGATCCACACCTTCCAGATCCGTCACGGCATGGATCCCGGGATCGCGACCATTCAGTGGGAGATGCTCTCCAACGCCGAGTTCTCCGTCGCCATCCCTCTCTACTCCGCACTGCTCACCGAGGTCAGCCCCTACTTCAGCGATCAGGATGTCTCCTTCGATCACTGCGAAGAGGAAGACGTCGTGAACAACGAGGAGCCCAAGAACTCCATCAACTACGTCCTCATGGACATCAACACGCTCGCCTATGAGAACCGCGACCACTGCGCCACCGGCGTCCGCGCCTATCTCGATGCCCTGCAGAAGGAACTCATCGAGCAGAACCTGACCGTCGACGAGGCCATGCAGGCCGAAGAAGGCACCGAAGCCCGCACCGCCCTGGCCAACAAGGCCGGCAAGGCTGCAACCAAGGACACCTATGTTAAGTGCAAGGCCATGCTCGAGGAGATGCGCGACTACCTCAAGGAGGGCGATTTCTCCGAGGAGTTCGTCCCGAGCGACTACGATGCTGACAACGACTGCCTGGTCGAGTCCATCACCTACGCCGACGAGGCCCTTTCCGATGAGGACGTGGCCGAGCCCGAGGCCGAAGAGGAAGAGGTCACCGAGGAGAAGTCCGAGGGCAACAACATGGCCGCCATGGCCGTTGGCGCCGTCGTCATCATCGGTGTCTGCGCCTACGTGATCTATCGTCGCAAGAAGGCCTAAGGCCCTCATGTCCTAGCTGAGCGGGCAAGGCAGCAATGGCAGGCTCGCCCGCTTAACCCGCCTTTTGACCGACGGGAAACCCGCCTGAAATCTTTTCAAAAAAGATTTCCCCGCACACACTTTGCTGTGCTATAGTGCAGCGCAACAGCAACTAGGTGCGACCGTACCATGGCATCACGAAAGGAGCCACCGACATGAAGAACGCGATGAAGTCTCTCAACAACTGGTGGTGGCGTGATGCGAATACGATCGGTCGACGGTGAGTCCCTCACGCCTGTTTTTGCGCTCTAGGTGATTGGAAGGCCTCCGGTTTCGACCGGGGGCCTTTTTCTATCTCGAGCCCGATCGCATTCGCATCACGCGCCTCCGCTTTTCTCTTGCACTCCCATTCCGAAAGGATTTTCACCATGTCTCAGAACACCACCGCCACCCAGCCCCGCACCGTCCAGACCGCCGACCGTGGCAAACTCGATGTCCGCGCCCTCGTCCTGCTTGCCATCCTGCTCGCCGCCGGCTTCATCCTCAACTTCACCGTCGGCAAGGCCATCTCAGGCATCTCGGGCGGCATGATCAGCCCCGAGTTCATCATCTCGGCCTTCTGCCTCACCATCCTGGTCGTTCGCCCCAACATCGGCCAGGCGCTCGTCATTGGCCTCATCTCGGCTGCCGTGATCCAGATCACCACCACTTCGCCGTTCGTTGATTTTGCCGCCGAGGGCATCGCCGCCATGCTCATGGCCGGCATCGTCAATGCCGCCGGCAAGAACGGTCAGGTCAAGCCCGCGATCGCCATTGTCGCAACCTTCCTGACCACCTTTGTCTCCGGCGTCATCTTCATGGTCATCAAGATGGCCATGCTCGGCGTGGTCGGCGAGCTCGCCGCCGCTATGCTGCCCGTCGTCGCCATGACCGCCGTCTTTAACGCCATTCTGGTCGGCGCCCTCTACTTGCCCATCCAGAAGGCCCTTAGGCTCAACTAACCCGTTCGGCTTTACGAGCCACCCCATCTTGGCGTTCATTCGTCGCTCGCGTGCCCAAGTACGCTTCGTTCCTCTTTCGCGCCAACCTGGGGCCCCTCGTAAAGCCGTCTCCGTGCTTCACCACCAAAGACCGTCCCAAACAACGAGCTTTTTTGGGACGGTCTTAAACAACTGGTCATTTAAGACTGTCCCCAATGACTATGAAAGGTATCCATGGAAACGATCATCAACGTCGACGATGTCTCGTTCTCCTATGGCACGCAGACCGAGCAGGCGCTCAGCCACATCTCGCTCAGCGTGAACAAGGGAGATTTCATCGGCATCATCGGGCCCTCGGGTGCCGGCAAGTCCACGCTTACCGCCTGCCTGTCGGGTGCCGTGCCCCACCACTACACCGGCACGTTCTTTGGGTCCGTCATGGTTGACGGCCACGACACCTGCGAGGTCTCGCTCACCGACGTGTCGCAAATCGTCGGCAGTGTGCTGCAGGATATCGACACGCAGATGGTCGCTTCGGTCGTCGAGGACGAGATGCTCTTTGGCCTCGAGAACTTTGGCGTTCCCCACGACCAGATCGAGCAGCGCGTGAGCGAAACGCTCGAGACCGTCGGCATCAGCGACCTGCGCGACCGCGAGATCGCCACCCTCTCGGGCGGACAGAAGCAAAAAGTGGCCATCGCCGCCATTCTCGCCATGCGTCCGCGCGTCTTGGTTCTCGACGAGCCCACCGCGGCACTCGACCCCGCCAGCTCCACGCTGGTTTTCGAGACCCTGCGTGAGGCCAACCGTGCACTCGGCATCACCATCGTCGTCGTTGAGCAAAAGGTCGCCCTGCTTTCGGAGTACTGCAACCGCGTGCTCGTGCTCAACCATGGCGAAATCGCGCTGCAGGGCGAGCCACACGAGGTCTTCGCGCATACCGACGAGCTCCGTGCCATCGGCGTCGACTGCCCTCGCGTCACGCGCATCTTCAATAGCCTCGAGGCCGATGGCCTGGTAAGCGGTACCCCTTGCTTGGATGTCGATGAGGCCGAGCGCCTGATTTCGGGCATCGTCGACCCCGCACACGCGGCCATCGAAGCCCAGACGCCCGCCGGTTCCCCGCATGCACCGTCGCTGCGTCCGCATGCCAAGGACGCCGAACCCGTACTCACCTTCGACCATGTCGAGTTTGCCTATCCCAATGGCGGCGCCGCCGTCCACGACCTCAACCTGACCCTCTATCCCGGCGAGCTCGTGGGCATCGTCGGCCAGAACGGTGCCGGCAAGACCACGCTCACCAAGCTGCTCACAGGCCTGCTTAAGCCCGCCTCGGGCAGCGTGCGCGTCACGGGACTGGATACCGCAGCCGTTCCCACGAGCCGCATCGCCCGCGAAGTCGCAACCCTCTTCCAAAACCCCGACCGCCAGATCTGCAAGGACACCGTACTCGACGAGGTGGCTTTTGGCCTGGAGCTTGCCGGCATCGACCGTGCCGAGGCACTGCGTCGCGCCCAGCTCGTCATCGACCGCTTTGGCCTGCCTGCCGATGAGGCGCCTTTCTCGCTTTCGCGCGGTCAGCGCCAGATGGTGGCACTCGCCTCTGTCGTGGTCGTAGAGCCCAAGATCGTCGTGCTCGACGAGCCCACGAGCGGCCTTGATTACCGCGAGTGCATGACCGTCATGGAAACGGTGCGCACCATGGCCGAGCGTGGTTGCGCCGTTATCATGGTCTGCCACGATATGGAAGTCGTCTCGGATTTTGCCGAGCGCATCGTGGTGATGGCCGACGGTCGCATCCTCGACCGCGGCCGCACGCACGAGCTATTCTCGAACATCGATCTCATGCGGCGTGCCTACGTGGAGCCTCCCCAGGTTATTGAACTCTCGCGCCGTCTGGCATCTTCCGTCTCGCCCGCTTTTGCGCAGGTGAGCGAGGTCACCGATGTCGTTCGAATTACCAAGGAGATGGTCCACCGTGGTTAACGTCATCGACTACATGCCGGGCGATACGCTACTGCATCGCCTGAACCCCGTCGTCAAACTGGGCCTCGCCGCCGCCATCATCGTCGGCATCTTCTTGTCCGACACCTACGTGGCGCTGCTGGGCTTTTTGGCACTCACCCTTGCGCTGGGCGCCTATGCCGGCGTCGTCGACCGTCTGTTCTCGCTGCTCAAGTTGCTGATCCCGCTCGCGCTTATCATGCTGGTGCTCCAGCTGGCCTTTATGCGCGATGGCAACGTGGTGTGGGGCTTTATCACCGACACGGGCCTCATCACAGGATCGAAGGCCTGTCTGCGCCTACTGGGTGTGGCGTTACCACTCATCCTCATGCTCATGGTGACCAAGCTCAACGACCTTGCCAACGCCTGCGTCGAGGTGCTGCACGTACCGTATCGCTATGCCTTCACCTTTACCACGGCGCTGCGCTTTGTGCCGGTGTTTGGTCAGGAGATGAACGCCATCATGGAGGCGCAGACCGCACGCGGCGTCGAGTACGACACCAAGAACCCCATCAAGAAGCTTAAGCTCATGCTGCCACTGTGTGTGCCACTGCTCATCTCGAGCGTGGGCAAGACCGATGCCACAGCCTTGGCGGCAGAACAGCGCGGCTTCTATCTGCGTACGCGCGCCAGCTCGTACAAGCGCTACCCCATCAAGGGCCTGGACATCGCCGTGCTCATCGTCAGCATCGCCCCCATCGCCATCGGCTTCCTGTTCTAGTTCACCACCGACAGCAACCGCCCAACGCAAAAGGCCTCGGCTCGCACCAAACGAGCCGAGGCCTTTACTGTTTCACCAGATAAAACCTACCAAAATTAACCTGTCCCTTTTTGGCGGGTCGGAAGCTAGAGGCGGTAGAGGGCGCCGCTGCGGATGATGGATTCGCGCACCAGGACATCCATGGCGTCGAGGGTGATCTCGGGCATCTCTCGGTACTTTTGCAGCACCGAGAGCTCGGTGCAGGCCAGAATGACGCGGTCGCAGCCGCTACGGGCGAACTCCCACATCACGCGGTCGAACTTATCCATATCGGGCTCACGTCCGGCCTTCACATCATCGTAGATAAGCGACATCACATCGTTCTGACGTTTCTCGCTGGGATAGACAACCTCAACACCCGCAGCCTTACATTCGCGGCCGTAGACGCCCGCGCCCACGGTTCCGTCGGTGCCCATGATGCCAATCTTGTGCACCGGCTCGGCCGGCATACTCAGGTTGGGGTCGAACTCGCACTCCCCCATCACCGCACCGGCCAGAGCATAGCGCACCGACTCACGCGGCATGTGGATAATCGGCACCTTCGTAAACGACTGGATCTGGTCGTAGAAGTAGTGTGACGTGTTGCAGGGAATAGCAATGTGCGCACAGCCCAGCGACTCGAGTGCCTGGGCACACTCTTTCATGGTCGCCAGCAGCTTGGCATGCTCGCCGGTCTTAATGGCCAGCGTGCGGTCGGGCATGGTCGACTTGGAGAGCACCACCATGTCGATATGTTCCTGATCGCAGGCAGCAGCCGTATGACGCACCACCTGGTCGTAGTAATACGACGTGGCCTCGGCGCCCATGCCGCCGATAACTCCCAGCTTTTCCATCGCCGCCTCCTTGGTGACGCTTGCGCAATTGCGCGTATCATACCCGCGCCCGCCCGATGCAAACCGGACGGGCGCCGCGCTCATCTACTTGTAATACGTCTTGAACAGCTTAAAGTGGCGCAGCTTGGTGTGCCACATGCGCAGCCAGCGGTTAAAGACAAAGTCGCCCTTCATAAACGAAGGGTCGGCGCCCTTGCCTTCCTTGTCCAGGCGATGCACCTTAGCGCGCAGCTCGGGATCCTTGACGTACTTGTCGACGACGCCCATGGGGACGACCATCCACAGGGCCTCGTCCTGAGCCGTCACAAACTCCGGCTCAAATGGACGGTTGAACACATACTCGTCCACCACATACTTGGCAACGTTAAAGCCACTGTTAGTGACGTAGTAGTTACTGCGGCCCTGGCGCGTGTTGAAATCGAAGAACTTAAACGAGCCGTCGCGCTCGTCGTACTTAACGTCAAAGTTGGAATAGCCCACAAAGTGAAGGTCCTCGAGCAACTTGCGCACGCCGCCCATGAGCTCGTCGTTGGGCTCGGTAATGATACAGGCATGGTTGCCGACACCGTGGGGCTGATGCTCCTCGAGCAGCACGTGACCCAGGCACATCATGCGCACCTTGCCGTTGCGGTCGGAATAACTGGTGAGCACGCGCATGTACTCGTCGTTGCCGGGCACGCGATCCTGCAAGATCAGGTCGTCGGTGTAGCCGCTGGCATACGAATCGCGAATGACCTGTTCCAGCTCGGCGCGGTCGGCAATCTCATAGGCCTTCTTCTGGCCCTCGAACTCGTGCTGCCACCACATGATGCCGTCAGAAGGCTTCAGAATCATCGGGTAAGGAAAATCGATCTGGTCGAGCACTTCGGCAGGCGCCTCACCCTGGGCATTGAGCATCGTCTTGGTAAAGGTAAACGTGTGCGGATAGGGCACGCCATGCTTCTCGCACAGCTCGTAGAAGATCTCCTTCTTCTGGCACTGCTCGAGCATGCTGTAGGGCGCGTAGGG
>CAUFXK010000033.1 GCA_959596495.1 uncultured Collinsella sp. | reverse complement strand
AGGTGGGCCGCACCGGTGTGCTCACGCCGGTCGCCGAGTTCGACCCGGTGACGGTCGCCGGCTCCACCATCGCGCGCGCCACGCTGCACAACATCGATGAGATCCGTCGCAAAAACGTGCGCGAGGGCGACACTATCATCGTGCACAAGGCAGGCGACGTAATCCCCGAGGTCGTGGGCCCGGTACTCGACAAGCGCCCGGCCGACAGCGTTGACTGGCAGATGCCCGAGGTCTGCCCCGTGTGCGGCAGCCCCGTGGTTCACGAGGATGGCGAGGTGGCCTACCGCTGCGTGTCCATCGACTGCCCCGCGCAGCTCAAGGAGCGCCTGCTCCACTGGGTGAGCCGCGGCTGCATGGACGTTGACGGCCTGGGCGACGAGATCGTCGACAAGATGATCGCCGCCGGCCTGATTCACGATGTCGCGGACTTCTACCAGCTCACGGTCGATGATATTGCCGGACTGGACACGGGCCGCACCTATGCCAGCTCCAACAGCAAAAAGGGCGTCAAGAAGGGCGATCCCATCCCGGTGGGCCTCAAGACGGCCGAGAAAATCATCGCCGAGCTCAACAAGTCCAAGAGCCAGCCGCTCGGTCGCGTGCTGTTTGCCCTGGGTATCCGCCATGTGGGCAAGAGTGTGGGCGAGGTCATTGCCGAGCGATTCCTGTCGATTGACAAGCTTATCTTGGCGAGCGAAGAGGACATCGCCGAGTGCGAGGGCATCGGTCCCAAGATTGCGGCGAGCGTCAAGCAGTTCCTCGCCGTGCCCGAAAACCTTGCCGTGCTGGAGCGTCTGCGCCAGGCGGGCCTGTCGCTCGAGGTCGACCTGGGCGCCGCGCATGCACAAGCCGCAGCCGACGCTGGCGTGGCGGGCGAGCTTGCCGACGCACAGCCGCTTGCGGGTCTGACCTTCGTGCTCACGGGCACGCTCGTCAACCGCACGCGCGACGAGGCGGGCGCGGCGCTCAAGGTGCTCGGCGCCAAGGTTTCGGGCAGTGTTTCAAAGAAGACGAGCTATCTGGTCGCCGGTCCCAAAGCGGGCTCCAAGCTCACCAAGGCCGAGCAGCTGGGTGTGCCCGTGCTGGACGAGGACGCACTCGAGCAGATCTTGGCTACTGGTCAGGTGCCCCAGGCTTAGTGCATTGATGGCCTAATTGAAGAACCGCCCGGAAGCACGATGCCTTCCGGGCGGTTTTTACTTTGCTGGGGCAACGGGCACGGTGATCTGCGTTACGTAGGTTGCCGGGTCGTCGCTGATGATGTCATCGATTAGGGCGATCTCGCGCGACGGGCCGGCGGGCATCAGGTTGTGTTCGCGCATATAGCTGAGCAGCCGCTCGTAGCGCGGGGCTGCTTGTCCGTGCGTGCCGCGGAAGCTTATGGTCAGGCAGCGTGCGGCGGGCCGCACCTCGACGTCGCCCACGTAATCATCGGTGTCATCGAGCAGCAGGAAGACCTCGTCGTAGCCATCAAAGTCGCCGGCGGCGAGGCGCTCGGCGCCAATCCCGACGCCCAAGTTGCCCAGAAAGACAAAGGTCTCGTGCTGGCCCTTCTGCAGTTGACGAATCTGCCACTCCAGCGCATAGGCGTCGGTAGGGTTGACGCGTTCGCGCAACACGGCGCAGCGAAGCTCGGGCGCATCGATTTCGCGGATGGTATCGAGCTCGGTGCTCAAGGCATCGTGCAGCAGAGCAAGCCGGTTGTCGATCTTGCGCGATACGCGCTCCAGCTCGCGGCGCTTGCGCTCGATGAGTTCCTGCTGCTGAGCCAGCTGCCGCTGCATGAGGTCCACATCGCGCGTGGTCACAAACTCGCGGATCTGTGCCAGCGGCAGGTCCAGAACACGCAGGTGGCTGATGGTGTTGAGGGTGGAGAGCTGCCGTGATCCGTAGTAGCGGTACCCACTCGCCGGATCGATGTGCGCCGGGTCCAGTAGGCCCATCTGCTCGTAATGGCGCAACGTGCCCACGCTCAGGTTAAACAGACGCGCCACCTCGCCAATGCGGAGCAGGCCCTCGGTATGTTCAGTTGGCGAGTCGGCCATAGGAACGCTCCTTTCAATAGAGCCGGGGAGGGGCGCCAGGCTCGCGTTGCCCCGCTACGCCATCAGCTTGTCAAAAGTTCCGCGGCGGTTGAGCACGGTAAATGCAATCACGCAGATGACCGCCGACAGAATCGACCCGCACGGCGAGGCGATACCCATGGGGAACAGCGTGTCGGAATAGGCGTTCGACAGCAGCCAAGCGCCGGGCACGCGAATGAGCACAACGGCCAGCACGTTGTGCGCAAAGCCGATGTGGCTCTTGCCGTATGCGGCGAAAAAGCCGCTAAAGCAAATGTGGATGCCGGCAAAAATCGCGTCGAAAATATAGCTGCGCATATAGCCGGTACCGGCCGCGACCACCGCGGCGTCCTTGGCAAAAAAGCCGATAAACGCTGGTGCCACCAGCCACATCAGCACCGTGACCAGGCAGCCGTACACCACCGAGATGGTCATGGCATCCTTGAGCACCTGACGCGCGCGGTCGCCCTTGCCCGCGCCGGCGTTTTGCGCCGTGAGCGCGCTGACGGTGGCGCCCATGGAGCTCGGCACAATGAACAAAAAGCTGATCATCTTCTCGACCAGGCCCACGGCGGCGGCGTCGACCAGGCCGCGGTGGTTGGCGATGACGGTGATGAACATAAATGCCACCTGGATGCAGCCGTCCTGCACGGCCACGGGCACGCCGATCTTAAGAATGCTGCCGAGCACTTCGGGCTGGGGGCGCAGGTCGCTGCGCTTAACGTGGATGTTCGTGCGACGGCTTTTGAGCCACATGAGCGCGAGGGCAACGCTGGCCGTCTGTGCGATGACCGTGCCGAGTGCGGCGCCCACGGGGCCGAGCCCCATGTGGCCGATAAACAGAAAATCAAGCGCGATATTAATGATGCACGCCACGCCGATCACGTACATGGGCGAGCGCGAATCGCCCAGCCCGCGAAAGATGGCCGAAAGAATGTTGTACGCGGCGATAAAGGGAATGCCCATAAAGCAGATACGCAGGTAGGCGGCGGTTCCTTCGACCGCTTCGGCCGGCGTGCCAATGAGCGCCACGATCTGCGGACACAGTGAGAGCAGGACAGCGGCCAGCACCACCGAGACACCCATAAAGAGCGTGATGGTGTTGCCGATGGCGGTCTCGGCGCGGTCAAACCGACGCGAACCCACGGCGTGGCCGACGATAACCGTCGTTCCCATGGCCAGGCCCACGAGCGTCACGGTAATGATATAGAGCGTCTGCGCGCCGTTGCCCACGGCGGTGATGCCGGCGGCGCCGCTAAACTGCCCCATCATGTACAGGTCGGCCATGCCGTAGAGCATCTGCAAAAAGTACGAGAGCATATAGGGCAGGGCAAAGACCGCGATGGTCTTGAGGACATTGCCGCGTGTGAGGTCGTGTTCCATGGGCGGGCGCTTTCTGGCTTGGGTCGTTTGCGTACCAGTGTAGTGAAAACCCTACAACGATTGTAGAGTCAAGGTTTATGTTGACAGCGGGGCGAAAAAGTCGCGGTCGCATTCATTTCCAATTGAATACAGAGATGCACCTTGCAAGCTTAGCGCCTGCACTAGCCTTGCAGAAATCGATTTCGCATCACTTGACACCGCCGCACAGCGCGCCATAATACGTGGGTTTGCGAACAACGTTTGATGGGGGATGAATCTGCGTGCGCAATCTCAAGATTTTGTTTTCCTATCTGGGGGCATACCGCCGCGATGCCATGCTCGGCGTGCTCTTTGTGACGGCCGAGACGGCGCTCGAGCTGTTTATCCCGGTCATCATGGCAAATATCATCGATGTAGGCGTGCCCGCGGGCGACATCGACTACATGCTGTTGCAGGGCACGTATATGTTGGTATGCGCCGCATGTTCGCTGGTACTTGGCTTGGGCTATGCGCGCACGTCTGCCCGCGTGGCCTCGGGGCTGGGCGCTAACCTGCGCGAGGCCGAGTATCGCAAGATCCAGACGCTCGCCTTTGGCAATCTGGACAACTACGACGCCAGCTCGCTCGTCACCCGCATGACCACCGATATCACCGTCATCCAAAACGCCGTAGGTAACGGCTTCCGCCCCATGGTGCGCGGGCCGGTAAATCTGGTCATGGGCCTCGTCTACGCTTTTGCGCTCTCGCGCGAGCTCGCGGCGGTCTTTGCCGTCATTCTGCCGATGCTCGCCATCGTGCTTGGTATCATTACCGTGCGCGTGAGCCCGCTCTACCGCCAACTCCAGACCTCGATGGACCACCTCAACGGCGTGGTGCAAGAGGACCTTACCGCCGTGCGCGCCGTGAAGGCTTACGTGCGCGCCGAGCACGAGTGCGACAAGTTCGACACCGTCAATACCGAGCTCGCCGGCACGGCGACGAAGACCTTTGGCACCGCTGTGCTCAACCTGCCGGTGTTTCAACTCTCGATGTACGTGGCTGCGCTCTCGATCCTGTGGATTGGCGGCCGCATGATCATCGAAGGTCGCTTGGGCGTGGGCTCGCTCACGGGCTTCATGAGCTATGTGCTGCTGATCATGAACTCCCTCATGATGATTTCCAACGTGTTTTTGCTGCTCACGCGCGCTCTCACGAGTGTGGGCCGTATCGCGGAGGTGCTCGACGAGGAGCCCGTTATTGCCAACCCTGCGGGAGACCTCGCGACTGCGGCGCCAACGGACGGCAGTATTGAGTTTCGCGACGTTTCCTTTAAATACCGCGCGGATGCAGCCGAGGATGTGCTCGAGCATATCGACCTTCGCATCGAGAGCGGCTCGACGGTGGGCATCCTCGGCGGCACGGGCTCGGGCAAGAGCTCGCTTGTGCAGTTGATTGCGCGCCTGTACGACGCCACTGAGGGCGCCGTGCTTGTGGGCGGACACGACGTGCGCGACTACGACCTCGCGACCCTACGTGATGCCGTGGGCATTGTGTTGCAAAAGAATGTGCTGTTCACGGGCACCGTGCGCGAGAACCTGCAGTGGGGTAATCCGCAGGCGTCGGACGATGAGCTCTTCGCGGCTTGCCACGCGGCGTGCGTGGACGAGTTCCTTGATCGCATCGGCGGGCTGGACGGAGAGCTGGGCCAAGGCGGCGCCGGTGTCTCGGGTGGCCAGAAGCAACGCCTGTGCATCGCGCGCACGCTGCTCAAGCATCCGCGCGTGCTCATTTTTGATGACTCCACCAGTGCGGTCGATATGGCGACCGACGCTAAGATTCGCGAGCACATCGCTCGGATTCCCGATACGACCGTGCTCATCATCGCCCAGCGCATCGCGAGTGTCATGGATGCCGATCGCATTGTGGTGTTGGACGACGGTCGTGTCCACGGCGTGGGCACGCACGAGGAACTGCTGGCGGGCGACAACATCTACCAGGAGATCTATGCCTCGCAGATGGAGTTCGCTGGGAACGCAGACACCGGCGACGGCTGCGACGATCGCTGCGCGAACGATCAGTTTTCCTCCGTCCCCAGCGAATCGCCCTTGGAAGGGGGTGAGCGCCATGCCTAAGACCGCAGCCCAAGCACGCCCTGCCGACCTCAAGCGCACTGTGCGTCGCTTGCTCTCCTACATGGGACATGCCAAGTTCTCGTTGCTCGCGGTGGGCGTGCTCGCCTCCGTCGCCGCCATCGCGAGCCTCGCCGGTACCTACATGGTGCGCCCCATCGTCAACGGTTTGGCCACGGGCGGGGAGGAACTGCTCGCTAGGCAGGTTATCTTTACCGCTGCCATCTACGCCGCGGGCGTGCTCTCGGCCCTGGGCTACTCACAGATCATGGTGCGCGCGGCCCAACGCGTGGTGTCCGATATTCGCCGCGACCTGTTTGCGCACATCCAGATGCTGCCGCTGAGCTACTTCGACAGCACGCGCTCGGGCGACATCATGAGCTTTTTCACCAACGACGTCGACACCGTCTCCGAGGCGCTCAACAACAGTTTTGCCAACGTGATTCAGGCCGCCATTCAGGTTGTGGGCACCACGGCCATGCTCATCATCCTCAACTGGCAGCTCACGATTATCACGCTCGTGTGCGATGCGGCAATTGTGCTGTATGCGCGCTACTCGGGCATGCGTTCCAAGCGCTTTTTTGCTGCCCAGCAGGCATCGCTTGGCGACCTGGACGGATATATCGAAGAGATGGTCTCGGGCCAAAAGGTCATCAAGGTCTTTAACCGCGAGGCAGCGAATGTTGCCGGCTTCACCTGCCGCAACGACGAGCTTCGCCGCACCGGCACCGCCGCCGTGAGCTATGCCAACTCCATGGTGCCCATGACCGTCGTGATCGGCTATGCCAACTACGCCATCGTTGCCGTGGCGGGCGGCATGCTCTGCATCAAGGGACTCGCCGACGTAGGTGCGCTTGCAAGCTACCTGGTCTTTGTGCGTCAGGCCGCCATGCCCATCAACCAGTTTACGCAGCTGGGCAACTTTTTGCTCAACGCGCTGGCCGGTGCCGAGCGCCTGTTTGCCGCCATGGACCTTAAGCCCGAGGTTGACGAGGGCTGCGTGGAGCTGGTGCAGACGGGCGACGCCGCGTGGGCATGGAAGATTCCCGAGGGCCAGGGCGTGGGCTCGTACGGGCACCTGCATGATGTGGCTGCCGTTGATGAGTCGGGCCGCGCGGTGGCCGCCGACGGTACCGAGCTCACGTGCGGCTTGGTCCCGCTTGCCGGCGACGTGCGCTTCCATGCCGTGGACTTTTCCTACGTGCCGGGCACCCGTGTGCTCACGGACCTCAACCTGTTTGCCAAGCCGGGGCAAAAGATCGCGTTTGTGGGCTCGACGGGCGCCGGAAAGACGACCATCACCAACCTCATCAACCGCTTCTACGAGGTCGATGGCGGCGAGATCACGTACGACGGCATTGACGTCAAGCACATTGCCAAGGCCAGCCTGCGCGGGTCGCTCGGCATTGTGCTGCAGGACACGCACCTGTTTAGCGGCACCATTGCGCAGAACATCCGCTTTGGCAAGCTCGATGCGACCGACGAGGAGGTGCGCGCCGCTGCCGAGGCCGCCTGCGCCGACTCGTTTATCCGCCGCCTGCCTAGAGGGTACGACACACCGGTCACGGCCGACGGCGCCAACTTGTCGCAGGGCCAGCGCCAGCTGCTCGCCATCGCGCGCGTGGCCGTGGCCGATCCGCCGGTGCTCATCTTGGACGAGGCCACGAGCTCTATCGACACGCGCACCGAAAAGCTCATCGAGCGCGGCATGGACCGCATCATGCGCGGACGCACCACGTTTATGATCGCGCACCGCCTGTCCACCGTTCGCGACGCCGACGCCATCATGGTCCTCGAACACGGCCGCATCATCGAGCGCGGCACGCACGAAGAGCTGCTCGCTCAGCACGGCGAGTACTGGCAGCTGGCACATGGCTTAAAAGAGTTGGATTAACCCGTTCGAGCACGATGCTTTGACCCCTCCATGCTCCTCACCTCGCCTCAAACCATCACAACATTCGGCGTTTTTTGCCAAAATCGGGAAAAGCATCGAATGTTGTGATGGTTTTTCTACCACTCGACCGGGTGGAATCGCTTTCTTGCGCACGAAGGTGTGCGGACCCGGGGGCAGGGGAATAAGGTTGGTTATCCGACTCCATTGGAGGGCTCATGGACCTGCCGATCGTCCTGTCCCATAAGACTGCCTGGCTGTACCACAACGTGGCGCGCCCGTCCGAGCCGCTCTCGCGAGCAAGCAGCCTATACGATGAGGACTCGCTTGCTAACGAGGCGGAGCCGATTGCGGACCTGCCCAAATTGGGGCTCGATGCCAAAGGGCTGAGGGCTTCAACGGCAGTTGGAATCGTTACCGACTATCTGGTTTCGCTTGGTATTCCACGAGAAGAGCTCGATCATATCGACACACTCGTCAACTTCGATTTTGAGCGCTCGACGCCGGCTGGATTTAGGTGCCACGTGTTTGGAGCGCCGATACCTTCAGACCATCTTATCGAGGTGGCGGAGGGCCTTCTGGTGGTTGATGAGGCCATGTGCTTTGTCCAAGCGGGTTCGTGGATGGGCGAGCCCGAGCAGCTGGAATATGGCTACGAAATCTGTGCCCGATACCATTTGAATCATCTGTCGACAGGCGATTATATCGAGATGGGGCAGAGGTATACCGTTGCCGATTTGATTGCTTATTGCAATGAGAACCGATCTCGTCAGGGGGCTATACGCGCGGCCGCCGTGCTCAAGCGCGTGCACGATGGCGCGCGGTCGCCTATGGAGACGGCCACCGCAATCATGGTCGTAGCAAAACGTTCCCAGGGAGGGCTGGGATACGCCAAGATCGAGCTCAACCATCGGGTCGATGTTCCCAACGAGTTCAAGTATCTCGCAAAGGCCGGGTATTTCGAGATCGACGTATATGCGCCTGCGAGCGGCACGGGGATTGAATACAACGGCTCGGACCATCTTGATAAACAGCGCAGCGCGTCGGATGCGGAGCGTATGACCGTGCTGAGCGCGCTGGGCTTTAGGATGATCGTTCTCACCGGGACTCAGTTTGCCCACCAGCTGCAATTGCACCGGGCGATGAACGCCATCGCGCTCGCTATGGGCCTTAAGTGCGACCGAAGCGAAGCGTTCCAGAAACGTCAAAACGACCTGCGAGAATTCGTGATTCGACACTGGGACGGCGGTCTTTAGGGGTGCTTTGGTCCTTCTGCGGGGCGCTGCGGGCAGGCAAACCATCACAACATTCGACGTTTTTTGCCTAAATCGGAAAAAGCATCGAATGTTGTGATGGTTTGTATGCTGAGGATGGGCTTGGAAAGTCCGTTTTGCTCGAAGCGACCTGTCCTGTCGTACGGGTGTCGGCATGATTCTCTCGTGGGGTATTATGTTTTCAGAAGAATAAAACGCCGCGTGAGGGGAGGGCTGCGTGGACGGGCGCGTGCAACATGACGGCTTTGGCCGCGATATCAACTACCTGCGCATTGCCGTTACCGACAAGTGCAATTTCCGCTGCATTTACTGCATGCCGGCCGATGGCGTGGCACCCCGCGCGCACGACGAGCTGCTCAGCGCCGAGGAAATCGCCCGCTTTGTGCGCTTGGTGGCGGGGGAGGGCATTCGTCGCGTGCGCCTGACGGGCGGCGAGCCGCTGGTCAGCCGCCGTATCATCCCGCTCATTCGCGACATCCGCGCGATTCCGCAGATCGAGGACATCTCGCTTACCACCAACGGCGCTCTGCTGCCCAAGCTGGCACCGCAGCTCAAAGATGCCGGGCTTAACCGCGTCAACATTTCGCTCGACACACTCGACCCTACGCTGTTTGGAAAGATCACGCGCCTGGGTCGGCTCGAACAGACCATGGCTGGCATCGACGCGGCGCTGGCTTGGGGCTTTGAGCCCGTTAAGGTCAACTGTGTTGTGGTGCGCCGGCTCAACCAGGATGTGGCGGCCCTCGCACGACTGACCGTCGACCGCCCCATCCACCTGCGCTTTATCGAATACATGCCCATTGGCGACGAACACACGAGCTCGCATTGCGCTGTGGACCCGCATGCGCCCGCGTTCAATCCCGAGCTGTGGGATGCGAGCGACACCGTGCCGAGCGACGAGCTGCGGGCGCGCATCAATGCCGGGGCCGCCGCGGCGGGACTGGGCGAGCTCGAGCCGCTCGACATCAACGACGCTCCTGCCGGCGCGGGCCCCGCGCGCTATTGGCACTTTCCGGGCGCAGCGGGAACGGTTGGCTTTATTAGCGCCATGTCCAATCATTTTTGTGCGAATTGCAACCGTCTGCGCCTGACGGCAGACGGCAACGTGCGTCCGTGTCTGTTCAGCGATGCCGAGTATTCGGTGCGTGAGGCGCTGCGTCGTGGTGATGATATGCAGGTACTTTCGATTTGGCGCGATGCCGTGGCCCACAAACCGCAGGAACACGCGATAATTGAGGGCACGCAACGATTTATGTCCCAAATCGGAGGATGATCATATGGCCAAGAGCAGGTACGCCGATGCCACCAAGGCCGCTCGCAGGGCCGCGATGTCTGCCCACAAAGCCACGGCTGCGGCGAATGCTGGCAACGCTGACGCGTCCGCGCAGCCGTCTGCCAGCGCTGTCGCCGAGCCCGCCCGTGACGCCCGTCGCGACGAGCTGACGCATGTGGACGCCAAGGGCGAGGTGCGCATGGTCGACGTGTCCGACAAGGCCGAGACCCATCGCATTGCCATCGCCGAGGGCACCATCCTCATGCACCCTGAGACGCAGGCTATGGTGCTGCAGGACCGCGCCAAAAAGGGCGACGTGCTTGCCTGCGCGCGCGTGGCGGGCATCATGGCCATCAAACGCACGAGCGACATCATCCCCATGTGCCATCCGCTGCTCATTACCAAGAGTAAGTGCGACATTGCGCCCATCGCCCCGGCGGGGACGCCGGCCGAAGACGTGCCCGAGGGCTGGGCACCGGCGCGCGCGGACGGACAGGTTGGCTTTCACGTGCTGGTTACGGCGGGCGTGACGGGCAAGACGGGTATCGAGATGGAGGCTCTGACCGGCGCGAGTGCCGCGTGCTTAACGATCTATGACATGTGCAAGGCAGTCGATCGCGGCATGGAGATCGTCGACGTGCGCCTGCTGCACAAGGAGGGCGGCCGCTCGGGCGCGTGGGATCGTGTCGAGCGTCAGGCTGCTGCTGTTGAGGCTGCTGCCGCAGACGGTAACGCGCCCGCGAGTGCACCCGTCGCCGTCGCGCCCGCAGCTCCGACACCGGCCGTCCCCGCGATCGCGTTTATCGGCTACCAAAACTCGGGCAAGACCACGCTCGTCGAGAAGGTCATTGCCGAGCTCACCCGCCGCGGCCTGCGCGTGGGTTCGCTCAAGCATCATGGGCATCATGGCTTTGATATCGATGTGCCTGCTAAGGATACGTGGCGCCATCACCAGGCCGGATCCAAGCACGTGGGCCTCATCTGCGCCACGCGCTGGGCGGAGTACGCCGACACACGCGAGGAGGACGAGATGCCCGCGCGTGAGCTGCTGTCGCGTTACAACGATGTCGACGTGGTGATCATCGAGGGCTACAAAGCCGAGGGCTTCGACAACATCGTGGTCGCACGCTCCGGTGTCGACCGTCTGCGCGGCAAGAGCTCGCTCGACCTGGTCGACGGTCACACGCTGGCCCTTGCCTGCAACGAGGCCCTGGCGCGTCAGGCCTTCGACGCCGGCTTTGCGACCCGAGCCATCAACATCAACGACGCCCGAGCCATCTGCGACCTTATCCAAGACCACCTTTAAGGCTTGACGCTGCGCCGGCCCCAAGCACCCCATCTCGCCCCTCAAGCCGTCGCTCGCGTACCAAAGTACGCGTCGCTCCTCTTTCGGGGCGACCTGGGGCACTTGGAACCGGCTCGCTGCGCTGCCATAACCTGCCAAAAAGGGACAGGTTTTTTGGCAGGTTTTATCTGGGCAAACGTCACTTCCACCACAAAGGGGACAGGTACCTTTGTGGTGGTTTTTGCTTTGGTAGATGTGTGAGACATGCTTTACAATCTACCAAGTGGTTCATGACGGGCGAAAAACGGAGAGAAGGGGCTTGATGCGTCCTTAATGTTTCATGCGGATAGATTGATTTGACAGACGGTGGCGAATGCCCGCCGTTCGCATTCGTATGAAACAAGGAGTCTCCATGCTCGCCTCTCTTTTCTCAAAGCCTCAATCATCGCTGTCCGTGCAGGCCAAGCGCCTGGTGGCGATGCGCTTTCTCATCTACACCGGTTTTCAGACCAGCTACTTTATCGGCGTCATCGGAACGCTCACCTATGCGGACGGCGCTTCGGTCGTCGCGACATCGCTGGCCGTCCTGTTTATGAATGTATTTGTGATCCTGGGATCCTTTGCGGGTGGAGCGGCGCTCGATGCCTGGGGCCCGCGCCGCCATTTCTTGCTGAGCATCATCGGCGCTCTCGCAACTGGCACGGCAATCATCGCCTTTGGTAGCGCGACCGGCGTCGTCCTACTCGGCGCGGTGTTTCTGGGCTTTACGATGGGATTCGCCCAGCCCATCGCCACGTCCTATCCGGCGTATCTCACCGACGACCCCGTCGAGCTCAAAGACATCAACTCCGCCATCGCCATGTTTTCAAACGTGAGTATCATCGTTGGCCCCACGCTGGGCGGCTTTGTCGCGGCGGCTGCGTCGTCGCGCACGGTGTTCGTGCTCATGATGCTCTTTACCGTGCTGGCGTTCGTCGTCGGTTGGGGCTTTAGGCCGCAGACCAGCCATGTCGCCGGGCATGCGGATGCCGATTCGGCAGAGGAAGGGGAGCGTGCGGGACAAAGCTCCAACCCCAGCACGTCCGCCCGCGCCACCTTCGCAGCCAGCATCAAGACAGTCTTCACCAACAGCGTCCTCGCGCTACTTTTCTGCATCATTTTTCTTTCGAACTTTGGCTATGGAGCCTTCGACCCGCTGGAATCGTTCTTCTATCGCGATGTCCTACGCGTCGGCGTTGAGTGGATGGGCTGGCTCTCGTCGGCCTCGGGCGTGGGCGCGGTGCTGGGTGCCGTGCTCGCGCTCCGCTTGCCGCCGCACCTGGTCAACCTTAAAACGCTTCTCGTGGCGCTCATGTCCGTGGGCCTGGGAAGCCTGCTCTATGTGGGGACGCCGTACGTGGGCGTGGCCCTCGTTGGCCAGATCGCCTTGGGCATAGCTTGGGGTGTCGTCAGCCCGCTCCACAACACCATTGTGCAGACGACGGCACCGCTCGAGCAGCTCGGTCGTGTGAACTCGGTCATGGGCTTTGGCAATATGTTTGCCGGCGTGGCGCCGCTGGCGATTGCTCCGTGGCTGGCGGCGACATTTGGCGTGCAGCAGACACTCATCGGAGCAGGCATGGTCGTGACGGCAGTCCCCGCGGCGTTGCTGCTGTTTGGGCGCCGGCATTTTGATTGTGCCGCAAGGCAGTAAAATCCATCACAACATTCGATGAAAATCTCGATTTTGCCGAATAACGTCGAATGTTGTGATGGTTTGCGCCGCGGATCCGGCCACCACAAAGGGGCCAGGCACCTTTGTGGTGGTTTTTGCTTTGACGGGCCGCGCCTGCGCCTTGGTATACCATGTACACCATTTCCGACCACATTCAGCACCGCCGCACAACCCAGAAAGGCCCCCATGGACACCACCTTCAGCCACATCAAAGCCGTGTTCTGCGATATTGACGGTACGCTGCTCACGAGCCAGCACACGGTGTCCCCGC
This sequence comes from uncultured Collinsella sp., assembly GCA_959596495.1. Classification (GTDB taxonomy): domain Bacteria; phylum Actinomycetota; class Coriobacteriia; order Coriobacteriales; family Coriobacteriaceae; genus Collinsella. Next base: position 8,648 of record CAUFXK010000033.1, on the reverse strand, counting down.
GCACCGTGGCGGCGATCCGCGCCCTGCGCGAGCGCGGCGCGCTTTTTGGCCTGTGCACCGGGCGCGACGCCCACGCGACCGAGGCCATGTACAAGCTCTGGGGCATCGAAGGCCTGGTGGACGTGCTGGTGGGCTGCGGCGGCGCCGAGGTCATCGACCGTGCACACGACATCAACGAGCTGAGCTATCCGCTGCCGGGCGAGACCATCGCGCGCATCTGCAAGCACATGGCGGACCTTCCGGCAACGCCCGTCTGCCCCCGAGACGGCGTGTTCTACGTGCCCGAGAGCAACGCGTGCGTCGAGCACCTGTCGCGCGTCGACGGCGTGCCCTACCAAGTGGTCGATTTTGTCGAGTTTTTGCGCGAGCCGCAGCCCAAGGTGATGTTTACCATGGCGCCCGAGGTAATGCCGCGGGTGATTGAGCGGGCATCGACGTTTGCCGATGACACTGTTAAGGCGGCGGCTCTGCAGACCACGCAGCGGCTCTACGAGTTCATGGATCCGCGCGTGTCCAAGACGCGCGGCCTTGTGCGCGTGGCGGAACTCAACGACATGGAGCTCCAGAACATCTGTGTGTTTGGCGATGCGGACAACGACACCTGCATGGTGGCTGACGCCGGCGTGGGTGTGGCCATGGCAAACGGCAGCGACGCCACCCGTGCCGCTGCCGATTTTGTAACCGCGAGCAACGACGAGGACGGCATCGCGGTCTTTATCCAGGAGCATCTGCTGTAGCGCCTGGGGGCAGCCACAAAGAGGGCAGAGCGCCTTTGTGGTGGTTTTCCAAGCGTCCCAACAGTCGATTGTTGGGACGCTTTTTTGTAGCGAGGAGATTTGCGGCCGGTAACATGCGATGCCATTCAAGTGTCGATGTATGAACATATCGGCACACGCTAGTTGTGCAGTAATTGACCAATTAGCTCATAACTAATATTTCCAGGTAGATATACTGCCATTCACGGCGCAATTTTGACCGTTCACAGATTGAGCGGGTTAAAACAAAGTGTTGTACAAACAATGATAAAGTGTCATTTATCTAGATTTGCTAACGAGTTTACCAGCGTCTTTCCGAAATTTAACCCTCGAAAAACAATGCATAGTTTGAATAATTGTCAAGAAGTTAAGGCAACGTAAAGCAAAACTGACATTGTTAGGCTTGCGTTGTTTCAACAAAGAGTAATAATTTGCATATCGAGCGCGAGCAATTATAGGTTGCGCGCCCAAGTTTGATGGTGAAAGAGCAAGATCGCGGTCTCTTGGGGAGGAGACATCGATGAAAGCGAATTCGGATAAATCTAAGCAGAGTAATAAAGCGACGCGCCGTGTGCTGGCAGGCGTTTTGTGCGGAGCCTCCGTTTTGAGCCTGGTACTGTCGCTCGTCATGCCTCCGATCTCGCAGGCCATTGCCAACGATGCCCAGACGGTTTCTACCGAGGAAACTGTGATGGGGGGGGGTTCCTCAAGTGAGTCTACTGATGTAGGCAACACCAACAACGGGGATACCGAAAACCAGAATAGTGACGATGCTGCGGGCGACGACGAAATCCAGCAGGAGGAGCAGCCCAAGGACGAGTCGCAGGCAGAAGAAAATGAAGCGATCGACGATGGCGCTGGTTCGTCAGCCGAGGAGGCTGTGGCGAGCGAAGAGACAGCCACGGACATCAAGAATGCCGGTGACTTGCAGGGAAAGCTTCTAGGCGTTGAGGAAAATCAAACCGCCAGCTTTACGCTTGCGGCTGATATTGACTTTCCTGGTGAAATCACACTTAACAAAGGCGGCAGCAATATCACCCTTGACCTAAGTGGTCATAAGATTAAGCACTCGAGCGCCGACAAGCCGTTATTCAATGTTGCCGGTGGTGCGTCACTTACAATTAGGGATTCTGCACAGGTGGGTGAGACGGTCAGCGAGGGCCAGCAGCTAGCTGATCAGGGGCAGAGCCTGAATGCCGATAATTATGACAAGAATGCCGCCAATTATGGCAAGAATGCCGAACTGACTTACGATAACGATAACATTCCATCTAATCTTACCTACTACGTGACCGAATCGTCCCCGAGCGGAACAGGCACAACCGAGACACTTGTCAAACATGACGTTGAGATTAAAGGCGCCATCGTGGCGTGCGGAGGCAACGCAAATCTAAAGCTCATCAATCTATATAACAACAACGGCAAGGGCGGCACGTTTAACCTTGTGAGCGGCGTGATCACGCAAAAACAAGGCGGCAGCGTTAGCAGCTTGGTCTATGCCGAGAACGGCTCTACCGTCAACATGCGCGGCGGCTATGTGTGTGGAGCTTCTGGCTCGGGTGCGGGCGGCGGAATTGAAATACACGGTAATTCGACCCTCGAGGTTTCCGGTGGCGTAATTGCCGGCAACAGTGCTCCTAGTGGCGGTGGTGTGTATGCTAAAGACTCCACGGTCAACATAACTAATGGCGTAATCTCCGGCAACAGCACGCTTGCTACTGGTGTTGGTTTCGGCGGCGGCATCATGGCCGAAGGCGGCAGCGTTACTGTTTCTGGTGGCTACATTACTAACAATAAATATGCCAATTACTGTGGTAACGATGGTAATGGCGATCATGGCGGTGCTGGACTTGCCGCTAAAAACGGTACTCATGTCACCATTTCGGGCGGCCAGATCACGGGCAACTATTCTGAGGAAGCCGGCGGCGGCGTCTATGTGACCGACATCGAACACCAAGGGGCGAGCTCGCGCAAGACAATGGCATGGCTCAACATTACGGGGGGAACTATTGCCTCTAACGTGAGTTTTCGCTCTGAGGGTGCCGGCATTCGCGTGGGCCAGATGGTTGACGCGATGATAAAAGGAACGTCAAATTCAAATCCAGTCTATATCACTAATAACCACTGCATGTCTCGCTTTGACTGGGGTGGAGGCGGCATCTTCGTCCAGGGCGATTCTAAGGTCGCGTCTAATGCTGGTAGGCTATTTGTCTATAACTCCTATATAAGCAGCAATGAGGCCGGTGGCTACGGTGGCGGCGTTGCGGTTTGCCCGACGGGTAAGACTTTGGTGACAGGCACCGACGGCACGGCGATTTTCGGTAATACTTCTGCCGGAAATGAGCAAAACGCGAACGACTACGAATCCGTGAGTAATACAGGCAATAACGGCACCCCCCATCTTTCCGGCGGTGGTCACGGTAAGGACCAGGACTCCGACGCCTACAATGCCGAAGTGTTTCGCGAAAAAGGCCACGCGGACTTCTTCCTTGCGGCGGAGGGTCATACGACTCCGATCGCGGCGGTGATTGGCAAAATGCTTGGCGGCGGCGATGCTAAGTATCGGGGAAGCTTAGAGCTCCAGAAAGCCATTACTATCCCCGCTAACGGTGGCGTGCAGGTATATAAAAGCATCGGCCTGAGTTCGGATGTTAAGGCTCAAGACCCCGAGGCGATCAATGCGCGAAAGGCTGCGCTAGAGGCGGGCGCGACGTTTATCACGGGCAATTATTCCTGGAACCATGGCGGCGGCATCATGTCGAACGGCGACCTGTACATGGGCGCGCCTGAGGACACGTATGTCTATCCGAGCCTCAAGCTCAAGGCGACCAAGAAGCTGGAAGGCCGCAAGCTCAATGATGGGGAGTTCTCCTTTACGGTGTATCGCAAGGATTCAGACGACCCTTTGGCTGGCACGACAGCTGGCACGACATTCAATCGCGACGTTTGCACCGAGGTTGGAACAGCAGCAAATGATGCAGAAGGCAGCATTACGTTTGACCTTGGTGAACAATTCGCATCGAGTGGCGCGGGTAACGAAATCACATACTACTTGGTCGAAGACCCCGGTGGTGATTCTGGCATCACGTACGACTCCAGCGTGTATAAGATTGTGGTGACGGCCGAAGATACCAAGACCTTGCTCATGTCTGTTCCGAGTAAAGAAAACTCAAGCCAACTGAAGGATCTTTACATCCATAACTACACGATTAAAAACGTCGGTGTAACCAAGTACGAATTCCGCGAGTCGTCTGGGAAGTGGGAGAACGTAAAAGCGAGGAGCAAGGTGCAGAAGAGTGGAGACTATTATCCAATTATCTGTGAGGGTGACTCCACGACTTTCACTAACAAGTTCACTCCGTACGACTCGAAGGGCTCCTGGACGCCTATGGCGACTAAGGTCGTTGAGGGTGGCGAGATGAAGGAGTTCACGCTCCAGCTTGCGACCGACACAGATTTTACGGATATCGTTAGCAGCAAGTCCACCACTGCCGACGGCGACAAGTCCCAGACCCTGAGCTTCGACAAGATTGATTACAAACTCGATCAACTCGACCAGCTCGCGTCTGGCCCCGCTGGCCGTGGTGCTTCCAAGACCTTCACGTACTACGTGCGCGAGAAAGACGACGGTTCGCTGTTCTCGCACTATACGTACGACAAGTCGGTCTATCAGATTACGGTTAACGCGACTGACGACTCTAACCACCATATCGACGTCACTGCGACCTACAAGCAGATTCAGGATCGTGATGGCAAGCCAGTGACCAACGACACGGGCCGCGAACTCACTGAAAGTTCCACCCCCACCTTCACCAACACCTACTCCACCTCTTTGCCCCTTTCTGGTATGTCGGGCGTCACTCTGACGTACCTTGCCGGCGCGGCGGTGCTTTGCGCTGCTGCGGCCTGGATGCACATTCGTCGCAAGGCGAATGCGAAGGGAGGCGAGCGTCGTGAATAAGAAAGTTTGCTCCTTCCCGATCTTGTTTGCGCTGCTTGCCCTCCTGATCGGCACCTGCGCGGTTGTGTTCCCCGCTTCCGCGCAGGCCGCGCCGACCTCGACCGGTTCCATCACGGTGAGCGGCACCGTGGCGAGCAGCTACGACGCCTACCAGATCTTTGACGCCAACGTCGTCGACGGCGACAACGACGCCAAGATCGCCACCGACCTCGCCTGGGCAAGCGACGCCGCGCGCGACGCCGCGCTGCCCGTGCTGCACAGCGCCGGCATGCCCAATTCCCAGACCACCGCGCAGGAAGCTGCCGAGTGGCTCAACAACGATTCCCACCTTACGAGCGCGCTGAGCGCACAGCTCGCTCGTTCCCTCCAGAGCTCTGGTGCCGTGTCCGTGGCCCTTAATGCGGGCAAGACGGCCGAGCTGCCCTGTGGCTACTGGCTCATCGTTGCCGACGACGACGCCATCGCCCAGGGAGAGGCCGGCACCGCGCCGATCATGGCCCTGGTGGGCGGCAGCGCCGTCACCGTCAAGCCCAAGGCTGCGACGCCCAAGGTGTCCAAGCACGTGCTGGAGGACAGCACCGCCGCCTGGCAGAAGGCCGCCGACGCCACGGTCGCCGACGACCTGTACTGGCGCCTCTCGGCCACGGTTCCGGCGGGGCTCACGGCCTACGACACCTATGCGGTGCAGTTCGTCGACACCATGAGCGCGGGGCTCGACCCCTCCAAGGTCGCCGCGAGCATGCGCGTGTACGTGGCGGCGGGCGCGGACGGCGGCTTCGGCGCCGTCTCGGCCGGCAAGGACGGGCGCGCCGGCACCGAGCCCGCGAAGGGCTGGACCGACATCACGGCCCAGTGCGGGGTCTCGGTCGACGGTAAGACCTTCATCGTGCGCACCGGCGACCTCATCGCCGCGCTCGGCGGGGCCGACGCCTTCACCGCGGGCGTCCGCGTGGTCGCCGTGTACAATGCGCCGCTCAACAGCGCATGCAACCACGGCATCGCGAAGGGCAACCCCAACGAGGTCTACCTGCGCTACCCGCAATCTCCCTTTGCCGACCAGTCCGGCGACGCCGGCTTCACCCGCACGCCGAGCGACGACGCGACCGCCTACACCTGGGATCTCGCGCTCACCAAGCGCGGCAGCGATGACGACAAGCCGCTTGCCGGGGCGGTCCTGAGCATCGTCGACGACCGCGGTCGCACACTGGCGGCCGACGGCACGTGGGATGCGGAGGGCAAGGCCACCGTCACCACGGGCGAGGACGGCCGCGTGACCGTCTCGGGCGTGGACTCGGGCAAGCTGGAGGTCCGCGAGCTCAAGGCACCCAAGGGCTACGCTGCCTTTGAGGGCACGCGCTCCGTGACGGTCAAGGCCGAGGGCCTGGACGTCGACCAGGTGGCCGCCGCCAAGCCCAAACTCACCATCGCCGCTGAGTCGCCCCTGCGTGCCGACAGCGCGGACGGGTCGACGGGCAGCCTGGAGGCGTCGATCATCAACACGCCCGCCGGCACACCCCCTAGCATTACCACCGGAGGCTTTATGCCCTTGACTGGTGATATGGCAATGTACGCCGTGGCCGCCGCAGCGGTCGCCGGAGCTGCACTGATCGTGGTCGCGTTCCTGATCAAGCGGGGAGGTGGCAGCCATAAAGAGTAGCTGGCAGCCCCACAGAGAGCGGGGCGAGACGTAGCGAAGTAGATGCTAAGACACAGACAGATGATGACCGATCGAATGAGAAACAACCGGAAAACGGAGGAAAAGAAGATGAGCATGAACAAGAACATCGCACGCCTGGCAGTAACCGCCGGCCTCACAGCGGCGTTGAGCTTCGGCGGCGTCATGGCCCCGGTGACCATGGCGTTTGCTGAGGGCGCGCCGACGGCGGCCCAGAGCGGCAACGTGACGATCAATGATTCAACCTATAAGGATACGACTTTTAAGGGCATCCAGATTTTCAAGGCAACGGTCACGCAGGATAAGAAGAGTGATGGAAGCTGGGATAAGTTGGGCGACAAGACGCTTTCTGACATTGAGTGGGCAGGTGGAGAAAACGTTTCCGTGAAGAACGCAGTGATTCATGCGTTTGATGATGTCGCAGCAGACTCTAAACCTACTGGTTTGCCTACCGGTGATTCTGCTCAGGCATGGGCCGAGTTCATCAATAAGCATGGTTCTGAAGTTGTGGGCAACAACGTTAATGCTGGAAGCGTGCTCGATATGATCGCCAGGGCGCTTGAAACTCAGACGTGGACTGATGCAGAGAGCGGCACTGTGGGAACATTCGAGAACATTGATGCGGGCTACTGGCTTTTTGAAACGAAGTCGGTCGGTAAAACTACTGGAGCGGATGGCAATGAAGACGCTTACACCTCGCCGATCTTCACCATCGTCGGTGGCGCCGATGTAGCCGCGGAGCCCAAGAAGGACGTCCCCAACGTGACCAAGGCCGTTAAGGATGACAAGGACGGCAAGTTTGTTACGGACGATGGCGAGAATGTTTTCACCGCGGCCAACAAGGCCGCCGACTCCGCTGCTGAGCAACTTGTCGAATATCAGCTTGCCGGTACTGTGGCTAGCAACATTAACACGTATGACAAGTACGGCTACACTTTCACCGATAATCTTCCTTCCACGATGCTTCCGGAGCTCCAGGATGCTAAACCGGTCGTTGAGGTCAAGATTGGTGAGACGGACGTAAATAGCAATTGCTACAAGGCGACCTATGATGCAAGCAAAAATACGCTCACTGTCTGTTTCGAAAATCTCAAAGATGCAAAGGACGTCAATGGCAATCCCATTGCCGTTGACGGCAATTCGAAGGTCTATGTGAACTACAAGGCCAAACTTAATGCTAGCAAGATTACGCAGGACATGCTAGGTAAGGCCCAGACAAATACGGTAAAACTGACCTATTCCAACAACCCGCACACCAACGGTACTGGCAACACGGTTGTGCATCCTGCCTACGACTACACCTACGGTATTGACGTCACCAAGGTTGGTAGCGACAAGGACGATACTGGCAAACCCAAGACCCTCGAAGGCGTTCAGTTCACGCTGCAGGAGAAAGACTCCGATAAATTTATCAAGGCCGACGGTACCACGACGTCAAATAAGGATGATGCAATTCTGACAACTGACAACAACGGCAAAATCAATGTTGTCGGTCTCGACGAGGGCACTTATGTTCTCACAGAGGTTACGCCCGCCCCTGGTTACAACAACTCCGCAGCCAGCGGCGTCACGTTCATCATCGCGAGCGATAGCCTGCCCACTAACGGCGATTCTTTCACTCCTAGTTGCACACTCGCCAATGGAACTGACGGGAATCTTGTTCAGGTGATTAACGCTACTGATGGAAAAGTGCACCTCACCGTTACCGACCAGAAGGGCTCCGGCCTCCCGCTGACCGGTCTCAACGGCGTGACGTTCACTTGGATCGCTGGCGGCGCGGTGCTGTGCATCGGCGTGGCACACCTCATCCGCAGCCGTAAGCAGGCTGAGGAGTCCGAGCAGGAGTAACGCTCGCTCACCCATCCCTTTGGCAGGTGGGATGTGATGGCCATGGGACTTGCGGACACTTTTCTCGTCCAGCCACGTTCTTGCTTTGCCATTCTCTTTTCGGGGCAGACTCCGCACTGGAGTTTGCCCCGTTTTTTTGGATAACGCAGCCAGGTTCCATTGCCCGATGGATCGAGCGTATGACTATCGAACAAATGTTTGCAATTATTGCGTTTACCAGCTGTGGGTGCATAAACTCGCAGTAAAATGGCTTTGCGACGCATTCCGTGCGCGGGCGGCCGACGACTCGATCGGAGGTCCCCAAATGCTGAAATTCCTTAACGCGCTCGCCGCCCTCGCGGCGGTGGGCACGTTCGTCATCGCGTTTCTTGACTCGTATGAGGTTCGGTTTAAGGTCCGTAGGCGCACG
>CAUFXK010000032.1 GCA_959596495.1 uncultured Collinsella sp. | reverse complement strand
CGCAACTGGAGCGCTGGCGTACCGTGCAGGAAAACGAGGAGCGCTACGGCGCCGAGGCACGGGCGCGCTATGGCGATGAGGCTATCGATGCAGCAAACGAAACGTTACTGGACATGGATCCCCAGACATGGAACGACATGAAGGAACTCGAGCGTGCCATTCTGGGTCAGCTCTCGATTGCCATGGGCGACGGCGATCCAAAGAGCAGAAAGGCCCAAAAACTTGTTGCGATGCATCGTCGTTGGATTGGCCTCAACTGGGGAAGCGAACCCCAAGACGAGGCATACCTGGGGCTCGCCCACGGCTACCTCGCCGACCAGCGCTTTGTTGACTACTACGACAAGCCCTGCGGCACCGGAGCCACGGCGTTTCTGGTCCAGGCAATCGAGTCATCGCTGACTCGCGCATAGACCGCGGCGGCATTGGGTATCTCAATCGAAACCTCAACCGATTGGAGACCTATGGCTACTGATCACAAGCTCGAGCTGTACGTTATGACCGGCTGCCCGTATTGCATAAAGGTCAAGCGCTTTTTGGCCGATAACGGCGTGACCATTCCCGAGCGCAATATCTCGACCGACCCCGATGCCGAGCAGACACTCATCGCCGTCGGCGGAAAGCGCCAGGTTCCTTGCCTATTCATCGACGGCAAACCACTCTACGAATCGAGTGACATCATCGCATGGGTACAGGAGAACCTGCTCTAGCACTCATTGGGGACGCACTTAAATGAGTAGTTCCACTCATTGGGGACGTACTTAAATGAGTAGTCGTTAAAGAACGTCCCCAATGACTAACTAGCCGTGGAAGCGGGCGGTAGGAGCAAGTGGCTGCTCGCGAAAGACGCGATTGACGGCGGCGCGGTATTCGTCGGCCTTTTTGGTCTTACGTACGAGCTTGTGAACGGTAGTGGGGTCGGCGAAAGCGCACTTGGCGTAGAACCACCACTCCTTCATGCGGAAGACCGCGTTGCCGCCAATCTCGTCCGCATAGGCTGCGAACAGCGTGTCGTGGAAGCGCTGCAGCTCAGCTGCCGTAGCAGCAGGGCCGCCGGCAACCATGCGAGCCAGCGCGGGGTTCGCAAGCAGGCCGCGTCCCAACATTACGTGGCGCGTTCCGGGATAGGCCTCTACCAGCTCATCCATGTCCTCAAGATCAAAGATGTCACCGTTGTAGGCCACGGGAAACGGCGCCCGCTCCAGTGTCTCGCCGTAAAACTCCTTGCGCGGCGAGCCCGTATAGCGGTCCTTTTGCACGCGCGGATGCACGATTAGCTCTGCTAGCGGCATGCGGCAATATAGATCGAGCACACGCTCGTACTCCTCGTCACTCTCCAACCCCAGCCTGGTTTTTACCGACACCGGCAACGGCGAACGTTCGCACACGTCACCCAAGAACACCTCGAGCTCATCCAGGTTGCGCAGAAAGCCCGAACCCTTCCCCTTGGCAACAACCGTGCCCGAGGGGCAGCCAAGGTTGAGATTGACCTCGCGGTAACCCATGTCGGCGAGCACCTGCGCCGCCCACACAAACTCGTCCGCGTTCTTGGACATCAGCTGAGGCACCACGTTGAGCCCCTGGTTATTGGCGGGATCGACCTCTTTAAACGCCTTACCGCCAAAGCGGTTGCCCACGCGCGGCGGCGGCAAAAACGGCGTGTAATAACAATCGAGTGCGCCGAAGCACTCCGCGTGCACGCGACGGAACACATGCCCGGTAATCCCCTCCATAGGGGCAAGCGATAGAATCATCAACATCTACTCTCAAATCAATGTGGCAAAGGGACTGCCCCTTTGTCACATGCATTATGCCTTGTCCTCGAGGCGGCCCACAAGGCGGAGGCGGTTACTTGACGCCAACCAGCCCTCCAACCATCCCTGTGCAACGAAGGTGAACGGTGTCCACGAACAGCAAGTAGGGCCGCCCCGCAGCAGCTCCCCCACTCATCTATACTCAAGAGCGTGTGCGCATCGCCCCCGAAAAACGATGAGAGTCGAGGCCCCCATGCATCAGCTCACCGAACGTGAAAAGAAACGCATTCAGCGGTACTGTGCGTACCCCAAGATCGCAGCGACCGCACTCGTCATGTCGTTCGTAGCATGTCTGCTCATGCTGCCGCTCCAAATGATCAACGATATCGCGTTCCACCAAAAGGAATTCCAACCCGCGGGCATATATACCGCCATCGCACTCACCGTAATCGAACTCGTCGTCTTTTGCTATTGCGCTCTTGCGCCGCGCTTTGGAATGCAGGGCAAACAGTGGAAGGAGCTGCAGAGCAGGCTTGCGGTAGCCCAAACCAACAAAGACCGCTCCGCGGAGGTCGCCGGCGTGCTCGCCACGCAAGCTGCCGGCCGCCTGCTCAAGAACAGTGATAACGATCTCGCGCGCAACCTGGGCGGCGCCGCGGAGGTCGCCGGCGCCGTAGGGGCAGTTGCCACCGCGGCAGACGTGCTAGCCGAGACCTCGAGCAATGCCGAGGCCATGGCAAACGCATACGGCGTGACGATTCCAAGCGTCAAGAAGCAGACCATAGCTCTCGCAGTGGTGCCCGCCATTGTGCTGCTTGGCGTCTACATCCCGCAGTTTGTCCAGGGAAATAACGAGCTTCAGGCGAGAAAGGCTGCAGTTGCCGAGCAGCTCGCCATCGCGCAAGATGCCCTGGAGCCCGTGTGTGAACGCGTCGCGGCAGACGACCCATACGAGTCGTATCACGACTACGGCTACCGCATTATCGGCTATCTGCGCGACAATGACCTTGGCGCTCAAGCAGCCTATGTCTACCTTTCTTTTGATGCAGACGGCATGCTCACGGACGTCGATTACACCAGTCAGGTCAACCCCGAGGAAAGCCTTGCAGACAACCTCGCTCGCGCCGAGCAGGACATCGCGACGCTCTGCGCCCCGCTCAACGGGTTGGACATTTCCGTTGCCACACCGGGCCTCCTCACGCCATGCAGCCTGTCGGATGATTTTAAACAGACATTTTTAGCCGGATCCCTATATAAAGAAATCAGCATCAAGACGGAGGACGAATCTATCAAGTCGTACTACACCTTTGACACCGAAGCCGCAGAAGATTTCGACGAATACACCCATCCGGAAATTAGGCTCATGCTCTCTGCAAAAAAGAACTAAAGGCTTACGCTCTAATTGCCGCTCGCGAACATCGTCTATATCTCGAGGTCTAATACTTTTCCCGAGAAGTGAACGACTGTTTTTGGACCCCCGAAGCATTGGCATTTTTAGGCATCAAAACCGCAGGATTCGACTGCAAAACCGCAGGAAATTGCTCGCCAAAAGTGTCGATGCTTCGGGGGTCCATTTTGACTCGTTCACTTCTCGGGAAAAGCATTAGACCTCGATTTACAAGCCACTCAATGTGACAAAGGGGCTGTCCCTTTGTCACATTCGATGAAAAAGGGCACCGACGTTTGCCGATGCCCCAAAGCGGCTGCAGGTTAAGCCCTACAGCGTATGTCTAAGACGAATCGGACTATTCGTCCCAGGAGAGGTTCTTACCAGTCTTTTTTGCCAGCAGCAAGAACAGGCCGATAATAACGTTGCATGCGATGCAGAAGATGAAGACGCCCTGGAAGGAGCCGACAAGCTCATAGACCTTCATCATAACGGGCATGCCAAAGGCGCCGACGATATAGCCCACGGAGCAGATCAGCGCGAAGATGCGACCGAAATCGCGGGAGCCAAAGACATCCATAACCAAAACGGTCAGGGCAGTGCCAGCGATGACGTACATTACGTCGTTCACGCCTGCTGCGAAGATGCTGAGCGTCGAGTTGCCGCTGCTCATCATGAGCATGACAAAGGAGAGGATGGAGACAGCGAGCCAGCCCAGAATGGCCTTCGTGCTGCCGAACTTATCGCAAGTGGTGCCGACGATCGGATTGAGGAACAGATCGAAGAGCGATGCAGCGGATACCATGAAGCCGCCCACCATGGGGCTAAAACCAACCTCGGAAGCATACGTCGGGAAGAGCTGGTTCATGCAGCAAGTGAGCTGAACGAGGCAGAGGAAGCCGATGCAGAAGAAGAAGGCAGGCGACTTAATGGCGCGCGCATAGCTAACGCCACGCGTGCTATCCTCGGTCGTCTCCTCGGTCTCGGCGACCGTCTCGCCCTCGACGTAGCCATAGGGCAGCATGCCCTTGTCCTGAGGCTTATAGCGGATAATCAGGACGGAAGCGGGGAGAATGAGCACGGCGGAGACGCCAGCGAGCACCAGATAACCAGTCCTCCAGCCAGCGGCCTCGATGACAGAGGTGATGACGGGGCTCATGATGAGCATGTAAATCGAGTTCACTGCCCAAGCAAGACCAATTGCCAGGCCACCAGATTTTTTGAACCACTGGTCAATAACGTCGGACATGGCGACGCCGGTGGTGAAGGCGAAGCAAATGCCAATCAGGGCGCCAGCGGCGATGAACATCCAAACTTCGGTGTAGAAAGCCATGCCTGCGCCGGCGGCGAGCAGAATAAGCTCGACGACGGGGAGCCAAACCTTGCCAACAACCTTGGGGATGAGTTTTCCGACAAACGGAAGCGCCGCCGCAAGACCGATGAGCGTCGCGGTGAAGTAATACGAGAAGATTGAATAGTCAAACCCGAACTCCTCGCACACGGGCGCGACGAAGGAGCCGGCGATTACGCTATAGGATCCGGTCGTACCAGCAGACATGAGGCCAAGCGCGATTACGAGAACCCATGCGTAGACCTTGCTGCTCTTTAACTTTGCATTTTCCATTGATACAACTCCTAGAGACCTAGAAGGGCACACATAACGGCCTTGATGGTGTGCTGACGGTTCTCTGCCTCACGGAAGATGACCGAAGCGTTGGCCTCAAAGCACTCGTCGGCAATCTCGAAACCCTCGGTGATGATCTCGCGATGGAGGTCGTTCTTGCACTGGTCGAGGAGCATCTTGCCAACACGGTGATCTGCGTTGTGGACAGAAGGAAGCTCATGCATGCAGAAGATGTCGGGATTGTTGGTGCGCTTGCACAGCTCGCTGGTGACGCGATAGGGGTACAGAGACTCGGCATCGCCCAGCCAGGAGTTGTAGTCGTCGGGATCCAGAACCTCTTCGCCGCACTCGGGGTTGATGTAGCGCCACTCCTCGGTAACGATAACGTCAACGCCATCCAAGGCATCGAGGTCAGAGGTGATGGTAAAGGTCCTATTGGGAGCGTACTTGGCGTAGCAGGCCTCCACCTCTTCGCCCATTTCCTTGCACATCTGATGACGGAGGTCGTCGGGACCGATGGCGAGGAAGTCCATGTCGAGCATCGCGCACAGACGGCCATACCACACCGGGGCGCCGGCGCAGTTGCCAACGAAAGCCATCTTCTTGCCGCGGCTCGTACGCAGACCGCCCCATTGCTCTTCCATCGTAAGAGCGTCAGCGAGCATCTGAGTCGGGTGATCGCCGAGAGTAAGGGCATTGATGACCGGGATGTCAACCAGGTCGGCGACGTCATAGAGGAACTGCTCGTCCTTCTGTGCGCGGTAGACGATGAGATCATACATGCCGTTGAAGACGCGCATGGCATCCTTGACGGTCTCGCAGTCACCCATGTGGGAGTTGGTCAGATAAGTGAAGCCCATGCCCAAATCGTTGCAGGAGGTCTCGAATGCGCAACGAGTACGGGTCGAGCCCCACTCAAAGTTGGCGAGGACGTTTTTGCCGGGGAAGTAGCGCTGGTCGACACCAGACTTCTTCTGAGCTTTAAGGTTCCAGGCAAGATCGATGAGATAGCGGAAATCCTCGGAGGAGAGATCATGGATGTTGATGTAGTCGCGACCGCGGAGGCTGTTGTTCATGTCTATTTTCCTTTCGAATTATTATCAAAATTATTGCTAAATGTGTCCCCGAAGGAAACACGGATATCCCTCGGGGAGCGGTACATGTGGCGCCTAAGCCAAAGAGCGCAGGCTCTAAGGCTCACTAACGACTGGCCGCCACGTCCTTAGTCCAGCAGTGCACGCCGCCGCCGGACAGGTTAAGCGCGAGGGAATCAATCATGATGACCTTGCGATCGGGGAAGCAGCTCTCAAGAACCGCCTTGGCCTGCTCGTCCTTCTCTTTCACGACCTCGCTCATGCCCTCGTGGTAATAACGCTGGCCAAGAACGACGCCGTTGCAGATCAGGAAGTTGCAGTAGCTCGCTGCAGCGTAGAAGTGGACGGGGCCCTCGGGCCAGGGGGTGCCATCCATAAACTTGCCGCCCATTTCGTCGATGAAGCCTTTATAGAGCTCGTAATCCTCATCGCCAGGGGCGATAACGACTTCAATCGGCTCGGCGGTGGGCATACGAACGATCTCGAAGGGCTTGCCCTCCCAGTCCGTTTCGTTGCTCAGGATCTCGTAGGCCGCCTCAATGCGGCGACGAGACTCTGCGCCAGCCTTGCTCGAGGCTGCCTCTTCATCGGACACCTCGGCAAGAAGAATCTTGTTCGGAGTGATAAAGCGACACATCTCATCGATGTGAGCGGCAAAGCTCATGCCAAAGACGGGGGTTCCGTCTTCCTTCTCGTCGAGGATGCCCAGTCGATAATCGTCGTCCTCAAGCATGGGCTGAGGAAGCCAGATAACCTTGTTGAGGTTGTAGATGCGCTTATACTCGGCCTCTACCTCATCTTTCGTGAACTCGGGATTGCGCTTACGGCATTCCGTGTCCTCGATGGCGATCAGGGTGCCGTGACCGTCAAACTCACGATCGCCGCCCTCCGAAACCATTTCGGAATTGACGATATCGAAGCAACCGAGCGCAACCGCCATGTGAACGGCTGCCTTACGTGCGGACTGGCACTCCGGGGAGTTCTTGTCCCACACGCCGTAATAGGTCCAAGCAGGGTTGACCATATAAGAATGGCCTTTGTCGTCGACCATGATGCTGGGGCCGTTGTCGCGGACATAGAAGTTGGAGTCTTCGAACTGCGTGATCTCGATACGATCGAGATCAACCCCCTCCTCCTTCAGGCGTGAGCAAGCCTCCTCATAGGAGCCGGGGGTGCCGCAATTGAGGTTGACCGTAACGTCGCCATACTCGAGCAGAGCCTTGATCACGTCAACGCAGGGCTGGCGGTTATCGTAGCCCTCTGCACGGATGTAATCGGGAAGCCATGTCACATAGACGTTGGAGCGCTTCTCGAACTCGCCCGGCATACGATAGTTCTCGTACATGGTTGGTCCTTCCGTCGGGTTTCCCGCGATGCTGTCCGGCCGCGACAATAGCGGGGTTTCACCTGCTATAGTACTACTATACCTACCGTTCGGTAGATAGTTTTGAATAATTGCCACTCGCCTACTGATACGTACCGTTCACCGTATATAGTGGTCATGTTTGGACACGAATTGATGTTCCGTTGCCATCCTTAATAATGTTGGTAGTGCGGAAGTGATTTGCAATGGAGAAATGCAGCGTGAGCACAAGAAAAAAAATATTGGACGCAATGTACGATCTTGTGGCAGAAGTCGGTTATGACAAAGCGTCTATCGGAAAGATTTGCGACTTTGTCGGTATATCCAAGCCGTCGGTGTACTACTACTTTCCCTCTAAAGAGGAGATTTTCACTACGCTCTTGGACAGCATGTTTCCGACCATTGACTATCAGCGCGACTACTCGCTAATAGTCGATAGGGACGGGTTCAAGGCCGCGCTTATCGAGCTCGGCAATTCAGTTATAGGTGGCTATCGAAGCGATGAAAAACGCCGGCGCGTGCTGGCCGAGGTTAGCGTTCAAGCAAATCGAATTCCTGCAGTTCAGGAACGTCAAGCGACGGCGACCAAACGAACCATGGATGCGCTTAAAGACATCCTTCTTCATGGTGTAGAGATTGGCGCGTTTTCCGATAGTGCCGACGTGATGCTCTACGTACAAATTCTTTATACCGTTCTGGAGGGAGCGAGCAATACGGTCGCTCAAGGTGAGGATATTGATGAAAAAGCGGTTTGGGCGGGAATAGTCGAGCTTATGTTCAAATAGACCAGCCAAGCTGAAACGCATGTTGGCACACATGGTGCCTGCGGGCAACCTTTAAACGAAAACAGGGGCCGACTCCAGTCTGGCTTGGAGTCGACCCCTGTTGCGTGGCAATCTATGCCGATGCAATCGGCGCTTATTACTTTTCAGCAGCCTTACTGAGAAAGCCGGAAACGATAGCAAACGCAGCAATCATAAGGTTGCAGGCAATGCAGAAGATAAATACTCCCTGGAATGACCCTGCCATGCCGTAAACCTTCATCATGACCGGCATTCCAAAAGCACCGACGACATAGCCCGCTGAGCAAACGATCGAATAGATCCTTCCAAAATCGCGTGATCCAAAGAGCGAGAGGAGAAGCATCGGCATTGCGGTTCCAACAATGGCGAACATGGCATCGTTTACGCCAGCTGCAATGATTGAAACAGTCTCATTGCTTCCGCCAATGATGAGAAGCAGGAACGAAAAAATGCTGACACCTGTCCACGCGACCGTTGCTTTAATAGAGCCGAGCTTGTCACATGTTTTGCCTACGAAGGGATTTAGGAAGATGTCGGAGAACGAAGCTGCCGAGACCATTAAGCTTCCTACGATGGGATTGAAACCGACCTCGCTTGCATAGGTTGGAAACAACTGGTTCATGCAGCAGGTGAGCTGCGCCACGCAAAGCAGGAGGACACAGAGAATAAAAGACGGCGTTTTCGTGGCATCACGTAGTGCCATGCCCGAAAGGGTATCTTCCCGCTCATCGACGCTGTGTCTCTCATGGGTTTCAGAGGCGGTCTCTCCGTACGGAAGCATGTTGCGATCAGAGGGTTTAAGGCGAATGATAAATGCACTCGCAGGTAAAATCATAGCTGCAGAAACGGCCGCAAGTACGATGTATCCCGTACGCCAGCCTTGTTGCTCGATAACCAGCGTAATGACAGGGCTCAACAACAGCGTACAGAGAGAATTAACGCCCCAAGCAAGGCCGATGGCAAGACCGGACGATTTACTGAACCATTGGTCAATAACATCGGACATGCAGACGCCCGTTGTGAATGAAAAGCAGATGCCGATCACCGCAGCGGAGACGATGAACATCCAGACTTCGGTGTAGAACGCCATTGCGGCGCCGGCGGCAATAAGGACGAGTTCAACGCAAATATGCACCGGTTTGCCTATTACTTTTGGAATGAAACGGCTCAAAAGTGGAAGTCCAAGTGCAAGGCCAAGAAGAATCGCAGTGAAATAGAAAGAGAAAGAGGTGTACTCAAAGCCCAGGTCTTCACATACTGGAGCAACGAATGAGCCGGCAATAATGCTATATGTGCCAGTCGTCCCGGCGGACATTAAGCCGAGCGCAATAACGACAATCCAAGCAAATGCGCCGCTCTCGCGAGGACGGTCTTTTTCGTCTGGTACGGTGAGAGCCATGGTCACTCCATTTCTATCGGCATTACATCCTATATGCCTACCGATAGGTATATAAACCAGGGGACTCTTCGTCAAGCATTAAGCGGGGAAAGGGAGTTCTTAACGTGCCGAACGGTAATTGGGCCCTTGCAAAATCGAGGTCTAATACTTTTCCCGAGAAGTGAACGACCGTTTTTGGACCCCCGAAGCATCGACATTTTTAGACGTCAAGCCCGCAGGATTTGACTGGCAAAACCGCAGGAAATTGCATCTCGAAAGCGCCGATACTTCGGGGGCCCGTTTTCACTCGTTCACTTCTCGGGAAAAGTATTAGACCTCGATTTACAAGCCACTCAATGTGACAAAGGAACTGTCCCTTTGTCACATTATTCGGAGCGTAGGGCTTCTACGGGGTCTTTCTTGGATGCGCTACGGGCCGGCAGCAGGCCGGCGACAACCGTCAACAGCACCGAAATCGCGATGAGCACCAGCGCATCCTGCACGGGCAGGCTCATCAGGTTGGGGACCTGTTTGGCCGCAAGCGCCCAGGCATTGACCGGGAAGCTCACGAGCACCACAACGACAATGGCAAAGACGCCGGCAATGAGGCCTTCAATAAAGGTCTCGGCATTGAATACGTTGGCCACGTTGCGCTTTGACGCGCCGATCGCGCGCAGGATGCCAATCTCCTTTTTGCGCTCCAGCACGCTGATGTAGGTGATGATGCCGATCATGATGGAGCTCACCACCAGACTGATACTCACGAATGCGATGAGCACCAAGCTGATGGTGTTCACGATGTCGGTCACCGAGCCCATGATGATACCCATGTAGTCGGTGTACGAGATTGTCTGCTCGTCGTGGCCAGCGGCTTTGGCCTGCTTGTTGTACGCATCGATATGATCAAGCACGCGCTCCTTGGCCTCAAAGTCGCGCGGGAAAATCTTGACCGAGATGGGGTCCGCCTCATCCGCATAGCCCAACGTGGTCAGGTTGTTGTCGTAGGTGAGCTTTGACGCCTTGGCATAGCTCATCATGAGCGAACTCAGGTCCTCGGCGTCCATGTTGAAGTGGATGGCACGAGCAAAGGCGCTCGCATCCACGCGCATGGCGCTCGCCAGGTTAGCAAAACTCGAAGACATCTGCGTCGCCATCTGGTCCATAAGCCCTGCCGCGCCTGCTTTAAGCTGGGACGATACCGTTGTCGTTATCTGGTCGCTGATTGTCTTGGTCACCTGGTCCATTGCCTGTTGCAGATACGGAGCCAGCTGCTTTTGCACATAGCCGGTCATCGCCTGCTGCAGGCGCTCGGCCAGGGCATCGCCGCCGAGCGCTTTGAGCTGGGCCAGGATTTGCTGGGCTGCCGCATCATTCTCAAGATACGTC
This sequence comes from uncultured Collinsella sp., assembly GCA_959596495.1. Taxonomy (GTDB): domain Bacteria; phylum Actinomycetota; class Coriobacteriia; order Coriobacteriales; family Coriobacteriaceae; genus Collinsella. Next base: position 11,543 of record CAUFXK010000032.1, on the reverse strand, counting down.
GAGAATGCGGCAACGAGCTTTGACGCGTCTTTAAGATCTTCGGGTGACAGCGCCCTAAACTGATCAGACCGCAAAAAGCCCTCAAACAGTTGGTTGGCAAGCGTTCCCACCTGCTGCATTTGCTCGGGTGTGAGCTCCAGACCGTCAAAGATGCCCGAGAAATCTGGGGCCGGCGCTTTTGCCATGATGTCACTGAAGTCGATATCCTTGCCAACGTCCGAAAGGTCAATGTCCAGCCCGGACAAGTCAAGACCCGACAGGTCCATACCGCCGGCCGCACCCGAGAGTGCAGACGCATCAAACGAGAACGCGCTCTTGAGCGCCGCCTCGTCCACACTGAACATGCTGCCCAGATCCACGCCTTGCTTGGCCTCGCTCTGCAGTTCATCGAAAGACTTGCCCGTAAAGACATCCGTCTCGGGGTGGGCGAGCTGCTCCTGCACAATCTGCGAATCGGCGGCGCGCTCCATAAGCTGGCGAGTCAGTGCATGCGTATAGGCAATGCCCGGAGACAACGCACTCGCGTTGGCCGTCTCGTTAGGTCGCACCACGCCCACAATGCGCACGTCAATACCGTCGGCAACCTTGGCAGCCATAAAGTCGGCGTCGCCAGACATGTCGGTCCACATGCCGGTCTCTTCGTTTTTGCGATAGGCATCAGCCGGCGACAACACCTTAAACGTCGTGGACAGCGCATCGTCGTAGGTAAAGTCGGTGCCGGTCTCGGGCGCCTCAATCTTGCCGTCGGCCGCCATGGCACTGTTAACCAGGTCGTTGAGCTCATCGATATCCAGCGCACCGATGCTGTAGAGCGTGTAATCGCCCACCGTGCCACGGCTCGAAAGCACCATCACGGCTTCGTTGGCAGATGTGGGCCAATGACCGGCGACGACATCGTACTGGCTGTCGAGCAGGCTCTGGTCGTCAATCATTTCGTTGAAGACCGAGGTTCCCATGGACCCCATGCTCACCGTTGCTGCTGAGCTCGCGCCGCCGCTCATGGCGTCGGTCATAGCGTTGGGCACCAGCCGGACCGGCTTCTCATCGCCCTTGCCGGCACGGTAGACAACCGGCGATACACCGTAGCCGTACTGAATGGCATTGACCTCTTTATCGATGCCGTCGCCACCGGCATCGAGCCATGCCTTAAAGCTCGTCATGTCGTTGGACTTAACGCTCGCAAACATGTCCTTTACGGCCGTGACCACGGGAATCCTATCGGTTCCCTTAGCCTTGCCGCCGGCACTGTCGTCGGACGAATCCGCGTTTTCAGGCGAGCCATCATCCACAGCCCCCTGTCCGCCCATCATGGACGACAGGTCGTAATCCTGCTTGGAAATGGTGAGCGGGTAGCTCGAGAGCGTATCCTCCTCGACCTTTTTGATGTAGCCGTTTACGCCATTGGACAGCGCCAGAATCGCCGCGATACCGATAATGCCAATCGAGCCCGCAAAGGCCGTCATGGCCGTACGGCCCTTTTTGGTCATAAGGTTTCGGGCAGAAAGCCCTAGCGCTGTCACAAAGCTCATCGAGGTTTTGCGCGTAGGCTTGGCCTCGCGGCGCGTGGCGTCAGCGACATCGAAAGGATCGGAATCGTCAGTAATCTTGCCGTCCGCCAGGTTGACGATGCGCGTGGCGTATTGGTACGCCAGCTCGGGGTTGTGCGTGACCATGATGACCAGGCGGTCGCGCGCCACGTCCTTGAGCAGATCCATGACCTGCACGGATGTCGTTGAATCCAAAGCGCCGGTCGGCTCGTCTGCCAGCACAATCTCGGGATCATTAATCAGGGCACGGGCGATGGCTACGCGCTGCATCTGTCCGCCCGATAGCTGGCTCGGGCGCTTGTTAACGTGCTCGCCCAGGCCGACTTTCTCCAACGCCTCGCGCGCACGCTGGCGGCGCTCGGCATGCCCCACGCCCGTGAGCGTAAGCGCCAGCTCAACGTTTTCCAAAATGGTCTGATGCGGAATGAGGTTATAGCTCTGGAACACAAAGCCGATGCGGTTGTTGCGATAGGCATCCCAATCGCGATCGTGAAAGTCCTTGGTCGAAATACCGTCGATCAGCAGGTCACCGGAATCGAAATGATCGAGCCCACCGATAACGTTGAGCATCGTAGTTTTGCCCGAACCCGAGGGACCCAGAATGGCCACGAACTCGTTATCGCGAAAAGACAGGCTCACGCTGTCGAGCGCCACCTGCGCAAACGACTGCGTAACGTACCTTTTGCAAATACCTTTGAGCTCCAACATGGACGGCAACCTCTCCCACGCGGGCGCGCTCGCCCGCTCTCCCCCGCCGTTCGTATTCGACGCGTTTGTCCTACTCTATCCCCATTTTTGCCGGAGCCAGTGAGGAATGTAGGGAACCGCGCCAAAAAACGAACGGAATGGCGCCCAAAAAAGAGGTCCCGAGAGGGACCTCTATATGGTGGAGCCCATCTTGAAAGGGAGCCGACTACTTCGAACAGCGGCGCACGATCCTCGCTATGCTTTACGCGTTTTCTACTGCTCGCTATTCGCAATCGCCTGGTCAATAAGCTTGTCGAGCGCTGCGCGCTGCTCAGCGGAGCTGATGGCTCCCACGATGGGATCCCCTACGATATTGCCATTCTGATCGATGACATACGTTGTCGGGAACGAGAACAAATTTGACGTAAACTTACCGGCATCGCTATCCGACTTGAACCAGATGTTCTTATACGTCACGCCCTTCTTGCTCAGCGCGTCCTTGGCATCTGCAATCTCATCCTTATTGCCGTCGAGCGTAAAGGAATTGACGCCTACGACCTGACCGCCCTTCTCGGCAAGCTCCTGGTTCAGTTTCTCAAGATCGCCCAGCTCGCCCACGCACGGCTTGCAAGTGGTGAACCAGAAGTTCATGACGGTGACCTTGTTCTTAGAGAACAGCTCGTCGCTGCTCACGTCGTTGCCATCCAGGTCCTTGCCCGTAAAGCTGGGAAACTTCGTCGCCTCGCTCGAAGCATTGGCACCAGCCGTCATGCCAGCGGCCGAAGCGTCGACGCTCTCGCCTGCGCTCGGCGTGCTCCCACAGCCGGGGAACTCCTTCTCCAAGCTCTCGAGCTTGTCCTCGATCTCCTTGATCTGCTGCGCACCGGCCTTGAGCGTCTTGAGCTCATCCGCCGTAAACTCATCCTTGGCGCCGTCGATGGTCTTGAGCAGGAAATCGCCGTAATTGCTGCCGTCCTCAATCATTGCCGAGTCTTTATTTGCCGCATTGAATACCTTTTCCCACAGCGCGTTATCGCTCGAAAGGATATCGTTCTCCTTTTTCATGAGCTTCGCATACAGCTCGGCGGCCTCGTCGGCATTGGTCGGCTCCTGCGCAGTGAGTTCTGCGATCTTAGGATCGGAGCTCGCAGATTCGCTCGCATTGCCACCGGGCGCCGAACATGCCACAAGGCACAAGGCCAATACCGGCACCATAAACAGGGCCGCAATCTTAGAAAGCTTCATGGTCATTCCTCCGTTTTGTCGAAGCTTGTTTACTTTTCATCAGCGGTCAGAGGGAGTTTTTCTGCCGACACATCCAGACCGTAGCGATAGCTGATGGCATCGACGGGACAGGCCCCGATGCACTTTCCGCACCGGATACATTCGGCATGATTGGGCGCGCGAACCACATCAACGTCCATCTGACAAACCCTTGAACACTTGCCGCACGAGACGCATTTGCACGCGTCAACCTGAATCCCCAACAAGGACACCTTATTCATGAGCGCATAGAATGCGCCGAGCGGGCAAATCCATTTGCAGAAGGGGCGATAGAACAAAACGCTCAGCACTACCACGGCAATGAGAACGGCAAGTTTCCAAGTAAAGAGCTGTCCCAACGCAGATCGAATGCCGGCATTGGCAATGGCCAGAGGAATGGCGCCCTCGAGCACACCCTGTGGACAGATGTACTTGCAAAAGAACGGATCTCCCATCCCCAGATCGTTGACCAACAGCACAGGCAGCAATACCACGGCAAATAGCAGCACAACGTATTTGATATACGTAAGCGCCTTGAGCCTTTTTGTCGAAAGCTTTTTGCCGGGAATCTTGTGAAGCAGCTCCTGCAGCCAGCCAAACGGGCACAGAAAGCCGCATACAAAGCGTCCCAGCAGCACGCCGAGCAAAATGAGCGTACCGGTGACATAGTAAGAAAAGTTAAACTTGGATGAACCTACCACCGACTGGAACGACCCGATGGGGCACGCACCCGATGCCGCGGGGCACGAATAGCAATTAAGTCCAGGTACGCAGACTGTTTTTCCCGCGCCCTGATAGATGCCGCCCTTGGCAAAGTTTGGCAGGTGAATGTTGGTGATGAGCGTCGCCGCCGCCTGAATGAATCCGCGAAATCGGGCCAAAACATGCGACGCAGTGTTTTCTCTTTTATCCAATTCCGATACACTCCAAGCACAGCCTAATCGCTTTGGCCAGCACGGCATCTGCCTCGCCACGCATAACGCCAAAGCACACCATGGCAATTCCGACGATCAACAAAGCGACCTGTACCACGGGTTTTACCGCTTTGAACAACCTGACCACTCCTTTCGTTACGCGACCATTGGACCATATCGACTATAAAATCCGTGTTAAGCGCGATTTGGAATGTGCAAGGAGACTGTTATGCGAATTTTGATCGTCGAGGACGAGCGGGCGCTGTGTGACGCAATCGCGCGCAGCTTGCGGAACTTGGCGTACAGCGTCGACTGCTGTCACGACGGACAGGAGGCGCTCGACCTACTGGACGTTGAGGCCTTCGACCTCGTGGTACTCGACCTCAACCTTCCCCGTATCGACGGCATGACCGTACTCAGGGAACTTAGGAAAACTGACTGCGAGACCAAGGTGCTGATTCTGTCCGCACGCGGCGAAGTATCCGATAAAGTCGCCGGACTCGATGCCGGCGCCAACGATTACCTCACCAAGCCGTTTCATCTGGACGAGCTTGCGGCAAGGATCCGCAGCCTTACCCTCAGACGCTTTACACAAAGCGACATAGTTTTAACCTGCGGAAAGCTCCGCTTTGACACCAAGGCGCGCATCGCCTCCGTGGACAGCGAGGCTTTATCTCTTACGCGCAAGGAAACGGGAATCTTGGAATACCTGATGCTTCATCAGGGGCGTCCGGTAAGTCAAGAGGAGCTTATCGAGCACGTTTGGGATAGCAGCGTGAACAGCTTTAGCAACGCAACCCGCGTTCATATCTCGTCACTCCGCAAAAAGCTACGCAGCGCTTTGGGATACGACCCGATTCGCAATCGGATTGGAGAGGGCTACGTTATGGAGGATAGCGAATGAAAAGGCTTTCGCTGCAATGGCGCATAACGATTATGACGGCACTGCTCACGTGTGCGGCATGCGTGCTGACGAACTGCCTGGTCGGCTATACGGGCATGCGCTACATGGATGCCATCGGCAGTAACATCTCGGCCTTTAACGCAACCGGCGAAGATTCGCCCCAGGCGTTCGACCCAACGAAAGCGACCCCCGATGACAAGGTCACGATCGTCGTAAACGACGCACAGGAGTCTTTTGGCACGACAACCTGGTGCATCACGGCTGGAGTCACACTCCTTGGCGGCGTGCTGGCATACTTTGTGAGCGGCCGTGCGCTCAAACCGCTACGGGCTTTTGCAGCCCAAGTTGAGCGTGTGCAGCCTGACAACCTAAGCGAAATCAGACTCAGTGAAGATGTGCCCGCCGAGCTACAACGATGCAGCGCCTCTTTCAACGACATGATCACTCGTCTTGGCGAAGGATTCTCTGCACAGCGTCAGTTTACCGGCAACGCCGCACACGAGCTGCGCACCCCGCTCGCCCTTATGCAAGCACAGATTGAACTATTCATCTCCGAGCACTCCGGTTTGCAACCCGAAACAGCCGAGCTGCTCGGCCTGCTACAAGAACAAACCGAGCGCATGTCTCGAATGGCCAAGGTATTGCTCGAGATGAGTGAGCTCCGCAGCGTTCCTTGCGAGGACGATGTGGAACTTGGTCCCTTGTCCGAAGAGGTCCTCACCGACCTTGCGCCACTTGCCGAGAATAAGGGCATAGCCCTCAATTGTGCTGGAGACGCTTTAGTAATCGGGAGCGACACGCTCCTCTATCGGCTGGTGTTTAACCTGGTCGAAAACGCCATCCATTACAGCCGCCCCGGCTCGACTGTCAACGTCTCCATCTGCGACAACGACAGCCACGTGTTCCTGCGAGTCGAGGACCAGGGCCCGGGAATACCCAAACAGTACCGAGAGAGCATCTTCCAGCCGTTCTTTCGTCTAGACAAATCCCGCAGCAGGGCATACGGCGGCGCAGGACTCGGACTAGCGCTCGTTTGGGAGATTGCAGCTCTTCACGGTGGCACGGTAGAGGTCGAAGCAAGTTCCGAGAACGGAACCGTGATGCTCGTGACCCTCTCAAAGGGGGCCACCACGTGATCCGACTGTCCAGGGGCCCCACTCGGCATTGTGAAACGCGTCCCAAAACTTGGACATGAGAAATGGGAGGCAGTTCGCATCTATGCCGAGGACGAAGTCCTGGCGGGGATTCAGGATGCGCAGAGGAAGCTTACGGCAGAAAACCCCGACAGAGTCGTGACCGTCGGCGGCAACTGTATGGTGTCGCTTGCCCTCTTCGATTACCTGCACGGGAAATACGAGAACGTTGGAATCGTCTGGATCTATGCGCATCCGGATGTATCCACGCTGAATGATGACTACCCCAACGCTCACGCCATGGTACTTGGCAGCCTTTTGGGAGAAAGTCATCCCGGTCTTCGGCGGCGAATAACGCGAATGTCCGCAGGCAGACTCCAACCTGTACGCGGAGAAGCTGGGCGACGCAAACAAGATTCCTCGACTCGAGCATGGAGATGAACCCGTCTATCAGTCTCATCGCATACTCAGAGGAGGATGCCAGATATAGATCCCATTGGGTAAAGTCGCCGTTCATGAAGGGAATCACTGCATTGCGCTCGGCGACTCTCAAGGCACTCAGGCTTTGTTCTATTTTCTCAGCTTCTTGTTTGAACTGTTCGCTATCCAAAATGCCCCCAAATGCCGGCTTCTCAACAAATCAGAAAAAGCAAGAGAGACAGAGATTAGGTTCATGCTCCACTGAACCCGCGCTTCCAGTCGAGGTACTCCTCCAAAAGTTCGACAAACGTCTAATAGTACGACATCCGCCGAACAGTCGGGGGTACATACCACTACAGAAGGCCCACGGAACGGGGGGGCGAGATGGTTGGCGACGGGTTCAAGGCACTCTCCGGCCCCACGCGCCGCCAGGGGGGGCGTCGGGAGGGAGGCCGTAATGGGTGAGAAGGGCGAGCGGCCGGAGCGGGTGTTCCCCGGCAGGACAGACCCGTGGTTCATAGCGGCCATGGTGATTGTGGCGGGCGGTTTATCCGCGGCGTGTATCGCGTGTTTCCTGAGCTCGAGTCCCGCGCTCCTATGGGGCTGGCTCGCGCTGCTGCCCATCCCGGCCCTCGTGGCCCTGGCTGCCCTTCCCGTCCGCAGCAATCGCCTCGAACTCTACGGCGACCGCCTCGTCGTCGTGTACGCTGGGACGCGTTCGGTGATACCCTACGCCCACGTGCGGGGCGTCCGGCGCACCAGGACGCTCTGGGCGGGGACGGCCAACTCGCTCGACCGCGTCTACATCGAAGCGCCCTACGACGGCGACGCCATCGTCTCGGTCAGAGACAACGACGCCCTCGTGGCGGAGCTGGGGCGCAGGTGCGGCCTTGGGCCCGACGCCTGACGCCCCGAAAGGAGGAGAGGATGGACGTCCCGCACTGGCCCTACTGGAGGAAGTATTCCCTCGGCGGCACGCAGGTCTGGTACGCGGACTGGGGCGACTGCCCCTTCGACACTGGGCTACATGAGCCCAGTTGAGTTCAGGAACGCAGGGCTGTCCCTGTAAAAATTGTTTAAGCAACCGTTGCAAATCCACTCTCCCGCGCGGAGAGCCCCGGGTAGGCCGAGCTGGGGCTGGCGGTGCCAGTGACGATACGGATGAGCGTGGACTTCCCGGCGCCGTTCTCGCCGATAAGCCCGTAGACGCGCCCCGCCTCGAGGGCGAGGTCGATGGGGCCGAGGACGGTCCTCCCGCGGTACGCCTTCGTGGCCCCGTGAAGGCGGAAGGGCGTGGCTGTGGGCGGCGCGTTCCTTTCTCCTCGTACTTTTTTGGGCATGCGTCACGCCCCCCGCGCGGCGCTGAGAGCGAATCGGCGCAGGCTTGGGGCCAGTTGCGTAGAGGTTGAGGTTCGGGTTTCGCCGACTTACGCAGCTTGGCGGGCAGAGCGCTCGGGCTCGCTGCGCCTAGGGCGCGGCGGGATCCGCGACGTCGGAGGTGTCGATCTCGCCCAGATTGGCGAGCTGGCTGATGAACGGGATACTCTCGTATTCGTCCACCTCGACGCCGCCGAGCACGATGGTGCTGTCGCGCGTGTCGATTTGGGTTGTGAACACGGCCGGGTCGAAACCCGAAGCGATAAAGCCAATGCCCGCGAGGACAACGCCCGCGGCAACGAGCCCGCCCGCCACGGCAAGGTAGATCTTCTTCGCGCTGGTCATGGTACTCACTCCTTTCTACGCCGCAAGATGCGCGGCAGCGCCGCCCTTCTCGCCCTTACCCTTCCAGAAGGGCGAGGCGGCCTTCCTCGCCCAGAGCGCCGAGAGGCGCGCGATTTGTTTTGAGGCGGCCCAAGCGCCAGCACCAACGAAGAGCGCCACGCCGACGAGGCCGAGCCCCACGCCCGCCGAGGCGAGGACGTACGGGAAGTGGCCGATGGTGACGCCGCTTACGGCAAGCAGGAGCCCAACTACGCCCACGCCCCCGAGTGCCGCCGCGACGATCCACACGCAGAGCGCCAGCACCCAGATGCAGATATAGACCGTGACGGCCACGGCGGCGAAGGCGGCGAGCAGCGGCACCCACACCGGGGAGCCCACGATGGCCAGCACCCACAGCAGCGCGGTGCTGCGCCGGCGCGTCCTCGCGATCGCGCGCGGCACGGCGGGCAGGTCGTCGAGCGTGGCCTCGGCAACCTCGCCGGGGGCGCCCATGGCGGCCACGGCCTCCTCCTCGCTCATACCGTCCTCCATGCGGTCGGCGATGGCCTCCGCATAGAACGCCTTGGTCTCCTCCACCTGCTCGGCCGGCAGGCAGGCGAGCAGCTCGCCCAACCGGCCCAGAAACTCATCGCGCGTCATGGTGCGCCCCCTCAACGTATGCGTAAATCTCCCGTACGGACGGCCACTCGGCCAGGAACTCCTCGATGCGTGCACGCCCATCGTCCGTGATGCGGTAGTACCGGCGCAGCCGCCCGTTGTGCTCGGCGGAGCGCGCCGTGATGCACCCGGCCTTCTCCAGGCGCTTGAGCAGCGGGTAGAGCGTCGACTCCGTGAGCCCCATACTCGCCGGCACGTCCTTCACGATCTGGTAGCCGTAGGACTCCTCGCCGGAAATGGCCGCGAGCACGCAGGCCTCCAGGAAGCCGCGCTTCATCTGGGCCTCCATCCGCACACCTCCTCTCGTCATATACTGTGCTATACACACTATACGATGCAAGGTATTAGGCGTCAACTACCATCGTGAAGATTCTCCGATCCCCGCGCGCTGCGAACGTGATGTCGCGGGGCGGTTGGCATTATGCATGAAACATCAAGTAACGCTCTTTTGATCCACTTCCACTCGGCCCCATTCGCCTTGTACAGCACTCCCTTCGACCTCGGGTTCAAGAGAGCCGCTAGGCTGGACGTGCCGGACGGTAAGGTCCTGGACGGCATGGTTGACTTCTCCGATGCCATGCGGGTCAAGGGTCTACGCCGATGGAGGCCCACGCACGCGGCAGGGCTCGCCCGTCACCGCTGGTCGCCGGACGGTCCCCACGCCCCGCTCGCCAACGCGCAGGCGACAGCAGCAGTCCAGCGCTGGCTGGAGACGACGGAATGCCCAGAAGATGCGTTTCCCATCGCTGCGACAGAGCTTTTTGCAGGGGTGGCAATTTATCCTAATGTCGAGGTCAGCTAGGCTTCGGTAGCCACCTTGGAAGCATCGCCAATAGACTCTTCCTTTATACGTTCGGCATAATCGTAGGCGATACCCACAAATTCCAGTCCCGAGCAACAGGAGTACAATTGCTGCTATTGTTGCCAGCTGTTGGGAGATGGATGATGGACTGCGATGGCTACCCATGCGTTCCCATGCCGTTGATGTGCACTGCCTTTGTGCCGGGGCAGATTGACGCTGCGGTTGCAGGCATTTCCGACCCCGATTCGCGCGCCATTGCCACGGCAGAAGCGCTGTACTTTCGCGGACAGGCCGCCCTCGCTGCCAAGTCGGCGCGTCCTTATCTTGACGCCACCGATCCCGCACTGCGCTATTCTGCATGCTTTATCTGCGGATACGCCAGTCTGTCGCTCAACCGTATCGCCGACGCCCGCCGGTGCCTTGCTAGCATCCTCGATACGCCGGCCGACGAGGAATCACCCGCCGTCCACGCCATGCATATCCTGTTTGCCTCAGCCGCGAGCGTCCTGCTGCACTTGCCTTCCCCGTATTCCGCCGAAGAGTTTTATCCACTTGCGGCGCATCTGCCCGAAGGCCTGCGCCTGTTCGCCAGCTACGTCATGGCGCACGCCTTATATCTGCGCGGCGAATACGGCCGCAGCCTGGGAATGGCGGAAAACGCCCTGATTATGAAACAGGGAAGCTACCCCATCTCGGAACTGTTCCTGCACTTGGCAGCTTCCATGGCATGCATGAGCCTCAAGGACATCGAGGCCGCAAAAGCGCATTTTGGAGCCGCTTGGAATATTGCGCGCCCCGACGGCCTTATCGAGCTCATCGGCGAGCACCACGGCCTTTTACAGGGGCTCATCGAGGCATGCCTAAAAACGCAATACCCTGACGACTTTGCGCGCATCATCGAGATCACGTACCGCTTCAGCTACGGCTGGCGGCGCATCCACAACCCCGATTCGGGCGAGGACGTGGCCGACGATCTAACGACCACGGAATTCACCATGGCCATGCTCGCCTGTCGTGGGTGGACCAACGCTGAAATCGCACGCCATATGGGAGTATCGCCGGGCACCGTCAAAAACCGCCTATCCGGCGTATACGCAAAGCTTGGCATCGGCACACGCGCCGAGCTGGTCGCGCATATGTTGCGTTAGCGACCGGGCTGCCAAGTGCATCGAACACGTTCCGGAACCCGGCGCTTCGCGCGCTTAAATTGGACATTTTGACCCTTGAACGGCACTACCGCCACGGGGCGCCTTCTCGCAAAATTGGATTATTTCCACCGATAGTTGCGGGATGGGAGCCCAAGATGCTTGATCGCCGTTCGTTACTTGTTGCCGGAGCGTCCTCGCTAGCGAGCATCATGTTGCCTCGCGTGCCGGGAAGCGAAAATGCCTTCCTGCTGCCGTTCGCGCCCACTGAAGCCTATGCCGACGAAAAAGACCCCCTTCAGGGTGCTCGTTCTCTCGCGCACCATGTTTGGTGTGGTCGTGGTCGACG
>CAUFXK010000031.1 GCA_959596495.1 uncultured Collinsella sp. | reverse complement strand
CCAACCGAGACAATCGGCGTTCCGCCAACACGCTCGACCTCGGCAAAAATCGACTTGTCCTCAAGATCGGCCGTCAACAGCTCACGGTAGGCGTCAAACGGCACAAAGATGTTCTCCTCAAAGATGGGCTCGCCGTCGGCCGTACGCACGCGCTTGATATGCAGTAGCAGCGCATCCTTCTGCAGACCAAAGAACTCCATCTCGTTTTGGCGCGCCGGAACGATCTGGCGATCGACCACGTGCGCACCGGCCTTCATGCCGTTGCCGGCACACAGCGCGGTAAACGTCTGCAGCGTCGAGGCATGGAACTGACGATTGATGTGCGGCGTGGAAACAAAGGTGCCGCGGCCCTGCTGCTTAACCAGGTAGCCATCGGAGCACAACTCCTCGACGGCGCGACGCACCGTAATTCGGCTCACGTCGTACTGCTCGGCTAGCTCAAGCTCGGACGGAATACGCTCCTTGGGTGCATAAACACCTTTCTCGATCGCATCTTTGATTTCGTCATAAATCTGCTGGTAAAGCGGTGCATTTTTGGGCGCAGGCATATCTAATCACTCTTATCGAAATATCGAAATAACTAATACGTATATAACGTCTAGTTTCATGTTACCTCATAATGATAAAACGATACACCCTCCCTACCAAAAAGCGACAGCTTCATTTTGGTAGGTTTTATCTGGGCAAACGAAGGCCTCCCGAAAGCAGCGAGGCTTTCGGGAGGCTCAAGCGGACAGGATTGCGCCGTGCCGGCAAAATGCCAACACTCTACCTGCCGTCGTCCTGCTGCAGGCTGTCCTGCTCGCTGAGGCGCGCCTGCCTGCTGGCCATGCGTGCGGGCTTGTCGGGATCGGGAACGGCCGTGGGCATGGGCTCGTCGACATGACCGCCCCACCAGCCGCCCACAAAGTTGAGCGTGTGGAACACGTTGATCACGGCGCCGGGGTCAACATCGCACACCAGCTTGATAATGTCCTGGCTCTCGTAGGTCGAGACAACGGTGTTCAGCAGGTACATCTTTTCGCGACTGTATCCGCCGACGACCTCGGCGCAGCTAATGCCGTGCTGAAAATGGTTTACGTAGGCAGTCATGACCTCGTCTGCCTTACGCGTCGTGATCTGCAGCGTCACGCGATCGTAGCGACGATAGAAACTGTCGATGGTCTTGGTCGAAATAAACTGGAACACGATGGAATACGCCGCCTTGTCCCAGCCAAACATAAAGCCAAAGATCGCCAGGATAAAGCAGTTGAAACCAAAGATGACGCCCCAGATGGTCTTGCCCGTGTGGTTGGAAACCCACAGCGCGATAAAGTCGGTGCCGCCGGTGGATGCGCCGGACTTTAGCGCGATGGCAGCGCCCAGACCCGAGACCACGCCGCCAAAAATGATGAGCATGATCTTGTCGCCCAAAAACGGAGCGAAGTGAAAGATGTTGAGAAACAGCGATGAGAGCATGACCTGCATCATCGAGAAGATGACAAAGCGCTTGCTAATGCCGCTCCAACATAGGAGTGCCACGGGGATGTTGAGCGCGAGCATGCCGAGCGAGATGTCGATGTGAACGCCGCCAAGCGAGGTAACGCGATCGAGCAGGACCGCGACGCCGGTAAGACCGCTCGGAAGCAGGTCGGCGGGCCGAATGAACGCCTGGATCAGGAATGTCTGGAGAACGGCGGAAATTGCGACCGCCACGGCGGTGATGGCACGGCGGACGATGGTGAGGCGGCCGAGCACGAGCACGCGGTCCGTGAGCTGATCGATGGCGTTCGCCACTTAGGCTCCTTTCGAAGGCAGATGTAGTTGTGGGGCATGGCCGCGATTGTAGCATGGAGCGTGCGGGGGCGCTTCAATTCACCCTCTCTCGACAACCATCAGGGGGACCATGAGGCCGCTCAAAAGAAAAACGCCGTGAAGAGAGCGATCCCTTCACGGCGAATTGGGCGTTTGCCCAGATAAAACCTGCCAAAATAAACCTGTCCCTAAATGGCAGGTAGGATGTCGGACAGGTTGTCGATGACGACGTCGGCGGCGGACTGATCCAGATTGACGCCCTCGTGCGGACGCAGCGCCAGGACGCGGGCGCCGGAGCGTTTGCCGGCCTCGATGCCCAAAGGCGAGTCCTCGATAACCAGACACTCGGCAGGCTCCACCCCCAGCGCCTCCATGGCACGCAGGTAGATCTCGGGGTCGGGCTTAAACGCACTGCACTCGTGACCGCTGATGGTGTAGTCCAGCACGTCAGCGATACCGGCAATCTCCACCAGCTCGTCGATCAGCTCGCGATAGGACGAGCTCGCGATGGCACACTTCACGCCGCGCTCGTGCAGCTCACGCATCACCGGCTCCGTCTGCTCGTTGAGCAGCTCGGCATACGGAACGGGGTGGTCCGGGCTGTAGACCTGCTTGTACTCCACGCGCAGGCGCTCGCGCAGCTCAATATCGTCGGGCACCAGCGCCTTCCAAATGGCGGGCTCGTTAGACCCCGAAAGATCGGGAATCTCGTCAAAGTGGAAGCCCTTCTCTTCCATAAACGCCACGCGACGACGGTTGTAGAACCACTCGGTATCGACCAGCACGCCGTCCATGTCAAACAGCACTGCCTTGATCATACGCATCTCCTCCCACCTGCCAAAAAGGGACAGGTTTATTTTGGTAGGTTTTATCTGGGATTTTATGACGCGACAGGCACGCCCTCCCCAGAGCAAAAAAGGGGATGGGGCGCAAACCCCCATCCCCTCTCAATCAACCCGTAAGGTCTACTTACTTGTGATTAGTAGGAAAGCTTCCACATGTAGCGACGCATGGTCAGCGGGTGCTGACGGGCCTCGGCGATCTGGTTGCCGTACTCGCGCATAACGGCGAGGTGCAGCAGCGGGTTGAAGTAGGTGATGACGCTCGCGGGCACGGCGTCAGCCAGGCCGTAGTCCTTGGAGTCGATCAGAGCGACCTTGGCGCCCATGCGCTCAAGGAAGGTGAGGGCGCGGGCGTCCATCGGACGGGTGGCGCCATCGGACATGAAGAAGACGTAGGGCTTACCCTCGGTGGAAACCTCGAACGGGCCGTGGAAGTACTCGCCGGTGTTGTAGGCGGCGGCGTCGATCCACTGCATCTCGGTGAACAGGAAGGCGGCGTGAGAATAAGCCATCTTCTCGGAGGCACCGGAAGCCATGAAGTAGATCATCTTGTCGTCCTTGAAGTCCTCGGCGAACTTCTTGGCGAGCTTCTTGCAGTGCTGAGCGGCGTTCTCGCAGAGATCGAAGATGTTGGTGAGGCCGGTGATCATGTCCTCGTAGTGGTCATAGCCCTCGGTCTGCTGGAGGATCTCGAGAGCAAGAGCGATGGCATAGCCGGGCTTCTCGCACTTGGCAGCGTAATTGGCGTGGAAGCCGTGGACGATGACGTGGTCGGCGTCGACGGTCAGAGCGGAGCCAGCCTTGTTGGTGAGGGAGACGACCGGGCAGTTGTGCTTCTTGGCGGTCTTGTTGGCCTCGACGGTCTCGGGCGTGGAGCCACCGAGGGAGCAGGTGATCACGAAGGTGTGCTCGTTGACCCAGGAAGGCGTGTCGTAGTTGAACTCGTTAGCGGTGAAGATCTGAACGTTCAGCTTGTCCGTGTTGTTGGCCAGGAAGTACTTGGCGGGGTACAGGTCGGACATGGAAGCGCCGCAGCCGACGAAGGCGACGCTGTGGATCTCGTGGTTGGACAGGACGTCAGCGACGATCTGCTTAGGGAGGTTAAGGTCGATCTCGTACATCTGACACATTCCTTTCGATTTTTGCGGCGCCACTTTGCCGGACGCTCGCAGGGTTACCGTGATTTGGACCGAGTCGCCGGCCCGTTGAGGATGTGACAAAGGAACTGTCCCTTTGACACATTTAGGGATGGAAGCCTGCCTGGGGTATGGGATGCCAGGCAGGCTCCCGGGGGAAAGCGGTTAGACGCTTGGTCGCGACTAGGCCAGGATGCCGGCCGCGGAGAGGGCGATGCCGCCCACGATGGCGATCACGAGAAGCCAACCGGTGTTGACGTTCTTCTTGATGAGCCAGTACATAAGGCCGGTGAGGCCAAGGGAGATCATCTGGGGCATCATGCCGTCCAGGATGTCCTGGATAACGACGGTGCCCTCAGCGAACTGCAGCGGGGTGGTGGCGCCGATCAGCGTAGCGATCATGCCGCCCACGGACATAAGACCCACGATGCCGCAGACATACATGAGCTTCTCCATGAGGTCGCCGCCCTGAAGCTTGCTCAGGTACTCGTGGCCGCCCTGATAGCCCATCTTGGCTGCGAACCAAGTGATCAGCACAGAGGGGACGATGGAGATGAGCATAGCCAGGATCGGGCCCATAATGGAGCCCTGCTGAGCCAGCTGAACGCCCAGACCAAAGGCGATGACGCGGATGGTACCCTGGAAGAAGGAGTCACCGATGCCGGAAAGCGGACCCATGAGGGAGGTCTTGACCGCATTGATCGAATCGGGGTCGAAGTTCTCGGGATCCTTGGCGTACTCCTCCTCCATGGAGGCGGAGAGGCCCAGGATGAAAGCGCTCGTCTGCGGGGTGCAGTTGTAGAACGCCATGTGACGGTGGTAAGCCTCTTTCTTAGCAGCGAGCTGCTTGGGATCGGACTCATCCGGATAGAGGCGATCGAGCGTGGGAACCATGCCGTAGAGGAAGCCCATGTTCATCTGACGCTCGTAGTTCCAAGAGGCCTGGATGGCCCAGGAGCGCCAGAAGAACTGGCTGACCTTCTTGTTCAGGGACACGTCCTTGGTTGCGGTTGCCATAGTGTGTTCCTCCTTAGTCTTCGTCGTCTTCGAGCGGATCGTAGTCGGAATCGACACCGGCGGCTGCATGGGAACCGTTGAACTTGAAGCCCATGAAGACGACAGCCAGGCACACACCGATCAGAGCGACCGCGATGACGGACAGGTTGAGGTAAGCGGCGAGCAGGAAACCGATGAACAGGAACGGAGTCATACCCTTCTTGATCATCATGGTGAGCAGCAGGGCCAAGCCGTAGGCGGTCATGATCTTGGTCGAAACGTTAAGACCAGTGGACAGCCACTCGGGAACCATGTTGACGATGGCCTGAACCAGGTCGGTGCCAACAAAGACGGCGAGGAAGATCGGCAGGAAGTACATGACGGCGTACAGACCGGAGCCGGCGCAGATGTGCATGCGGTAGGCGGTCTTGAACTTTCCGTTATCGATCGCGCTATCTGCCACATGGGTGAGGGCGGCGATGATGGAACGGAACACGATGCCGAGGAGCTGACCCAAGACGGCGACCGGGATGGCGATCGTCATGGCGGTCTCGGCGGAAGCATCGGTCAGGCACGCAAAGGCAGCGGCCACGATGCCGCCCAGGACCATATCGGGCGGAACGGCGGCGCCGACCTGCACCAGACCCATGGACACGAGCTCGACGGCGGCACCGACGGCAAGGCCGGTGGGCACATCGCCCAGCAGCAGACCGACGAGCGTAGCGCCAACGAGGGGCTGCTCGAAGTTAAGACGACCGAGCAGGCGGGAGTCCCACATGCAGAACACGCCGACGAGGCCGACGAGCACCGCACTGATGAACGTATTCATACCCTTCTCCTTTCAGTCAGGCAAAAGCCTGGTTGATTACAGCTTGGCGTCGATGTCGACGCTCTGATACGTAGGGGTCTGCTGGACGTAGAGCTTGATGCCCATGTCGAGCAGCTGGTTGACGTCGGCCTTCTGGTTGGCGTCGAGGAAGACGGAGCTGTCCTTGCCGCCGACCTGATCGGCACCGTCGTGGTTGGCGGTGGCGCCCAGGTTGATGGCGTCGAGCTTGTAACCCTGGCAGAACTGCAGCATCTCGGCAGTGTTGCCAAAGACGAACATGACGCGCTCGCCGAGGGTGTTGAGCTTGTCCATCTTGGCGAGGGCACGCTCGACGGTGAAGACGTTCAGGCGCACGCCCTGGGGCTTGGCCAGCTTAAGAGCGCCCTTCTTGATGTCATCGTTGGCGGCAGCGTTGTCGACGACGATGATGCGCTCGGCCTGAACCTTGGTGGTCCAGGTAAAGACGACCTGGCCGTGCAGCAGACGGTAGTCAAGACGCGCGAGGACGATCTTGGCGGGACCGGAGCTGTGACGGGACGCCTTGGCCTTCTTAGTGGGGGCCGCGGCAACCTCGACCGGTGCGTTGGGGTTGGTCAGACCGGTGCGGGCCTCGTTGATAAGGGCCGCGAGCTCGGCACCCTTGACGGGGGCGGGGCTCATAGCAAGCGTCAGTGCCAGCGGAATGTTGAAACCGCTGACAACCGTGAACTTCGTGCCGTTCTTGGAAAGCTCGACCATGCTGTTGTTGACCGAGCTGCCGAGCATATCGGTCAGCACATAGACGGTGTCGTCCGCGTTGAACGTGGCGATCATAGTCTCAACCTTGTTGGTGATGGGCTCCTTGTCGTCACGAGCAAGCGACACGACGTGGACGTTCGACACGTCGCCGAGAACCATCTCGAGCGTGTCTTTGGCGCCTGCGGCCAGGCCGCCATGAGATGCGAGAATGATCTGATTCATCTTGCCTCCTCCTTTTCGTTATGGTCATTATAACGACTTATACGTTGCTTATATTGCTAATTAGTATAAAGACCGCTCGCGGGTGAAAATCGACCGTTGACGGGTTTAACGTACTCGAAACGTTGGACTGGGTAGGCCGGCGCTGGCTGGATAACCCCAGGTCAGACCCTGCGTGCAATCCCCTATCGCACGAAGTACCAGGGGCTTTCCTGTACGGTGGGTTCCAGCGCAATGCCGGTGCGTTCCTTAAACAGATCCATGTCCTGAGATTTTTCGGTCCACCACGCGTTGGGCTTAAAGGTCATGCTCTCAATGACATGACCGACAAACACACTGTTGCGCAGCTTGGAGAAGTCGGTGTTCATAATCAGGATGGACGCGAGCACCAACACGATGCCCAGGACTTTAATCGCGCCGGCGGGCTCGGCGTAGACACCAATGCCCACCAGTACGGTGACGACCGTCTCGAAAGACATTACGACGGGAACTTTCGATGTCTCGAGCCCCATGGACAGACCCTGCATATATAAGATGTAAGCAACGGCTGTGGGGATGAGTCCAAAGCCAAGGAACAGCAGCAGCAGCTGTGGCGACATTGCCGCGGCGACATCCGGCCACGGAGCCGCGATAGCTGCCATAACCGCACCGCCAAAAACAAAGCCCCAAAACGTGACAGCCAGCGGGTGGACCGTCTTGGTTGCTATTCGGCTAAACACCGCGAGCGACGCACCACAAAGGCCTGCAATCACGCCCGACGTGACGCCCCAAACCGAAAAATGAAAACCGGAAAAGTCGCCATTGGTCACTGCAAGCACGCAGCCTACGATGTTAAAGACAATGGCAACGAGCTTGTTGGGGGTCACGTCCTCGCGATAAAGCACGCGGCCGAGCATGACGCCAAACACCGGCGAGGTGTAGAGCAGCACCGAGGCCGTGGACATGCCCACCTCGCCCATGCACTCGTAATAACAGGTGTTGGCGGCGGCCAAACCGACGATGCCGACAAGCGCACAGGGAACAAGCTCTTTAGGGCTTGCCTTGAACAGGGCCAGCGGACCCTGAGCCACGGTAGACCCCTCACCCGGACGGCAGCCCATAAACATCAGGACCGGCGCCAAGATAAGCGCTCCGACCAACAAGCGAAAGGCAGCCATGCTCTGGGACGAAACGCCCATGGCCGAGATGCCGTTTACAAAGATTCCGATGCTGCCCCACATAAGCGCGGCGATCAGCACCAGCACATAGCCCAGATTGCTCTTCTTCAACGCAGCCTCCTCGGTATTGTTTCCAATATGTTTCGTACTACGTTATAGTCGTTATATACATTTTTCAAGACACAAATCGCCGAACGGAAAAATCTGCTTCCCCACATACTCATTGGGGACGTTCCCAAATGACTAGTCATTTAAGAACGTCCCCAACGTCTAAGGCACCGCTGGTTGAGCATAAGTCAGCGAGCGGGCCGCATTTGAGGCAAGGTGGCGTGAAACGAAAGGGCGCTGACCTTCTGGTCGCGCCCTTGAAGTTGAACGTCAGATTGTCCAAATGCGGTCCGCGCAGCGTCGAGCCGTTACGCGGTTTGGTAAAACCGCGTAACTCTTAGTAGTCCAGCTTCCACATGTAGCGGCGCGTCATGTAGTCCTTGTGGGTGACGGCAGAGAGCGCACGCATGTACACGTTGTTGAGGATCGGGGCAAAGATCAGGTGGTTGAAGTACTCGCTCACGCTGTCCTTGATGTCGTTGAGACCAAGCTCCTTGGCGTCGAGCTGATAGACGCGCTCGCCACCGTACTGGTTGACGAAGCGGATGCCGCGCTCGTCGTTGCAGCGGCTGCGGCCAACGCTGATGAGCTGGAACAGCGAGGTGCGCTTGTCCAGGATCTCGAAAGGACCATGGAAGAAGTCGCAAGTGTTGATGGTGCAGGAGTCGATCTGCAGCATCTCCTGCACGTTGCAGATGCTAAAGACGTAGGCGGCACCAAAGAGCGGACCCTGAGCCATCACGTTGATGCAGGGCCTGTCGGCGTTCTGCTCGGCCCACTTAGCAGCGAGCGGACGGGTGTACTCGACAGCCTTGCGATAGATGGGATCGACCAGGTCGAAGGCGGCCATGGCGGTCTCGTACTCCGCGTAGCCCTCGGTCTGCTGCGTGAGCTCCATGGCGATCATGGTCACGACGGCAGAGTTGGTGCGGCCCATGCAGGACTCGTCGACGGCAAGGCTGTCGTACTGGATCTTGTAGTCGCAGACCTCGGTGAGGGCGGACTCGTCAACATAGATGGCGATGGTGCTGGCGCCGTGGTCCTTGGCGACCTGGGCGGCGACGATGGTCTCCTTGGTGCCGCGCATGGACACGACGACGGCCAGGGTGTTCTCGTTGACGTAGGCAGGCGTGGCGTGCACGAACTCGTTGCTAGTGTAGCTGGAGCTCACGACCTGCGTGGCCTCGTGCTCCATAAAGTACTGGGCAGGATAGTTGCCGCCGTTGGATCCGCCGGCGCCAATCCACACGATGCGCTTGATGCCGCCCTTGTCTGCCTTGTCAGCCAAAACCTGGGAGACGACGTCCTTAACCTGTTCCTGAGTAGTCATCGTGCATCAGCCTTTCTTCTCGTTTGATGCTGTCGATGGCATACAAGTTACATACATGTTTTAGCGATGTCGACTAGTTGTATGCTATATTTGTCTTAGAAATTTTGCTGATGCGGTTTTCGATAATTCGTTACCAGCAGTTTTATTGTTGTATTGGATACATGCTTGATTAGGAAAGCATATAAGTTAGATACAGGTTGATCGCATGAACGCTTCATCTAAAAAGAAACTGGCCCAATACGAGCGCTTGGCGGGCATGCTGCGCGACCGCATCGCCGCCGGCACCTACGCCCGTGGAGACAAGCTGCCGTCCGAGATGGAGCTCATGGGCGAATCAGGCCTGTCGCGCAGCACCGTGCGCCACGCCCTTAAGGTGCTCGTTGATGAGGGCCTGGTGCGCACCGAGCGCGGGCGTGGCGCCTTTGTGGCCGACACGCCCGCGCTCCACGAGAACAACCTGGTGTTTTCGAGCTATACGGCACAGGTCCAGGGTCAGGGCATGAAGCCCACCACGCGCACCGTGGACTCGGGCTTTGCCAAGGCGACCGGCAGCATAGCTAAGTTCTTTGACGCCGCCATGGGCAGCAAGCTCGTCAAACTTGTCCGCCTGCGCTACCTGGACGACGCGCCGCTGTGTCTGGAGACCACCTACCTGCCGCCAAGCTTTGGGTCGCTCATCGATCGCGATATCAACGGTTCGCTCTACGCCACGCTGCGACAGGAGTTCCATCGCGCACCGGCGCAGGGGCATAAGACCTTTGAGGTGTGCTATGCCTCGCAAAACGAGGCGTTTTTACTCAACGTCGAGCGCGGGCAGGCGCTGATCCTAATCACCGACTACGTCTACGACACCGACGGCCGCCCGCTCCATGTCTCCAAGCGCATCCAGCGCACCGACCGCGCCAAATACACCGAGCCCATCGGCTAACCTGCCAAAATAAACCTGTCCCTAAATGGTAGGTTTGAGGAGGTCGGGGAACCAGGTTGGTTTGGGTTGGTTGGGAATGCGCTCGGCTAGGACCAACTCCATCCAACACATGTCGTACCAGCGGCCGAACTTTTGGGCGCAGCGATCGAAGGCGCCCACCAGGCGATATCCCATATGGGCATGGAAATCCTGACTGTTGTGCGTCAGGTATTCGTCGTCCTTGTCGTGCGGCACGGCAATGAGAGCGCACATGTTGGTGATGCCCATCGCGATCAGGCACTGCTTGAGCGCGTCGTGCAG
The DNA here is from genome assembly GCA_959596495.1 of uncultured Collinsella sp. GTDB lineage: Bacteria > Actinomycetota > Coriobacteriia > Coriobacteriales > Coriobacteriaceae > Collinsella. Next base: position 11,991 of record CAUFXK010000031.1, on the reverse strand, counting down.
CTTGCGACCCAGCCCGCCATGGCGCACATCGCATGCCAGGTAGATCGACGTCTCGACCGACCAGTCATAGGCCTCGCGGCTGTTGAGTGGACTCACATAGGCATAGCCTACCGGAAGCCCGTCCAGCTCCATCACCAAATACGGGTAGCGCTTGAGCGTACGCTCGATGCGCCCGGCGAACTCCTCAACGCTCGGCACCTCGTATTCGCAGGTAATCGCCGTCTGGCACACATATGGCTCATAGATGGCAAGCAACGCCGGCGCGTCTTCGGGCGTCGCCAGGCGAATCGTCGGCTCGGACATCTCGGGCATACAGCCCCTCCCCCTCAAAAGCAAAGACCGCCTTGCGCCAAACCCAAGCGCAAGGCGGCCCTCGTCATTGCATCAAGCTACAGGACAGCCGCCAGCGCGTCGATGTCCTCCTGTGTCGTGGCCCAGCTGGTGCAAAAGCGCACCACCGTGTGGGTCTCGTCGTACTTTTCCCAGTACTCGATCGAGGCATGCTCGCGAATGCGGGCCATGTCCTCGTTGGGCAGAATCACGAACTGCTGGTTGGTCGGCGTCTCCAAGAAGAACTGGTAACCGCGCTCGTGCAGCACGCGACGCAGCGCCTGAGCGGTCTCAATCGCCTGGCGACCAATCTCAAAATACAGGCCATCGGTAAAGAGCGCCTCAAACTGGACGCCCGTCAGGCGGCCCTTGGCCAGCAACGCGCCGTGCTGCTTAATGCGCGGAATGGGATGCGCCGGGGCGTGCATGCCGCAAAACACCACGGCCTCGCCACAAAGCGCACCGCACTTGGTGCCGCCGATGTAGAACACGTCACACAGCTGCGCCAGCTCGGGCAGGGTAATGTCGCATTCATCGGCCGCCAGCGCATAGGCCAGGCGAGCACCGTCCACAAACAGCGGAATCTCGCGCTTCTGGCACACCGCGTGAATAGCCGCGAGCTCGGCCTTGGAGTACAGCGTGCCGTACTCGGTCGATAGGCTCACGTACACGGCACCCGGGAACACCGTGTGCTCGTAGCTCTCGTTTTCGTAGAACACCTGGATATAGTTCTCGAGGTCCTCGGCGTGCATCTTGCCCTCGTAGCCGGGGATGGTGAGCACCTTGTGGCCGCCAAACTCGATGGCGCCCGCCTCGTGACAGGCGACGTGGCCGGTCTCGGCGGCAACAACGCCCTCGTAGGGCGCAAGCAGCATGTCAATCACCGTCGCGTTGGCCTGCGTGCCGCCCACCAGAAAAAACACGTCGGCATCGGGGGCCTGACAGGCCTCGCGGATAAGCTGCTTGGCACGCTCGGTGTGCGCATCGGTACCGTAGCCGGGCTGCGGCTCCATATTGGTGTCGACGAGCGCCTGCAGCACTGCCGGATGTGCGCCGTGGGAATAATCGTTGTTAAACGCGAGCATGGCAATCCTCTCTTACCGGGTATCGGCCAGATGATTCAAACGGAGCTATTGTACGCCGTTGGGATAGGCAATGCGCGCGGCAAGGCACTCAAGCGCCAGCACCAGGGCAAAGCCGCAGCTCACGTCACTCAAAAAGTGTGCTCCGATCACGATGCGCCCAAAGGCAACGAACGCTGCAACAACGACCGCCGCCCAAAAGATCACGCGGCGACGCGAAGGTTTTTCCTTAAAGGCTGCCGCGGGAAGCCCGGCGAGCATAAGGCCGATCGCCGCATGCGCCGTGTGTCCGCTCGCAAACGACTTGAACCCGTCCTTGATTACGCCGGCGGCGATATAAGTCCATTTGTCGGGATTGCCGATCACCCACCACGGCTGAAAATCGAGCCCCTGCGTCACCTCGATCACGCGCATGCGCGGGCGCGACCACAGCGGCTTGACGATCACGTTGAGGATAATGGCCTGAGCGACCCACACGGCAAGCACCATCAACGCCCAGCGCGTGAGCTCGTCGGGCTCGGTCGTGCGCGTGAGGCGATAGACGATAAGGTTGGCAACGATGACCAGCACAAACGTCAGCACCAACTGAACCGCGATGAGTTTGCCGCCAACCTTCAGAGACGAAACGATCTCATAGCCGGCCAGGCCAACGTTGACAAGGATGCCGAGCACGGCGAGCCATTTGCTCCCCCTGGAGTCGGGACGCACCGAGCGCACGAGCATCACGCCCGCGACGCTCGCCGTCAGCTCGAACGGCAGCTCGCCGGCGGCCTCGATAAAGCGACCGTACATGCTGCCGATGTTGAACAGCGCACTCGAGATCTGATAATCGAAGAAGCTGCCCACGCCCAGACAAAGGCACAGGACAACCGCGATAATGGCGACATCTTTCTTATAGATGTATCCGAACATGCTTTCCTTTCGATGGGGCTGGAATCAGCCCGCAACGTGGCGGGACAAAGATGACTTCGTCCCGCTACGCCCCCTACTTGCTAGTCATCATCGCTGGCACCCAACTGCTGCAGCAGCATGAGCGCCGCGGCCACGGGACCGGTGCCGTCGTTGGCGTCGAGGCCGCGACCCAGGCCGCTGCCCGCACCGGCGCCCGCCTTGTAGGGCACCGACAGCTTGCGGCTCTTGGGGAAGTTCACCGCGCCATAGCGGGTCTTAAGCTCAAAGGCCACCTTCTTGGGCACGTCGACACCCAAAAACGTGATGCGACCGCCGCTGAGCGTGACGCTCTCGAGCCCCAGGCGCTCGCCGCGAATGCGGATGCGCGCGCGATTAAACAGGTTGAGTCCCGCCAACGGCAGCTCGCCATGCGCGGCCTCGGTCTCTTCCTGCACCTCGTCGATGCTCTCCAGGTCCTCGGCCGCTGCGAGCTTACGGTACACGAGCACGCGCTGATCCACCGCCGGCAGGTACTCCTCGGGCAAGAAGTAATCGGCCGGCAGGTTAATACCCACGCTCGCCGCCTCCACGCCGGCGTCGTCATCGCCGCGCGCCTCGGCCACCGCCTGGCCCAGCATCTGCGTAAACAGGTCAAAGCCCACGCTCGACAAGTTGCCATGCTGCTCGGCGCCCATAAGCGAGCCGGCGCCGCGAATCTCCAAGTCGCGCATGGCAATGCGCATGCCGCTGCCCAGGTCTTGGAACTCGGACAGTGCGGTCAGGCGCGCCGTCGCCTCCTCGGTGAGCGGCAGCTCGCCCGGGAACATAAAGTACGCGTAGGCCTGTGTGGCAGAGCGGCCCACGCGGCCCTTAAGCTGGTAGAGCTGTGCCAGACCCAGACGCTGCGAGTCCTCGATGATGAGCGTGTTGGCGGTCGCGTTGTCGATGCCGCTCTCCACGATGGTCGTGGCGATGAGCACGTCGATCTTTTTGGTCGCGAACTCGATCATCACGTCCTCGACCTCGCGCGGGCTCATCTTGCCGTGCGCCACGCCCACGCGTGCCTCGGGCGCGGCCTCGTGCACGCGCGCCACGGCGTCGTCGATGGTCTTAACGCGGTTGGACACGTAATACACCTGACCGCCGCGGCCCACCTCCAGGCGAATCGCCGCGCTCACCACATCGGGGTCGTACTCCCCTACGTGCACGATCACAGGGCGGCGCCCGGTCGGCGGCGTGGTGATCAGGCTCATGTCGCGCACGCCGCTCGTGGCCATCTGCATGGTTCGCGGGATGGGCGTTGCCGAAAGCGTGAGCACGTCAATCTGCTCGCGCAGGTTCTTGAGCTGCTCCTTGTGCTGTACACCAAAGCGCTGTTCCTCGTCAATGATCACCAGGCCCAGGTTCTTGGGGTTCACATCGGCCGAAAGCAGGCGGTGCGTGCCGATGAGCACATCGATCGTGCCCTCGGCAAACGCCTTGAGTGCGCGCTTTTGCTGCGCCGGCGTGCGAAAACGGCTGAGCACCTCGACCTCAAGGCCAAACGGGGCAAAACGATCAAAGAACGTCTCGTAGTGCTGCTGGGCAAGAATGGTCGTGGGGCAGAGCACCATGACCTGGCGGCCGGAGTCCACGCACTTAAACGCCGCGCGCAGGGCGACCTCGGTCTTTCCAAAGCCCACGTCGCCGCACAGCAGGCGGTCCATGGGCTTGGGCGCCTCCATGTCGGCCTTAATGTCGGCGATGGCCTCCAGCTGGTCGCGCGTCTCGTCGTAAGGGAAGCTCTCCTCCATCTCGATCTGCTCGGGCGTATCGGGCGGGCAGGCGATACCGGTAATCGACGAGCGACGCGTATACAGGTCGACCAGGTCGAACGCCAGCTTTTTGGCGTTCTTGCGCGCCTTGTTGGTGGCACGCGTCCAGTCGGCGGTATTGAGCCTGGTCAGGCGCGGCTTGTCGCCGTCGGGGCCAACGTAGCGCGTGATGCGGTCGACTTGCTCGAGCGGCACGTAGAGCTTGTCGCCGTCGGCATATTCCAGCAAAAAGTAGTCGCGTTCCTTGCCGCCCACTTCCTGGCGTGCGATCTCGCTAAAGAGCGCGATGCCGTGAGTGGCGTGCACCACGTAGTCGCCCGGCTTAAACGGGAACGTGATCTGCGTAATGTCCACCTTGCGGCGGCTGCGCGCGCGGTTGGCATCCATGCGGGCGTTGAGGTCGGCGATCGAGAACACGGCCAGATTGGCATCGGGCACCACCACGCCCTGCGGCAGAGCGGCATCCACAAAGGTCACGCGCCCGCGCGAGATGGTGGGCACAGCGGCACCGGCGGCAGCCTGGGCCGCGCCCGCCTCAAGCGGGCGGGCGTTGAGTGCATCGGCATGGCGCTCGCGAATCGAAGCATGGGCCGCCTGACGAGCAGCGCGATCGGCAGAATCCGCCGCCGCCACGCGCACACGGTCGCCAATAGCGCCCGCGTTTTCGGGCGCGGCCGTCAGCGACTCCTCAAAGGTAATACCCTCATCGCCAAAGGTGAGCTCCATCGACTCGCGCGCACCGCGGTCGGGGATGGCAAACACGCAGGCATAGCGCTTGCCCACGACCTCCTGGATGCGCGTCATAAAGCGATTGTCCGAGCCCGCGATGGCCGGCTGCTCAATCTTGAGCTCTGCCGTCACCGCACCGCCGGCACGAATCAAGCTCACGTAGTTAAGGCGCTGCTGGGCACCAAAGTCGAGTTGCTGGGCACGCACGTACAGGCCGTCCAGACGGTCGACCCCCGCCTCGCCGGCACGCGCCTCGATATCCTCGTAGGCGCGCAGGCAGTCGTCGAACAGCGAGCGCGGCTCGGACAGCACCACGAGCGCCTTGCCGCTCACATGCGACAGCGGGCTCACGGTCTGGCCGTACATCACCGGCAAAAAGCGGTCGAGCTCGGGCGTGACGATGCGTGCATCCACCATCTCGAGCAGCGCCGCCAGCTTACTGTCGTCCTGGCTGGCGCGGTAGAGCGCCACGTGCATGTTGTGAACGGCCTCGTCGGTGAGCGCCAGCTCGCGGCAGGGGAAGATTTCGATGCTGTCCTCGTTGCCGATGGTCTGCCCCGTGGAACTCACCATGCGGCGGATGCGATCAATCTCGTCGCCAAAAAACTCAATGCGCACGGGCGCCTTTTCCTGTGCAGGGAACACCTCGACGGTGTCGCCGTGTACACGGAACAGACCAGGCGCGTCGGCGGCGCCGGCATTGGTGTAGCCCATGCCCACCAGGCGCTGCGGCACCTCGTCAAAAGGAATCTCCTCGCCCACCGCAAAGGTTGTCGACTCCCAGTAGCGGCTCTCGACCGGCGGCACACAGCGCAGCAGCGCGCGGGCCGAGGCAACCATGATGCAGTTGTCCCCGCGCACGATGCGCCCGAGCGCCTCGCAGCGCTGGGCCACCACGGCATCGTCGGGCGCCTGCTCGCGCCACGGATAGTCCTTGCGCTCGGGGAAGCGGCACACGTGCGCCAGCCCCACATAGGCGGCAAGGCTGCGGGCGGCACGATCGGCCGCGTCCTCGCCGCTCACAATGTAGACCGTGGGGCGCGGACGGCGCGCAAACTGGGCGGCGGCCATAAGCGTGCGACCCGACTGAGACACGGCCAGCGTCACGTCCTCGCCAGAATCGAGCCCGGCCTCAACGGTCTGCAGCGCCTCGGCAGTGTAGAGCTGCGCGGCTATACGGTGAATGAGCATGCTGTTCCTCCGGCATCGCAACGCCAAAAGCCCGCCGGGGCAAGCTCGGCGGGTCGTACGTCAAATACATTGTCTGTCATGGTAGCGCATGGAGAGAACTCCGGCTCAAGGGCAAACCCGGCCCCGCAAAAAACGCCAGACGAAGATGCGTTCCGCCCTACCCCGTCACGCGCACGCTGGGGCACAAATCTGCCAGCGGACACTCGTCGCACTTGGGTTTGCGGGCGTCGCAGATCTCGCGACCGAAGGTAATCCACTGATGGTTGACCGACTCCCAATACTCGTGCGGCAAAATCTTGAGCAGATCCTGCTCGGTCTTGAGCGGCTCCTTGGCATGCGTCTTGGGACTCAACATCAGGCGGTGCGCAATGCGGTTGACGTGCGTGTCCACCGCAATGCCCTCCACGATGCCATACCCCACGTTGAGCACGATGTTTGCCGTCTTGCGCCCCACGCCCGGCAGCTTTACAAGCTCCTTCATGTCGGCCGGTACCTCGCCGCCGTAGTCAGCAACGATCATCTGGGAGGCCTCCACGGCATGCTTGGCCTTACTCTTATAAAAGCCGAGTGACTTAATGGTGTCCGCCACGTCAGCCACGCTCGCCCCGGCCATGGCCTCGGGCGTGGGCCACTGGGCAAACAGCCGCGGCGTCACCTTGTTGACCTGCGCGTCGGTCGTTTGCGCCGAGAGTAGCACCGCGATCAGCAGGCGGAAGGGATTCTCGTGGTCCAAAAAGCACTCGACCGGGCCATAGCGACGGTTGAGGCGCTCACACACCTCGATGGCGCGCTCGCGCTTGGCGGCATTGGTCTCGCGTGGCATAACGACTCCTCGGCTCAACGGCACAATAAACTTATGGGCACAATTGTCCCACGTCCGAGACGCTTACGTCTCCAAGAATGCGCCGGTCTGACGGCTCCACAGACTCGCGTACTCGCCACCCGCCTCGACGAGCCGCGCATGCGTGCCGTCCTCGACAATCTCACCATCGGCCAACACCACAATGCGGTCGAGCGCCGCCACGGTGGACAGGCGATGCGCCACCACAATGGAGGTACGTCCATGCATCAGGTTTTCGAGCGCCTCCTGCACCAGCGCCTCGGACTCGCTGTCGAGGGCAGAGGTCGCCTCGTCGAGCACCAGAATCGGCGCGTCGGTTAGGATGGCGCGGGCGATAGCCACGCGCTGACGCTGGCCGCCCGAGAGCTTGACGCCGCGCTCGCCCACCATGGTGTCAAAGCCACGAGGCAAGCGGTCGATAAACTCCAGGGCGTTGGCCAGGCGCGCGGCCTCGCGGACCTGCTCGTCGGTGGCGTCGGGGCGGCCGTAGGCGATATTCTCGCGAATGGAGCGGTGGAACAGCAGCGCCTCCTGCGGCACGTAGGCAACCTGGCGGCGCAGGCTTTGCTGCGTGCAGCGCGAGACATCCTGACCGTCCACGAGCACGCGGCCGCCCTGAACATCGTCCAGGCGCAGCAGCAGCTTGGTAAGCGTCGTCTTACCCGAGCCCGATTTGCCCACCAGGCCCACGCGCTGGCCCGCCGCCACATGAAGTGTCAGGTCATCGAACACGTTCTCGCCCGCCGCAGCGTCACGGTACGCAAAGCTCAGGTGCTCAAAATCAATCGCGCCCTCGGTTACTTTGAGCTCAGAGGCGTCCGGGTCGTCTGCCACCAAACGCGGCTCGTCCAGCACGCGCGTCATCTCGGCCGCATCGCCCAAAGCGCGGTTGATGCGCTGCATCATGGAACTCACGTAGTTCAGGCGCATGGTGAGGTTATAGGTGTAGGTAAAGATCATGACGAGCGAGCCGGCCGAGATGCCAAACCACGCATTGCCGCCCGCCACGAACACACTCACCACGGCCATGGTGATGACGATAAGGCCCGAGGTCGTAAAGTTGCGCTGCATCATGGCGTGCATCGAGACCGTCTCGGCGTCGCGCGCGGCGCGGTCGGCGGTATCGAACAGATCGCGTTCAAAGTCCTCGCGCCCGCAGGTCTTGACGGCCAAGATGTTCGTGACCGCGTCGGAGAGCACGCCCGAGAGCTTGTTCTGCGCGGCGGACGTCGCGGCCGAAAGCGGCATGATGCGCTTGTACATAAGCCAGACAAACGCGATGTAGACGACCATGATGCACACCAGGATCACGGTAAACGTCGGCACCACCGGAGCGAGTGCGGCCACGGTGCAGATTACCGAGGTGATGGTGGGGATGAGCGAATACACCGTCACGTCAACCAGACCCGTGTAGCCGCTCATAAAACGGCTTGTCTGGCTCACAAGCGATCCGCCAAAGCGGCTGGTATGGAATGTCATGGATTGGTTGGAGAGCGTGTCGAAGCACAGGCGCGCCAGGTGGTAGTTGCCTGCGATCTCGAGCTTGTAGACGGTGTAGTCCTGTAACTTGGAGAGGATCTGACCCACCAGGTTAACGAGTACGAGCGCCAGGATATAGGGGCCGAAGACCTCGAATACTTGATCGCCCGCCACGGGGCCGGCCTGGACGCGGTCGACGATGAGGGCCATCACGTAGGTGTTGGCAAACGTGAGCAAAAAGATGTAGCCCGCCGACGAGAACGCCGAGAGAAAGACAATCAGCGGCTGCGTGCGCGTCACACCCCAAAACCGCCGCAGCGTGCGGCGCACGGTGGAGCGGCTGAGCGGGCTAGTGCTTCTCTGAGACATGGGCTTCCTTTCGCATCTGATAGGGCGAAACGCCATTGTTGCACATTAAAGCGCACTTCAGGCAAGCACAATGCGAAAAGCGGTGGGGCACCCGCGTTTACGCCAGCGCCCCACCGTCAGATGCAGCTAGTCCTCGTCTTTTTGGTCTGCAAGCAGGCCTGCGGACTCCAAGCCCAAAATCTCGTTGGCCTCCCGCGCGTCTTCCAGCGCGTCGATGTCCTTGAGCTTGCGCTCCATGACGTTGGTGCGCGTGGTGATGATGCCCTCGACCGTTTTGCCCGCGGTCTCGATCTGCTGCTGGGCGCGGCGCAGCGCCGCCTGATAGCGCGGCAGCTCGGCCTTGACGGCGGAGAGCACGCGCAGTACGTCGTCGGTACGTTTTTGCAGCCTAAACGTCTGGTAGCTCATCTGCAGGCTGTTGAGAATGGCCGCCATGGTGCTGGGACCGGCTACGTTGACGTGATAGTCGCGGCCCAGGGTCTCGATAAGCCCGGGGCGGCTGACGACCTCGGCGTACAGTCCCTCAAACGGCACGAACATGATGCCAAAGTTGGTCGTTGCCGGCACACTCAGGTACTTTTCGCAGATGTCCTTGGCCTCGCGCTTGACCATGGTGTCGAGCGTCTTGCGCGCAGCCGCCACGGTCTCCGCATCGCCCGACTCCTGCGCGTCGAGCAGATGCTCGTACGCATCACCCGGGAATTTGGAGTCAATCGGCAGCAGCACGGGGTCGCCCTCGTCTACCGGCAGCTTGACGGCAAACTCAACACGCTCCGAGGCGCCGGGCTTGGTGGCAACGTTTTCCAGATACTGGTCGGGCGTAAGGATGTCCGCCAGGATCGCGCCCAGCTGCACCTCGCCCAAAATGCCACGCGCCTTCACATTGCCCAGCACGCGTTTAAGGTCGCCCACGCCGGTGGCGATAGACTGCATGTCGCCCAGGCCCTTGTACACGGCCTCGAGCTGGTCGCTCACCTGCTTAAACGATGCCGACAGGCGGTCGTTGAGCGTGCGAGAGAGCTTCTCGTCCACCGTCGCACGCATTTGGTCGAGCTGCACGTTGTTGTCTTTGCGGATGGCGCCCAGCTGAGCATCGACCGTCTCGCGCACCTTGTCCAGGCGGTGCTCGATGCCTTCGCGGTTGGCGCCAAGCTGTTGGGCCGTCTCGCGGCGCAGGTCATCCATACGGTCACCCGCCTGCGAGAACTCGCGCGCAATGGTCAGGTAGCGCTGCTGCTCTACGGCGGCGTCGGTCGTCTGCTGCTGCGCGATGGCATTGGCCGTGCGGCGGGTTTCGGCCAACGCGACGTTCAGGGTGTCGAGCGTGCTGTTGGCCTGCTCGAGCGCTGCCAGCGTTTCCGCGCTACTGTCGCCACGCTCCCGCAACTCGGCACGCAGGCTCTTGAGCTGGAGGGCGCAAGCCACAGCAACCCCCACCGCCACCAAGGCGATCACAACAAGCACAATATCAATAGCAGACATAAACTCCGCCCAACAAACCCAATCGAGCACCAATCAAAACCGCGATCAATCTTACCCTGTCAAACGCAGCTCATGTCCAATCGAGCGCAGACAAGTTACCTTTGCGCTATGGGTGCTGGTCCGCTAGCTCTCCCAGCTGGCGCGGATGGTTGCTGCGACATCCCCCAAGCGCTGACCAAGAGCTGCCAAGTGCTGAAGTACCTCATTGGGCGAGGCGCCGTTGAGGATGCACGTGAGGGCATATGAGGCCAAGAAGATTGTCGCGAGCCCCAGCGGGATCAGCACGATCATCGCCAGCGTACGCAGGCGCTGGGCCCAGCGACGGTGACGCGCACGACGTTTATCGAACGCGAGTTCCTGCGCATATGAATCTTGCTGTACGGAATAGGCCTCTGGCGCCGATTCACACCCGGGCACAGCTGCAGGTACAGCAGCGGGCACGACATTTTGCGCAAAGGGCTGGGCTGCCGCCCCTTGCATTTGCATCTCCATGAGTCGTTGCTGCTGACGCAGCATGCGCTCAGCTTGTTGCTGCGGAGTCTCAACAAACAGATCCATGCTGGCCTCCAAAATCGGAGCATTCGACGCTTACGACCAGCATCCCGCACCGCCATGACCGCGACAACGCAATCGCCGGCAATAGCCACAAAGTTTCTTCTGCTCAAAAGCCGTCGAAAAGCTCAACAACTCCCCTACCAGCACTTTCTCTGAGCTTTTTTCGCCAGCAATCTTTTGGCCTTCCACCCTTACGCCAACTGACCAAAATCTAACCAAAAGCTTGACGAAAATTGTGAAGACAGGGACCCCACACACAAAAACGTGCCGCCCCAAAAGGGGCGGCACGCAAACTTAAAATCAGCTTTTCAGTACCGAGCGCGCAACGACCCCACGCTCCGCAGTCGGTGAAGGTAGACTACATGCCCGCGAGACCTCGAGCTGCGGTGGCACACATAAACGCCAGGACTAGGATCACGAGTGAGCCCGCGATGTCAACTAGCACGCCCATTGCGCGACGCTCAAACAGCCAGCTCTCAAAGTGCGGAGCGACGTTGCGCCAAACACGCCACAGCAAGATGCCCATACCGATGACGCCGGGAATATTGAGCAGCAAAATCTCGGAGCACAAGAGTCCAATCAGGTTGCCGGCGGCAAAGCCCGCATCGCCCTCGCAGTATTTGCGATAAATCATGTACAACATGTATGCCACAAACGGCTGCAGGCACGCAGAGATAAACGTAACCACCATCGAGGGGTCCTGAGAAAAGACATCGGTGAGCTTATCCACGCTCGTGGCATCCTTAGAGGCCAGAAACAGGCCAATGACCACCACGGGCACCACGCCCAAAATTACCTCGACCAGAGTAAACAACTTGGCAGTCAAATCCTCACTAGCCGAATTCAAATGAGGCGCCCACTCAGGATGAGCATGCGCGCCGACCTTCTTGCCCCTATCGGCACGCTCGGCCTTATCGCCCTCAACAACCCGACGCTCAGGATCCTTACGAGTCCCAGCAGCAGCCACCCGAGCCCGAGATTTCTTACCCATAACCAACACCTCACAAGAGGAAACAAATAGCCAACGCTACCCAGTGTACCCTCTAAGCAACGTCACCGCCCCAACCGGCCCCCACAAAAACGTGCCGCCCCATAAGGGGCGGCACACAAACTTCTTATCAGCTTTCCTGTAACGAGCACGCGACGACCCAACGCCGGAGCGCAGGGTGGGAGGCCGGATCGCCTTCCCTCAACGCGACCCTGCGGAGCCGTGAGCGGGGAGGGAAGG
>CAUFXK010000030.1 GCA_959596495.1 uncultured Collinsella sp. | reverse complement strand
ACGCGGACCGTCTTGACCTGCTGGTCGGAGTCGGCGGCAAAGGCAGGGGCGGGCACGGCGGCGCTCAGTACGGCGAGTGCGGCAAGCGCGACGGCTAGGGTGCGATATAGGGTTAAGCGAAGGACGGCGGAAGGTTTCACATGCAATCCTATCGAGTCGAGACAATTTCACATAAGGATACCAGCTCAGCCCACCTGGTCGGCAGCTGCACCGCAAAACGGTCCCGCCCGGCATCGGCGACTAGTCATTGGGGACGTTCTTGTTTGACTAGTCATTTAAGAACGTCCCCAATGACTAGTTCCGTTTGCGGGGGAGGCGTGGGACAATACCGAGCGAATGTGATTGGGCGTCTGGGAAAAGAGGTCGCGATGAACAAGTTGAGGACGCTTGCTGACGTGTTGCGCCAGGCTGGCTTTGCGCGCATCACGGGCCTGTTTCTCGTCTTCTATCTGCTGTGCTCGACGGCCGTCTGGCTGTCCGAGCCCACGACCCTTACGTTTGGCGATGGCCTGTGGTTTAGCTTTGAGACGGTCTCGACGATCGGCTTTGGTGATATCCCGGCCGAGACGCCGGTTGCCCGCGCCATCACCGTCGTCCTGAGCGTCATCAGCATCTTCTACATCGCCATGCTCACGGGCGTGGCGGTGAACTATTGCAATACGCTCATCAAGATGCGCCAAAAGGACACCATGGCGCGCTTTATGGATGATCTTGAGCACCTGGAAGAGCTCGACCGCGATGAGCTCGCCGACCTGTCGCGCCGCGTGCGCGAATATCGCCGACGCCAGCGCTAGAACGTGCGCCGCGCGTCGCAATGAGGGGGACCGAATATGAATATCACGGTATACCTGGGCGCCAGCGTCGGTAACGACCCGGCGTTTCTGCCTGCGGTGCGGCAGCTTGGCACCTGGATTGGCCGCAGTGGCCACGCGCTGGTGTACGGCGGGTCCAAGTCGGGCCTGATGGGCGCGCTCGCCGATAGCGTGCTCGATGCGGGCGGGCACGTGACCGGTGTGGAGCCGAGCTTTTTTATCCAGGCAGAGTTTCAGCACGATGGTATTGACGACCTGATCGTGACGAGCGATATGGCCGAGCGCAAGGCCAAGATGATCGAGCTCGGCGATGCCTTCATTGCCTTCCCGGGCGGCACGGGCACGCTCGAGGAGATTGCCGAGGTCATGTCGGCCGTGTCGTTGGGACATCTGAACGCGCCATGCATCCTGTACAACTTGGACGGTTACTACAACGACCTTAAGGCGCTGCTCGAGCATATGATCGGCAAGGGCCTATCGAGCCCGCAGCGCCAGCAGGGCATCTACTTTGCCGATGACCTGGATGAGATCGCATCGGTTATCGGCAACTGAGCCTTGGGCCCATCGCACGTGCGGCACCCAACGGTGCTGTTCGCGGCGTGGATGGTTGGCCCGCTCGCGCTGTGCCCGTCTTACAATAAAACGTATCCTTGTCGATTTTGACCACGGGAGGCCCCGATGGATAACCTTGCAAAACCCAAAAACCGCGCGCTTTTTTTAGTTAGTGTTGCCGTGACCGGTGCGTTCGCAGGTGCCGCGGTCTGGCTGTTCTTCTTTGCGATGGAGCACGGTATCGACTATCTATGGACCGAGATCCCGCATATGCTGGGCGTCGCCTCGCCCGAGCTTGCCAGCGGCCCGTTTGGCTTTCTGCCGTACCCGTTTTTCGTCTGCCTGCTGGGCGGCCTGTTAATCGGTCTGTACGAAAAGATTACGGGCACCAAGACCGACGACCTCAACCAGGTGATGGCCAAGGTTAAACAAGACGGTCGCTACCCGTACGACAACCTGGGCAAGCTTTCGCTCGCGGCATTGCTGCCGCTGCTGTTTGGCGGAAGCATTGGACCGGAAGCCGGCCTGACCGGCGTCATCGCGGGTCTGTGCAGCTGGGTCGGCGATCGCATGCGTCGCTTTGGCGCCGAGTTTAGGGAGCTCACGCTGCTGGGCACTCAGGCTGCCCTGACGGCACTCTTCACCGCGCCCGTCTTTGGCTTTGTGGCGCCGCTTGCCGGTAGCGCCGACGGCGACGAGGACCCCGCATCCGATGAGATCACCATCAAGCTCCCCAAGGCGCAAAAGACTGTGGTCTACGGCATTGCGATTGCCGGCGGTCTGGGCACCTACCTGCTGCTTGGCCAGCTTGTGGGCGGCGGCATGGGCATGCCCAGGTTCGAGTCCGCCGAGGTGGGCAACCTGGAGCTTGCCTGGCTTATCCCCCTGTCTCTCGTCGGTACGGTCTGTGGCTGGCTGTACTTTGTCTCCGAGCATGCAAGCGAGGCGCTGTCCCATGCAATAGGGGAGCGCCCCGTCGTCAAGGCCATGCTGGCTGGTCTGGCGCTCGCCATCTGCGGCACAGTTCTGCCTTATACCATGTTTGCCGGTGAGACCCAGGCCGACGTACTTATGGAGACCTACCTCACCATCCCCGCCGGTGTGCTCATCGCGACCGGTCTTGTCAAGGCCATGCTGACACCCGCCCTCATCAACATGGGCTGGCGTGGCGGCCATTTCTTCCCGGTTATCTTCTCGGGCGTGAGCCTGGGCTACGGCCTTGCCATCCTCACCGGCGCAGATCCGGTCTTTTGCGTCGCCGTCTGCACGGCATCGACGATGGGCGCCGTTATGCGCCAGCCTGTTATGGTTGTGGGCCTGCTGCTCATGTGCTTCCCGCTCAAGGGTATCGTCTGTATGATCATCGCCGCCGTTATCGCCGCCGGCATCCCGCTGCCCAAGCCGCTGCGCAAGTAGCGTATTGAGCTTTGCGTATGTTCAGAACTCGTTTTAAAGAAACCGCGTGAGGCCGTTTGATTACGGCCTCACGCGGTTGTTGTTTAGAGCTTCCTCAGCACGATGGCGATGGTGTTGAGGTATTCGAGCGCGCCGGATTCAACGGCAGCGCGGTCGCCTGCTGCGTACTCGTTGTCGCAGGCGAGCCAGTCTTCCCACGCTTCGTCCGTGCAGAGCATAGGTTGCATCGAGACAATCTCGACGCCGGGGGTCGGCTCGATCATGGCGCGCCACCAGGCCATGTCGTGCATGTAGTCGAGCTGCTCGGGTGCCCAGGATTTGAGCAGGCATTCGGGCAGATTATCGTGGCAGTCGCAGGCCATGCCAGGGATGCTCAAATACAGCATGCCCCCGCGCCTGACATAGGGGAGCAAGCGCTCGCTCAGATAGTGCGGGTCGCGGCCGTAGTAGTTGTACGAGTCGATGCTCACGACCGCATCAAAAAAGCCGTGCTCAAACGGCAGCCCCTGCGAGGCGTCTGCCTTAACAGGGTGAATAGTGTTGCAGGGAATGCCGAGCGAATCGAAGAACGCACGGTTTTCGACGGGGTCGCTCCACAGATCGACAGCGTACGTGTCAAACCCGTATTCGCGGGCAAGCAGGGCGCTGGTGATACCGGTGCCCGATCCAAGGTCGCAGACGCGGACGCCGCAGGGGATATGCACATCGCGAAGCAGCTCTTCGCAGAGCTTGAGGGGATTGGGGCCCATAATCTTAGAGCGCACGAGTGCCGCGTCGAAGCTGGTTGCTTTTGGGAAGGATTGAGATTCCTGGGTTTGCATTGTTCTTTCCTATCAGGTGCAAATGTGGCAGATGACGGAGGCGGAACGGCGCAACAAACCACGGCCATTGGACAGCCGTTTTCATGGTTCTATGCGATTGACCGTTCCCTAAAGAACAATGACCAAAAAGACATCCCCTTGGATGATCGAAATTGGGCCGAGGCCCGTGACGTTTTGATTATAGAACGTTGCGCACGGGCCAGGGACATGTCATTTGTCACGGATTTGAGGGGCGCGATTGTGGCCGATTGTGGCCTGCGTGGGCTGAGATCCGCTTGCCTACAGGTCGCGTGCCCGGTAGACCTTGGTGCTGACGATGCAGCTAAGTGCACATAGCACGAGGGCCAATACCGCGATTCCTGTACACAGGCAGCCGAGGACGGCGGGATCGGGATTCGCCCCGGCAATCGACATAAGCCAGTTGCTGATGGGGTTGGAGGAGCTCAGCGTGGCCATGGCAAGGCATCCGAGCAGGGCAAACAGGCCGACGGAAAAGCGCAGCGCCTCCATGTGTCCAAATCGGAAGAACAGCGGCTGTGCTAAAAACACCATCATGAGGGAGATGAGCATCGATGCAGCAGAGGCTATTGTGGTCTCAAAGACGAACTGTCCCGTCGAGGGCGTGCCCGTGTGATCGAAGAACGGAAGGGTGATGATGCTCAAAAGCGCGGCGGCGCACGCCATGACGGCTGAGAAGACAATGATGCTCAGGTAACGTGCATAGATGATGTCTTTGCGCGAGATGGGCAGCGTTGCCCGATAACGCTCCCATCCGTTTTGATTGTCGAAGCCGGCCAGTGAACTCATGACCATGATGGGCGACATGGCACTGACCGCGCAGGTGCCGGCGCTCATGGCGGAATCGCCATCCGATGCGTTGGCGAGGGTCAGTACGACGAAGATGAACAGGCCGACGCCCGCAATGCTCGGGACAAGCGAGCGAACGATGGCAAGCTCGGACATAAAGGCGCGTTTCATTTCGAAGCCCCTTTCAGCATGAGGCGAAGATAGTCGTCAATGGTTGCCCGATCGCAGGGAATCTCGGGGAAGGCCTCGAGCGTTTCGCGACGGTTGGGCACGAGCACGTCCACGCTATAGGCGTGGTGGGCGGCACGGGCACCTTCGACGCAAGCCATGAGCTCGGCGGCCTGTGCCTGAGTGCAGTGGGCGATGCCGGCGCGATCGGTAATGTCCTCGCGCGGCAGGTCAAACACAATTGAACCGTTATCGATGCAGATGACGCGGTCGGCGGCGCGATCGAGGTCGGACGTAATGTGGCTCGAGAGCAGCACGCTGTGCTGGCCGTCGGCGACAAAGGCAAGCAGCTCGTCGAGCAGTTCCTCGCGCGCCATGGGATCAAGGCCTGCGGTGGCTTCGTCCAAAACGAGCAGCTTGGCATGGTGGCTGAGCGCACAGGCGAGCTGCAGCTTCATGCCCATGCCGCGGGAGAGGTCCTTGACCTTCGTCTTGGGATCGAGGCCAAATCGGTCGCTGAATCCGGCGAACGTTTCGCAGCTCCACGTGGGGTATGCCGGGCCTACGAGCCTCTCGATCTGGCCCACCTTGAGCGTGGAGGGGAAGGGGCATGTGTCCAGGACAAGACCGACGCGGGAGCGCAGATGGCTTTGCGATTCATCGGGCGTGTCGGCGCCATAGCGCTGCCCAAACAGGTGTACCTCGCCGGCATCGAGCTTTATAAGCCCGAGTGCGGCTCGAATCGTCGTTGTCTTGCCGGCACCGTTTGCTCCCACAAAGCCGACAATTTGGCCGGGCTCCACAGCAAGCGTGACGTCGCGCAACGAAAAACGGTCGCTCACGCGGCGCGATACACCTTTGAGTTCTAGCAAATTTTGCATGGTATAGCCTTTCTTGCAGATGGCTACTGCATGGTTTCGGGGGCTACGAGGTCGAGCATCTCGTGCAGCTTGTCGCGCGTGACGCCCAAGGCTTCGGCTTGGTTCGCCGCTTTCGCAAGCAGCTCTTCGATATGGCAGAGCTGGTTTTCGCGCAAGAGCTCCTGGTTGCCCTCGGCGACAAAACAGCCCTTGCCCTGCACGGTGCAGATAAACCCGAGCTGCTCCAGGTCGGCGTAGGCGCGCTTGGTGGTGATGACGCTCACACCCAAGTCGCTCGCGAGTGCGCGGATGCTGGGGAGTTTGGCTCCCGCAGCGAGCGTGCCCGAAAGGATCTGAGCTTTGACCTGCGAGGATATCTGTTCGTAGATGGGCTTGTCGCTCGAATTGGATAGGATGATGTCCACAGCGGCTCCTTAGCTGTTGGGCTACACGTGTATATAACCGGTAAGCACAGTATATATACACTATACACAGTTACGCAAGAGACAAATTCGGATTGGGCCGGCTGCCCGGGCCCTGACTGATGAATTTGTCCTGATAGGCGCCCTAGATCGGGATTTCGCGGCTACAATAATGCGGTTACATCGACGTAATGCACTCAATGCAAGAAAGGATCCGCATGGCAAGCCTGTCGGATGAAATCTCGTCGCGCCGCACATTCGCGATCATCAGCCACCCGGACGCCGGTAAGACCACGCTTACCGAGAAGCTGCTGCTCTATACCGGCAGCATCCAGACCGCTGGCTCGGTCAAGGGCAAGAGCTCGGCCAAGCATGCCGTCTCGGACTGGATGGATATCGAGAAGGAGCGCGGTATCTCCGTCACCTCCTCGGTTCTGCAGTTCACCTATAACGGCGCCTGCGTCAACATCCTCGATACCCCCGGCCACCAGGACTTCTCGGAGGATACCTACCGTACCCTTATGGCCGCCGACGCCGCGGTCATGGTCATCGACGGCGCCAAGGGCGTCGAGGCCCAGACCAAAAAGCTCTTTAAGGTCTGTACGCTGCGCCATATTCCCATCTTTACCTTTGTGAACAAGCTCGACCACGAGGCTCGCGATCCGTTTGAGCTCATGGAAGAGATCGAGAATGTCCTGGGCATCAATACGTATCCCATGAACTGGCCGATCGGCAGCGGTCGCAACTTCCGCGGCGTGTTCGACCGTCAGACCCGTCGCGTCATCGCCTTTGAGGGCGACGGTCACGCCAACGCCACCAAGAAGGTCGCCGAGGTCGAGGCCGAGCTGGGCGATCCTTCCATGGACGAGCTCATCGGCGAGGAGAACCATAAGAACCTGATGGACGACATCGAGCTTCTCGATGGCGCCGGCGACGAGCTCGACTTGGATGCCGTGGCCTGCGGCAAGCTGAGCCCGGCGTTCTTTGGCTCGGCGCTCACCAACTTTGGTGTGGAGCCCTTCCTCAAGGAGTTCCTGCGTCTGGCCCCGACGCCGCGCGCCTACACCGATACGCTCGCCAGCGAGCCGGTCGCGCCCGCCGAGAACGACTTTAGCGGCTTTGTCTTTAAGATCCAGGCCAACATGGACAAGAACCACCGCGACCGCATTGCCTTTGTGCGTATTTGCTCGGGTAAGTTCGAGCGCGGCATGGATGCCTTCCATATGCAGGGCAACCGTAAACTCAAGCTGGCTACGGGCACCTCGATGATGGCCGACGACCGCGCCATCGTGGACGAGGCGTACGCGGGCGATATCGTGGGCCTGTTCGACCCCGGCATCTTTAGCATCGGCGACACCGTGTGCTCCGGCAAGCGCCACGTGCAGTATCCGCAGATCCCGACGTTTGCCCCCGAGATGTTCGCCCGCATTACGCAGGTCGACACGCTCAAGCGCAAGCAGTTCGTCAAGGGTATGGAGGAGCTTGCCCAGGAGGGCGCCATCCAGATCTTCCGCGAACTGGGTGCCGGCATGGAGAGCGTCATTGTGGGCGTGGTCGGCGTGCTGCAGTTTGAGGTGCTCGAGCGCCGCCTGAAGGCCGAGTACCGTGTCGAGGTCCGTCGCCAGCCGTTGCCCTATACGGACATCCGCTGGATCCAGAACGACCCCGATACCATCGATATCCCGGGCCTTTCGCTCACGCGCGACACGCTGCGCGTCGAGGACATGCGCGGCGGTAAGCTGCTGCTGTTCACGAGCCCGTGGAACGTGGATTGGGCGACCGACCATAACCCCGACCTCATCCTGTCGGAGTTTGGCAACGTAACGTTTTAGCGCACCGGCGCGGTGGCCCTGCGGGGCTGTCGCGCCGTTCGCTTGCCTGCCGCCGTGTGAGCGGCTATCATACCCACCGTCGCCTCAAGACCGGGGCGGCCGAGCAGTTCGGGTCCGATATCCTGCTCGTTAAACCTAAAACCAAAGGAGTACATAATGATCAAGAAGGTCATGGAGGACTACAAGGTTCTGTTGCGGAGCATTCCCGCGGCAACGGTTTCGCTGTTTTTCGTGAGCGTCATCATGATGAACCTGCTGGCCAACAAAGAGCTTATCAGCCTGCCGTATCTGGCACTCGACTGCGGCTTTGTGGTGAGCTGGGTTTCGTTTTTGTGCCAGGACATGATCTGCAAGCGCTTTGGCGCCAAGGCATCCATCAAAATCTCTATCCTCGCGCTGCTGGTCAACCTGGCCGTGAGCCTGTGCTTTTGGGCATGCTCGCTCACGCCCGGCATGTGGGGTGCCTACTACGACACGGGTATGATCGAGGTCAACGCCGCCCTTAACGCCACCATCGGCGGCACCTGGTACGTGGTACTGGGCTCTTCGTTGGCAATGCTCGTTTCTGCCGTGGTTAACTCCACGCTCAACCAGTCGCTCGGCCGTATGCTCAAAAAGAATAACTTTGCGAGCTTTGCCTTCCGCTCCTATGTGTCCACGGGCATCGGTCAGTTTATCGACAACCTGGTCTTTGCCATTGTGGTGAGCCACACGTTCTTTGGTTGGACCTGGGTGCAGGTCCTTATGTGCTCGCTGACCGGTGCTGTTGCCGAGCTGCTGTGCGAGGTCTTCCTGAGCCCCGTGGGCTACAAGGTCGTGCGCGGCTGGGAGCGCGAGAATGTGGGTGCTGAGTACCTCGAGCGCCACGCAACCGCCTAAGGAGCACGTATGCGGGTTTTGATCACGGGCGCTTCGGGCGGCATTGGAGCCGCGTGCGTGCAGCGCTTTTTGGACGAGGGTCACGAGGTCGTGGGCTTTGATCTGCTGCCGGCGGCGATCGAGCACGAGCGCTACCGCCATCTGATCGTTGATGTGCGCGAGCCGGGTTCGTTTCCAGATGATCTTGAGCCTCAGGTGATCGTGAACGTCGCCGGCACGCAGGATTCGGCCGACGACATTGCCGCCAATCTATGCGGCGCCATCAACGTGACCGAACGTTACGCCTTTGTGGGGGAGGGGCTTGCCGCCAAGCCCGCACCGGCTATCAAATCCGTGGTCAATGTGGGCTCGGCGAGCGGGCATACGGGATCGGAGTTTCCCGCCTATGCTGCCAGCAAGGGCGGTGTTATCGCCTATACCAAGAACCTTGCGAATCGTCTGGCGCCGCAGGCCATCGCCAACAGCGTGGACCCGGGTGGCGTTATCACGCCGCTCAACCGTTGCGTGATGGAAGACGAGCGCCTGTGGAACCAGATTATGGAGCTCACGCCGCTCAAGCGCTGGGCCACTGCCCAAGAAATCGCCGAGTGGATCTACTTTGTGGGCGTGAACAACCGGTTTATGACCGGGCAGAGTTTGCTCATCGATGGCGGCGAGGCCGGCCGCACACAATTTATTTGGCCCGAATAGGAAACGCGCCCGATGGAAAGCCGTCGGGCGCGTTTTTGATGTATCGATTTTTAGCCGAGGCAAGTCCAGTTGACGGGGGTCGAGCCGTGCTGTTCGAGTAGCCGATTGGCAGCGGAGAAGGGGCGCGACCCTATAAAGGCGGGGAGTTCTGCCGTGGCACGGTTGGCCGAAAGCGGCGAGGGGTGCGTAGAGGCCAGGCAGAACTTGCCGGTTGCCTCGCCTGCGCCGGTTGCGGCGAGCTTGTCCTCGACCATCTGGTGGGCAAAGCGGCCCCATGCCAAAAAGACGACCGGCTGGGGCAGCTGGCAGCAGCGCTCGATAACGTAGTCGGTAAGCGTGCTCCAGCCCAGCTTGGCGTGCGAGTTCGCGGCATGCTCGCGCACGGTGAGCGTGGTGTTGAGGAGCAGGACGCCCTGTTGTGCCCAGGGGGTTAGGTCTCCCGTGGCGAGAATGGGGCAGCCCAGATCGGCGTTGAGTTCCTTATAGATGTTGCGCAGGCTCGGCGGCAACTTGGTTTGCGTAGCGGGGACCGAGAACGACAGCCCCATGGCCTGGTTGGGTCCGTGATAGGGGTCTTGACCCAAGATGACAACCTTGACCTGGTCGGCCGGTGTAAAGGCGAGGGCATTGAGGATGTCGTCTTGCGCCGGATAGATGGTCTGCTCGGCACGCAGAAGGGCGATGCGCTCGAGCAGCTGGTTCGTAGTGTCACGTACCGGCTGCGGCGCATCGCCCAACCAAGTTGCTATGTTGCGGTCGCGCGTTGCGGTGTCCATGGAACTCCTTTATGGCAGATGCTATGTCGGCATCCATTGTAAAGGCGCACCGGTTGCCTTTATGCCGCGGCTGTATAAGGACTGGATTCTACGAGACGTGCTCGGGCGCTCCTGCCATACGAGCGTGTCCATGTGCACGAAGGCGTGGGAGCTCGACGGTTGCCACCATGACGCCGGTGAGGATGAGCGCGGCACCAAAGAAGGCGATGGAGCTCAGGACCTCGCCGACCAGGAAGAACGAGAAGACGGCGGAGCAGACCGGCTCGAGCGAGAAGGCAAAGCCGGTGGTCTCGGCGGGCACGTGGGGCTGCACGAGCGTCTGGGTGATAAAGCCGTAAGCAGAGCAGATAAGTGCGAGCGCAACGACAACGACGATCTCGTTCGGCGTGATGGGAAGCGTGAAGCCGCCAAAGGTGAATGCCGCGATGCCCGAGAACAAGCCACCGAAGCCCAGCTGCCAAACGCCCAGAGCCAACGGATCGACTTCCTCGACAAAGCGCTTGGCGATGATAATGTGGCTGGCGTAGATAAAGGCCGAGAGCAGCATGATGACCGCACCGGGATTCAGGCTGGTAAAGTCGGCGCCCGAGAGCAGCAGCATGCCGCAGGTGACGATAGCGGTGCCGATGAGCACCTTGCGCTCGGGGGCGCGACGCAGCAGGGCCGCGTTGGCAAACGGCACGATCACGACCGTCAGGCTCTGCAAAAAGCCGGCGGTGGAGGCGGAGGTGAGGCTGGAGCCCAGACACATGCAGGTGATTTCGGTTGCCATGATGGCGCCGATGATGGCGGCGCGGACCATCAGGTCACGGTTGATGCGCAGCGCGTGCTTGTGGAAGAGCAGCAGGCAGGCCACAAAGGCGATGATGCAGCGCAGCGCAACGATGCTTGTGGCGTTCATGCTGTCCATGCCGATCTTCATGAGGGGATACGAAAAGCCCCATGCGACGGGAACGGAAAATGAGAGCGCGATTGCTTTTTTGCGATCCATGGGACTCCTTTTGTTACAGAACGGTTTCGCAAAAAGGATTCTGCTCCCAGATATGGATGTAGTAAAGCGAATGTATCTTCAGTATGATTAAGAAATACTAATGCTACTAGAAAAAGCGCTGGCAAAACGTTTTACGGCTACATCGACGTGGAGGCACGATGGCATCGCGGTATCAGATTGTTTGTATGGTGGTCGATCGCGGCAGCCTGAAGGGTGCAGCCGATGAGCTGGGCTATACGCAAAGCGCGGTGAGCCAGGCCGTCAAGGCGCTCGAGCGTGAGCTGGGTACCACGCTTATCGAGCGCGGCAAACAGGGTGTCTCGCTTACGCGCGACGGTAAACAGTATCTGCCGTATCTGCGCCAGATCGTAACTGCCGAGGCCGAGCTTGAGGGCAAGCGCCAGGAGCTGATGGGGCTTTCCTCGACTGATATTCGTATCGCGACGTTTACCAACGTGAGTCGTACCGTACTGCCGCGTGTGATCCGCGACTTTGGGGCCCTGCACCCGGGCGTGCACTTTACCCTCAAGCAGGGCGATTACACGCGCAACGCCCAGTGGGTGCACGATGGCGTGGTTGATTTTTGCTTTACGGCACGCGGATTTACCGCGGGGCTCGAGAAGCGTGTGGTCTATCACGACGAGTTGGTGGCGCTGCTGCCGACCGCGCATCCGCTGACGGCAAAGGAAAAGGTGACGCTCGCCGACCTGGCGTCCGAGCCGTTTGTGCTGCTGGATGAGGGCGAACAGAGCCTGGTGCTCGATGCATTCGCGGCGCATGGGCTGTCGCCGCACGTGACGAGCGAGGTGACCGACGACTACACCATCATGGCGATGGTGGAGGAGGGCCTAGGCGTGAGTATGCTGTATCGCCGTACCGTCGAGGGCATGAGGGCCGATATTCGCGTGCGTCCCATCGTGCACGCTCCCTCGCGTGACGTAGTGGCAGCCTGGCGCAGCTGGGACACCATGCCTATCGCCACGAGGCACTTTATCGACTATATGAGCTCACATATTGTCAATTAATGACTGGCATGGCGTTGAGTGCGGTGTTTAGCGGGCTGTCGCTTTGGCTTGGGCGGCGCGATAGGTGCGTGCCGGGTGGCAGAGTAGTACCGCCACGACCATAAAGAACGCCGTGGTGCCCAGGCTGATGGGGTAGACCATCATGATGTTCGCAAAGGTGCGGAAGTGCGGGAACACGCAGAATACCCAATAGAAGCGAATGCCGCAGACGCAGATCATGGTGATGAGGGCGGGCATGAGCGAGATGCCAAAGCCGCGCAGGTAGCCGGACATGTTTTCGTAGAACATGCTAAAGGCGTAGGCAGGGAAGATCGAGCACACGCGGATATAGCCGATCGAGACGATGTTGGGGTCGCTGTTGAACAGCGCCAGGATTTCGCGTCCCAAGCCTACGATGATGACGATGGTGGTGAGCGCGACGATACCGCCTTCGACCAGGCAGACCTTGAGCGTCTTGGTGCAGCGGTCGATTTGGCGGGCACCGTGGTTTTGTCCCACAAAGGTGGTGCAGGCCTGGCTAAAGCTGTTGAGCAGGTTGTAGCACACGTACTCCAAGCTCATGGCAGCGCTCGATGCCGCCATGACCTCGGTGCCCAAGCTGTTGATGGCGGACTGGATGATGATGTTGGCGACGGCAAAGACGGCGCTTTGGATGCCGGCGGGCAGGCCAATCTTGACGATGCGCTTGAGGGCGACGGGGTCTAAGCCTAAGTCGCGTGGGGTGACGCGGACGACGGAGTCGGTCTTGAGCAGGTGGACAAAGAGCGTCCCGGCACTGACGGTGTAGGCGATGGCGGTGGCGATGGCGACGCCCGCGACACCCCAGTGGAGCACAGGGACAAAGATAAGGTCCAGGCCAATGTTGAGGACGGTGGACACGGCAAGCGCCTGTAGCGGCATACGGGTGATGCCGACGGAACGGAAGATTGCGGCCTCAAAGTTGTAGAGCAAGATCGAGGGCATGCTGAGCAAAAAGACGCGCAGGTAGAGCGATGCGAGCGGCATGGTTTCGGCGGGAACGTTGAGCGCGGCGAGCATGGGCTCGGCAAAGATCTCGCCCAGCGCGATGACGACAAAGCCCACGAGCGCCATTAAAATCGAGGTATGGACGGCGCGTTTGACCATGTTCTGATCGTTGCGGCCGATAGCGTTGGCAATGACCACGTTGGAGCCAAGCGACATGCCAATAAACAGGTTGAGCATAAGACTGGTAAGCGGAACATTGGAGCCGACCGCCGCCATGGCGAGGGTTCCCTGGTCGCCCGAGAAGTTACCGATGATGACCGTGGCGATGAGGTTCGACAGCTGCTCCAAGATGCTCGTGGCGGCCACGGGGAAGGCGAACAGGGGAATATTGCGCCACAGCGAGCCGGTGGTCATGTCGATGTGCTTAGATGCGGTGTCTGCCATACGCTCTCAATCTCTAACATGCTCTTTCGTGCTTATTTGCGCAGACGATGATACTCCTAATCGACTAGTCATTTAAGAACGTCCCCAATGACTAGGTGGGAAAGGCGTGCGACAATGGTGGGCATTGTGTTGTTCGCGCTAAGGAGTTGCCATGTTGTTGTGTCCCGTTTGCCATGAGCCGTTGGTGGACGACGAGCGCGGTGCTGCATGTGCGGGCGGACACCGGTTTGACCGTGCGCGCGAGGGCTATCTGTATCTGCTGCGCTCGTCCAAGAGCGGCGACTCCATGGGCGATCCCAAGTCGCAGGCGCGCAGCCGTCGTGACTTTCTGAACCGCGGATACTATGCGCCGTTACGCGATGCGATGGTCGAGCTGGTGCGCGAGCGGGCGACTGGGCGTGCTGCGTCTGCGAACGGCCCCATGACCTTGCTCGATATTTGCTGCGGCGAGGGCTACTACACCAGCGCCATGGGTGCGGTGCCGGACGTGGATGCTTACGGTTTCGACCTGGGCAAGGAGATGGTGCGCCTGGCCGCCAAGCGCGGCGATGCGACCTACTTTGTGGCCAATATGAAGGACATCCCCGTGGCCGATGGCGCCTTCGATATGGTGACCGAGCTCTTCGCTCCCTTTAACGAGCGCGAATTTGCCCGCGTGCTGGCGCCAGAGGGCTCGCTCTATACCGTGGTGCCGGGTGCCCGTCATCTGTTTGGGCTCAAGGAGGTGCTCTACGACACGCCATACCTTAACGACGAGAAACTGCCGAAGACTACCGAGCTCGAGTTGGTCGGAACGCAGCGGGTGACAGCTTCTATCACCCTCCGGACGCAGGCTGACATCGAGGCGGTGTTCCAGATGACGCCCTACTACTACCGCACGCGCCCCGCCGACAAAGAGCGCCTGGCAAACCTCGATACCCTTCAGACCGATATCGACTTTATCATCGCCGAGTACCGCCACTAACCTACCAAAAAGGGACAGGTTTATTTTGGCAGGTTTTATCTGGGCAAACGTAAAGGGCCGACCGCGGAGATGCGCGATCGGCCCTTTTTAGTTGCTTGGCTGCAGGGAGCTGTGGGGGCAGGTGCCTACAGACGATCCTTGTTCTCGGCCTTAACGTCGTGTGCCTGCTGAACAAAGAACAGGTCGTACACCACGATGACAAAGGCGCCATAGTTTATGGCGTCGCCGCCAAACGCGGGAAGCGTGAGCACCGCCTGGGCAAGCGTGGCGACTGCAGCAACGATACCGAGCTTAAACGCGCCGTCAACCTGCGAAGGCTTGTTGGCACCCTTGATGCCCGCAACGCCTGCGGCGAGATCGATGAGGCCCTTGGCGATAATCACGGCCGCGGCGAGCATGGCGTTCGATCCGTAGGTGGACTCGAGCTTGCCGGTCGCGATGCCGGCGATTCCAATGACGAGACTGGCGATGCCCAGAACAAAATAAATCAGGGCAAGGATTTTGAGAGTCTTGCGAGTGAAGCTCATGGCTGGTCCTTTCGATACGAGTACGCCAACCTGGCGCACCCTTTGTGCTGCACATATGGTGAAGCACATTGTAGTTCAACGCGGCGATGCATGCGCCTGAAAGCGACTCTTGCCTGTGCGGCCCAACCTTTCAAAAAGGAAAGCTGGGCGTAAGCAAAATCGATGGCAGCGTATGCGCGGCGCTGCGATGATGGGGCCATGGCAAGAGCTGGACCGAAGGAGGGGCCATGATGTACGGGGCCAAGCAAGTGCGCGAGCCGCGTTCGTTAGGAAGGCGTATGGGCGATTCCGTGATCGCTGCCGTGTGCACGGGATTGATGGCGGTGCTTTGCATTGGGATGCTGTGGACCATGTCGCATGTGGGACAATAACGGACGGTTGGGTGCTGGCATAAACGGCGCTCACGTATTCGTTTTGCTTGTTAAGGAGTGTCCATGGGCGTCGTCGATCCCTTTTCTGTTGCTCGGGCCGCGGGGCTTGAGCTGACCGGGAAGTCCGAGGGCCTCACGCTCACCGACGGCACGATGGAGCTGCGTGCCGATTTTGGCCGCATGCTTCCGCGGCTCAAGCAGGGTCGTCTGCAGCAGGAGCTGCTGGTGAAGGCCGCGCGCGCGAAAGGCGTTGAGCATCCGTGGGCAGTCGATGCCACGGCAGGTTTTGGCGAGGATTCGCTGCTGCTGGCGGCCGCGGGCTTTACCGTCGATCTGTATGAACAGGATTGCGTGATCGCGGCGCTCCTCAAGGATGCTTTGGATCGCGCGGCAGATGATCCGGCGCTTGCGGCTGCCGTGGCGCGCATGCGCTTACATGCGGGCGAGGATAGCATTGCCGGCCTTCGCCATACAGCCGAGCTGATCGGGCAGGGCGAGCTCACCGCTCCCGACGTGGTGTATCTGGACCCCATGTTTCCCGAGCGCACCAAGAGCGCGGCGGTGAAAAAGAAGTTTCAACTTTTGCACCATCTGGAGCAGCCGTGCGCCGACGAGGAGACGCTGGTCGAAGCTGCGCTTGCGGTGCACCCGCGCAAGGTCGTTATCAAGCGACCGGTGAAGGGGCCGCTGCTTGCCGGCGTTAAGCCGAGCTATCAGCTTGTGGGCAAGGCCGTTCGTTACGATGTTTTGGTGCCGCCGCGCCCGTAGCTTGTGCACGATGGCTGGCGCTTCGCCAGCGCCGTGCCGATGCGGGGTCTATTTCCAAGGGTGCGACGTCAGGTGCCAGCCGCCGCAGTATTCGCATTTGTAGCAGGCCAAACCACGCCGTCCGCGGTTTTCGCAGTCGGCCATAACGGCCTCGGCTTCGGCGCGTGTGTCGTAACGGTTTTTGCGTTCGCACGACTTGTAGCGCCAGGCTTCATCGCGCTCGGCGTCTAGTGCGTCGCGGCGCTCGTCCTCGCGCGCAAACAGGTCGCCCATATCGCCGCCGGTGGCAGCGCCCAAAAACTCGCTTTTGGCTTTTGACCAGGCGGCTCGCTTTTTGCTCCCCATCTGCTTCGCGCTCCTCTCCAAACGTTGGTATCATTGCTCAATCAAAGTGATACCAATAAACGTGAGGTCGCCGCGTGATGATCAGAAAAACCCTCGATACCGACATTCCCGCCGTCATGGCTATCTATGACGCGGCCCGCGCCTTTATGCGCGCGCATGGCAACGCCACGCAGTGGCCCGAGGGCACGCCTTCGGCCGAGCAGCTGGCTGCCGATATTGCCGCTGGTGGCAGTTACGTGTGCGAAGTCGACGGCCGCGTGGTGGCGACGTTTGCCTTTTTACCGGGTCCGGACGAGTGCTATGACGTGATTGAGGACGGTCAATGGCGCAGCGACACTCCGTATGCCGTGCTGCATCGCGTGGCATCCGACGGCACCGCGCACGGTATCGCGGCGGCGATGTTTGCCTTTGCCAAGGAATGCGCCGACCATCTGCGTATTGACACGCACGAGGACAACTTGCCCATGCAGGGCGCCATCGCCAAGGCGGGGTTCGAGCGTGTCGGTATCGTCTATGTGTCCGACGGCACGGCGCGTGTCGCGTTTGATTGGCTGCGCGAGGCGTAGGAGCCAAGGCACGTATCATCACCCAGCTCAAATAAAAAATGGCCCCGAGTGGGGCCATTTTTGGTAAAACGCGTCGTTGTGGGACTCGCATTGTTACCGCCCCAGATGAACCCGGGAGACAAAAAGGGGAGGTGCCGGCTTTCGCAAGGCGCGAACCTACGAAAATCGCCGCGCGGCAACGCGGGGCGATGAGCTCGGTCGGGGGATAGGGCCCGCTTCGCCCACCGGCCCGTAAATTGTATCATCCAGTGTGGAGCGTGAACGCCCGTTGCCGCGTGCGATGGGCTTGCAATAAGAGGAGAGCCATGTCGAAGCAAGCGGTCGTTGGAATCTTGGCGCATGTCGATGCCGGCAAGACCACGTTGGCCGAGGCCATGCTGTTCAACGCGGGCCGCATTCGCAAGCGTGGCCGCGTGGACGATGGCGATTCGCATCTGGACACTAACACGATCGAGCGCGAGCGCGGCATCACGATTTTCTCGTCGCAGGCCGTGCTCGACCACGGCGATACCCACGTCATGCTCGTGGATGCTCCCGGCCATGTCGATTTTTCTGCCGAGGCGGAGCGCACACTGCGTGCCCTGGACTACGCGATTCTGGTGGTGGGCGCCAACGATGGCGTGCAGGGGCACACCGAAACCCTGTGGCGCCTGCTTGCACGCTATGACATCCCGACGTTCATCTTCATCAACAAGATCGATTTGGAGAATCCCGGCCGCGATGTTTTGCTGGCACAACTCGGGCAGCGTCTTTCCGAGGGCTGCCTGGATGCCAACGAGCTGCTGGCGGGCGGCGCCGTTCAGGAGGACGCTGCTGCGTTGGACGAAGCGGCGCTCGAGGAGTTTCTTGAAGCGGGTGAGCTTTCTGTCGCAACGCTGTCGCGCATGGTTGCCGAGCGCAAGCTCTTTCCCTGCTTTGCCGGCTCGGCGCTCAAGGACCAAGGCGTTGACGAGCTACTGGATGGTATATGCGCGCTGATGCGTGAGCAGACGTGGCTCCCGGAGTTTGCCGCGCGCGTCTATCGTGTTAGCCGCGGGGATCGCGGCGAGCGTTTGGCTTGGGTTAAAGTGACCGGCGGCACGCTGCACGCCAAGCAGATGATCGACGGACGTTCCGGTGCCGAGGCATGGGAGCAGAAGGTCAATCAAGTACGCATCTATAACGGCGAGAAGTATGAGCTTGCCCAAGAAGTTGCTGCTGGCGGTATTTGCGCCGTGACGGGTCTTGCGCACGTTCGCCCAGGGGACGCCCTGGGCACGGAGCCCGCGGGCGATGCGCCCGTCATCGCTCCGGTCCTCACCTATACGGTGCTGCCGGGCGAACACGACGTTCATGCGGTGTTTAAAGCGCTGAGTGAGTTGGCGGACGAAGATCCCATGCTCGGCGTAAGCTGGAATACGCATCTTGAGCAGATCCATTTGCAGTTGATGGGCGCCGTGCAACTCGAGGTCGTGCAGCGGGTGTTGGCCGATCGCTTTGGCCTTTCGGTTGCGTTTGAGCCCGGCGGCATTCTCTATAAGGAGACTATTTCGCGGCCGGTCGAGGGCGTGGGCCACTTTGAGCCGCTGCGCCACTATGCCGAGGTGCATCTGCGCCTGGAGCCGTTGCCGGCGGGTTCGGGTGTGCAGTTTGGCACCGTGACCTCGACCGACGAGCTCGATCTTAACTGGCAGCGTTTGGCACTCACCAACGCTATGGAGCGCGACCACCTGGGCGTGCTGACGGGCTCGCCCATCACCGATGTGCGCATTACGCTCACGGGCGGCCGCGCGCATGCCAAACACACCGAGGGCGGCGATTTTCGCCAGGCCACGTATCGCGCGATTCGCCAGGGTTTTATGCAGGCGCGCGAGGTCGGCGCAGACGTGTTGCTGGAGCCGTGGTACCACTTTGAGCTCGAGGTGCCGGGGGAGTGCGTGGGCCGGGCGTTGTCAGATGCCACACGCATGGGTGCCGAGTACGAGCCGCCGACGATGGCGGGAGACCGAGCGAAGCTTGTGGGTCGCGTGCCGGCATCCGAGGTGCAGGATTACGCGCTGGAGGTGGCTGCCTACACGAGCGGGCGCGGTCATCTGTACCTGGAGTTCGCCGGTTATGCGGCTTGCCATGATGCCGAGCGCGTAATCGAGGCGGCCGCCTATGAGCCCGAGGCCGATCTGCCCAACACACCCGACTCGGTCTTTTGCTCTCATGGCGCCGGCTACACGGTCAAATGGTATGACGTGCCCGCCGCAGCGCACGTAAAGATCGATCCCGCCACCTTCCGTCCCTGGCGAGCAGCAGACGCCGAGTTTTTCGGCCACATGTGACAAAGGGACAGCCCCTTTGTCACATGCTATTGGTATAACTCAGTATAAGTTGGTATAACTGTTACCAGGGTTTGCCAATCCGAGGAGGCCGATATGAATCCAAATCCCTTTAAGCCCACAGCTGGTAAGCGGCCTCCGATACTCATCGGTCGCGAGTCGGTCATCGAAGATTTTGAGGAAGGGCTCGACAACGGCGCCGGAGCGCCGGGCAGGCTCATGCTCATTACGGGAAACCGCGGCTGTGGCAAAACGGTTCTCCTGCGGGAGCTGCAACGTCTAGCCAGCGAGCGCGGATGGGCGGTTGTCTCCGATTCCGCTTCGCTTGGTTTGTGCGACCGCTTGGCCGACGCGCTTCGCTCGAATAAACCCGTTGTGACGTCAATGGAGTTTGGGCCGTCGTTTGGCCGGATGTCGGTCGAGGCGGCGCGGGCAAAAGGCGAGACATTGCGAGGGCTGGTCAACGAGCGTCTCAAGAAGCTCGGTCCGGGCAAGGGCGTCTTGTTTGCGATTGACGAGGCACAATCGGCGTCTATCGAGGAACTGGCGGCTCTTGCCGTCCTCTATCAGCAGGTGCTCGGAGACCAGGATGCCACGGGCTTGCCCGATAGCGACCAGCGCGGTCTTGCGCTGGCGTTCGCCGGCTTGCCCAGTATGGTTGACGATCTGCTCGAAGAGCCGAGCGTGACGTTTTTGCGGCGTGCCCAGCAGCGTACGTTGGGGGCAATATCTTTGCCCAAAGTGCGCGATTCGTATATCCAGACGGTCAAGGACGCCGGTCTTTACGTTGACGCGGAGACGGCGGACCTTGCGGCGCGCAAGAGCATGGGGCATCCCTATATGGTTCAGCTGGTGGGCTATTACATGTGGCGGTCTGCTGTCCGGCGTGGCTCGCAGGTCATCGAAAGGCGCGATGTCGAGAATGGCCATGCGGATGCCGTCTCCGAGTTCTACGAAGCGGTTGACGCACCTCTGTATTACGGTCTGCGCAGCCCTCAGCGCCTCTTTATCGAGGCTATGGCGGTTGACGAGGACAAGCCGACGCGCACGGCGGATATCATTGAACGCTGTGACCGTACCCAGAGCTGGGCGAGTAAATATCGTGCAAGTCTGATTCGCGAGCGCGTCGTCGAGGCTGCCGGATACGGCCTTGTCCGGTTTACCGTGCCCATGCTGGGCGAGTACATTCGCGATCGCATTTTATGGCATGAGTAGGGTGATAAAGGTGACGGAACAGAAGATGAGCCCGCAGGCTATCGAGGTGCGTGGTGCGCGCGTCCATAACCTTAAGGACATCGATATCGATATTCCGCTGGGAAAGCTCGTGGGTATTGCCGGCGTGTCGGGTTCGGGCAAGAGCTCGCTGGCGCTGGGGGTCCTCTATGCCGAGGGCTCGCGTCGCTACCTGGAGGCGCTCAGCACCTATACCCGCCGACGGCTCACCCAGGCCGAGCACGCTCAGGTGGATGAAGTGCTGCACGTGCCGGCGGCGCTCGCGTTGCATCAGCGCCCCAGTGTGCCAGGCGTGCGCTCGACCTTTGGTACCATGACCGAGCTCAACAATAGCCTGCGTCTGCTTTTTAGCCGTTGTGCCCATCACGTGTGCCCACATTGCGGGGCGCGTGTGGAGCCGAGCCTTAACGTGGCTGCGGGCCTGTCGCTCACGTGCCCCGCATGCGGCCGCGAGTTCTACGCGCCGAGTGCCGAGGACCTTGCCTTTAACAGCGGCGGTGCGTGCCCTACCTGCGGCGGCACCGGTGTCATGCGCGAGGTGGACGAAGCGAGCCTGGTGCCCGACGAGTCAAAGACCATCAACGAAGGCGCGGTGCTTCCCTGGGGTACGCTCATGTGGGATCTGATGAAGCAGGTAGCCGGCGAGATGGGCGTGCGCAGCGACGTGCCGTTTAACCAGCTCACGCCTCAAGAGCGCGACATCGTGTTCCACGGTCCGGCGGTTAAAAAGCACATTCTCTACGTTCCCAAAAACGGCGAGGGCGCCACGCCGCTCGATTTTACCTATTACAACGCTGTCTATACCGTCGAGAATGCGCTCGCCAAGGTTAAGGACGACAAGGGCCTCAAGCGCGTGGCGCGCTTTTTGCGCGAGGGGCCATGCCGTGACTGTGGCGGCACGCGTCTCTCCGAGGCCGCACGCCATCCCCAGGTGCGCGGTATCAATCTGGCGCAGGCCGCGGCTATGACGCTGGGTGAGGCGATTGAGTGGGTGCGCGGGGTGCCCGCATCCTTGCCGG
Organism: uncultured Collinsella sp.; assembly: GCA_959596495.1. Lineage (GTDB taxonomy): Bacteria > Actinomycetota > Coriobacteriia > Coriobacteriales > Coriobacteriaceae > Collinsella. Next base: position 943 of record CAUFXK010000030.1, on the reverse strand, counting down.
CCGAGATGCAGCCCATGGCGACGGATATCTGCGATTCGTTTTTGAGCACGGCCCGTCGACTGGTCGATCTGGGCCTCGATTACCTTTCACTCGACCGCGCCGGTGCCACGCTCTCCACGGGCGAGCGTCAGCGCGTGCAGCTCGCCCGCGTGGTGCGTAACCGATCGACGGGCGTGCTCTATGTGCTGGACGAGCCCTCGATTGGCTTGCATCCTGCCAATGTCGACGGCCTGGTAGGCGTGATGCGCGATTTGGTGGATGACGGCAACACCGTGGTCGTTGTCGACCACGACACGCGCGTACTGGCGGAAGCCGACTATCTGGTCGAGATGGGCCCCGTTGCCGGAGCAGGCGGCGGCAATGTGATCGCCGCGGGCGCGGTAGGCGAGGTCGAAGAATCGCAGGGCAGCCGCATCGCCCCATTTTTGCGCTCGGAGCCTGAGCGCTTGCGTCCGCAGGTGCCTGACGACGAAATGTTTGACCGGGGCCATATCCGCATGGCGACCGATGCCATCCATACCGTCAAACCGCTCGAAGTCGATATACCGCGCGGTCGCCTTGTCGCGGTGACGGGCGTTTCGGGTTCGGGTAAGACGACGTTGGTGCTCGAGACACTCATCCCGGCACTTAAGGCGCAGGCAGCCAGCGAGCGCCTGCCAAAACACGTGCGTTGGGTCGATGCCGAGGGCATTGCACGTGCCAACCTGATAGACGCCACGCCCATCGGTGCCAACGTGCGTTCGACGGTAGCGACTTATGCCGACATCCATGATGAACTGCGTCGCGCCTTCGCCCGCACGCCCGAGGCCAAGGCAGCCGGCTACAAGGCAGGCGCATTTAGCTACAACACTGGCGCTTTGCGCTGCCCTACGTGCGATGGCACGGGTTCGATATCGCTCGACGTGCAGTTTTTGCCCGACGTCGAGATCGTCTGCCCGGCATG
>CAUFXK010000029.1 GCA_959596495.1 uncultured Collinsella sp. | reverse complement strand
GCGCCGGAACGCCCTCCGGCGCGGCGGAAGGTGGGTTTCGATGCTCTAGAAGCCGAGGAATTTAACTTCCGGTCTGAGCTCGATGCCATACGCCTCCCTCACCTTTCCGTGCACATGTCTGATAACCGCGGCAACGTCATCGGCCGAGGCAGTTCCGTTATTAACGATAAAATTAGCGTGAACGGGCGAAACTTCCGCGCCGCCAATCGAAAAACCCTTTAATCCACAATCCTCGATAAGCTTGCCCACACTCGCATCGGGCGGGTTGCGAAAGACAGACCCGCAGGATGCGCGACCCATGGGCTGCGTACGCTTGCGCCTTGTAAGGTACCGCTCCATGCGCTCGCGAATGTCGGCCTTGGGCGCCGGTTTAAGCTTGAGCACGCACTCGAGGATGATCTCATTGCGGGGAAGGCTACATTCGCGGTAGCCCCAAGAGATCTCGGACCCCGCATAATGCTTGATACCGGATGCCGGGTCAAACGTTACGACATCCTCAACCAGCGAGCCAATCCACTCGGTCCGCGTGCCGGCATTCATAGATATCGCACCGCCGACCGAACCAGGAATGCCAACGGCAAACTCAAGGCCCGAAAGGCTACGCGACAGGGCATCGTTGACCAGGCGCGCAAACATCACGCCCGCACCGACCGTCAGCGTACAACCGTCATCGGCAACAACCGTGCGCTGGAACTCACGTCCGAGCGAAATGACGGCACCGCGATAACCGCCATCGGCAACCAGCAGATTGGAGCCCTTGCCGATGATGACCCACGGCACCTGCTCGCGATCGAGCACCGCCACGGCGCGGCGGAGGGCATGATAGCTATGGCACGTCACAAAGAGGTCGGCCTTGCCGCCGATACGATAGCTCGTATGACGCGCAAGGCGCTCGTCCTCGATCACATCCGTGTCGATCATGCCCGAGAGCGCCATGACGGCGTTAAACAGACCCATTAGACTTAAGCGTCTTTCTTGGCAGTCAGATACTCAATGAACTCGGGACCGACGGTCGTAACGTCGCCGGCACCCATGGTGAGCAGCAGGTCGCCCTCGCCCACCATCTGCTCGAGCTCCTGATTGAGCTCAAGACGGCTGGAGCAGTACACGACCTCCTTGCCAGGATGCTTGGCGCGCACGGTATCGGCGAGCATCTTAGAGGTGACACCCGGAATGGGCATCTCGCCAGCCGAGAACACATCAATCAGCAGCAGCTTATCGGCATTGGCAAATGCATCGGCAAAGTCGTCGCACAGGGCCTGCAGGCGCGAATAGCGGTGCGGCTGGAACACGACGTCGACATGCTTGTAGCCCAGCGACGAAGCGGCAGCAAGCGTCGCCTTGATCTCGGTGGGGTGATGGCCGTAATCATCGACCACGGTGATGCCATCGATATCGCCCACGTGGGTAAAGCGACGGCGGACGCCCTCAAAGCTCGAGAGCGCCTTGGCGGCGGCGTCGATGTCAAGGCCCAAGACATGGGCGACGGTGAGCACAGCCGTGGCGTTGAGCATGTTGTGGCGACCGGGGTTGCTCTTGATCTCCACAGCGTGCTCAGTGCCGTCCTCAAAGCGAACGATAAAGTCACTCTGGATGCCCTTGACATCCGGGTGCACGCAGACGATGTCGTTGCTCTCGGCAAAGCCGTAGGAAAGCACGTGACGGCCCGTCGACTTGGCAAGCTCGACCAGATGCGGGTCCTCGCCGCAGACGATGACGGTACCGTCCTCGCCCACCAGGCTCATGAATTTGGCGAAAGTTGCCTCGATCTCCTCGATACCCGAATAGTGATCGAGGTGGTCGGCCTCGACGTTGGTCACAATGACCACGTTGGGGTTCAGGAACAGGAAGGAGCTGTCGGACTCGTCGGCCTCGGCGACAAAGTAGTCGCCCGAGCCGTTCTTGCCGTTCGTGTCATAGCCCTCGACGATGCCGCCGATCAAGAAGCTCGGATCCAGACCCATGCGGTCGAGCATGGTGGCGCACATCGAAGACGTGGTGGTCTTGCCATGCGTGCCGGCAACAGCAACGGTAGTGTAGCCGTGGCCCAAAGCAGAGAGCATCTTGGCACGGGGCCACACGGGAATACCAAGCTCGCGAGCGCGCACGAGCTCAGGGTTTGACTCCGGAATAGCAGTGGAGACAACAACCACGTCGGGCTTGACCTCGTCGATCGTGGCGGCCTCATGGCCCACATGCACCTTCACACCAGCGCGTGTAAGCTGGCGGATATAACGTGATGTCTTAAGGTCGGAGCCGGTAACGGCATAACCGCGCTCGTGCAGAACGAGGGCGATGCCGCTCATGCCGGCGCCGCCGATACCGATAAAGTGGGCGCTCTTAAACTCGGGCGCGGAGGTTGCAGTCTGGGAATCAGCCATGTGCTCGTGTACTCCTTGCGTAAACACTGCCTGTAACCCGTTAACTGTACCGCACCTACCGCATCAGCGCGAGGGCGACCGACGATATCCCGTCTAACTAACGCAAACCCTCTACCGCATCGGCCAGAAGAGCGGCGGCCCTATCCTGAGCCAGACCACGCGCCGCCTGACGCATGACGTCGCGCTCTGCCGCGTCATCGACCAGGTGCAGCAGCTCATCGGCAAAGGCAGAACCGTCGATATCGGCATCGGCACAGAGCACGCCGGCCCCGGCGTCGACCAGATAACGGGCATTGGTGGTTTGGTGGTCGGCCGTCGCATGCGGATACGGCACGAGTATCGAGGGCACGGCGAGCGCAGCGATCTCGGCCACGCTCGATGCACCCGAACGCGAGAGCACCAAATCGGCAGCAGCCAGCATATCGCCCATGTTGTCGATGTAAGGCTGGACGCGGTAACGCTTCGCCTCCTCGGGCGTCAGCGCCAAAGCGCGCTCGGTCTCCTCAAAGCCGTCGGCACCCGTCGAATGCAACACATAGAGGTTCTTGCGCGAAAGCAGCTCGTTTTTGAGCGAAACCGCGCGCTCGTTGAGGTGCTGGGCGCCAAGTGAACCGCCAAAGACGAGCAGCAGCGTAGCGTCCTCGGGAACGCCAAGTGCCTTGCGGCCGCGAGCGCGATCGCCCTCGATCACCGAGCGACGTACGGGGTTGCCGGTCATGAGCACGTGGTCAGGGTCACCTTCGCGCTCAAAGACCGAGCGCGCTGCCGGCACCGAGATGCACACGCGGGCGGCGTGGGAGTTCATCATCTTGTTGGCCAGGCCCGGAACAGAGTTCTGCTCATGTAGCAGATACGGAACGCCTGCGCCCTTGCACCACCCCAGCAGCGGAACCTCGACATAGGCACCAAAACCGATGGCAGCATCGGGCTTGCCGACCTTTGAGAAATGACTGGCGAGCGCACGCTTGGCCTTGTTGACACGCCACAGCGAGGTCAGCGCCGTCCAGGGACGGGAGCGGTCGAAGCCCGTGACCGTAATGGGCACAAAATCAAACCCAGCCTCGGGGACCAGACGACCCTCGAGCTTGCGCGACTGGCCCACGAACACAACGTGGTGGCCACGGTCATGCAGCTCCTCGGCCAAAGCGAGCGCGGGGTTAATGTGTCCTGCCGTGCCGCCGGCTGCAATAGCAACGGTCATCTTATCGGTCATGGTAGTCCCTTCGTACACGCGGTCCCTGGTCGTCGGTGCGCAGACGCGCCGACGGGTCCGAGTTCAAATCGATTCGATTATATCCGCCGCCCGCGTTGCGAGGGCTGGGGCGCTGAGGACGACCTTGCGGAGCCGTCCGCGGACGTGGACGAGCTGCCGGCTCGGATGCAGAACCATCCAGAACGGTAAAGCCGCTACGCGAAGGTCGCTCGCCGCGCACATGGGCTACGCCGGCGGTGCTCTCGTCCATAACGGCAAAGCTCTCACGGCGGCGGTCATACTCATCGCGGCGGGCGCTCTCGTACGAAACGCGCAGGATCAACCCGGCAAGCATGAGCGACACAATAATCGACGAACCGCCGTAGCTAATAAACGGCAACGGTTTACCCGTCATGGGAAACACGTTGAGGATGCCCAGCGCATTGATCAAAAACTGCACCGCAAGAATGACCGCGGAGCCAGACGCCATGAGCGCGCCCCGGCGATCGGTCGCCTGCTCGGCAATGCGAAACGCCGAGTAGATCAGCATCGCAAACACCAAGAAGAACAGCACGGTTCCGACAAAACCGACTTCCTCGCCAATGATGGCCAGGATGTAGTCATTGTGCGCCTCGGGCAGATACGAGTACTTCATGGTTGAGTTGCCGATGCCACGGCCGAACAGACCGCCCGAGGCAAAGGCCATGATGGCAAGCGTGGCCTGATAGCCGTCACCATACTCGTCGGCCCAAGGGTTCAAGGCAACCTGAATACGCACCATACGGTACGGCTCTGCGACAAGTGCAATCACGATCACGAGAATGCCGAAGATTAGCACGCCGATGATAAATCTGGGGTCGAGACCCGCAAACAACGCCATGCACATGAGGGTCAACAGGATGATCAGGACGGTACCGAAATCGGGCTGGATAAAGATCAGAAAGAGCGAAATGCCCAGGTAGATGCCCATCTTGCGAAGGAATTCGTTGATGTTGCCACCGGGCGAAAAGAAGCGATCAAGCATGATGGCCGAATACGCAATGGCAAATGGCTTTAAAAACTCGGAAGGCTGGAACTGAATGCCGGCGATGTTGAGCCAGCGCGTGGCGCCACGGCTGCCGCTGCCCACCAAGAACACCAGAAACAGTAGCCCTATCATGCCTATGAGGAAGATCCTGAGCACATCCTCCCCAAACCAGCTGTCCGGCAAAACGCGCACGATGGCAATCAGCGCCAGAACACCGACCACGGCAAACGCAGCCTGTCGACCCAGAAAAAACGTCGCTGAGCCATTCTCGTGCAGCGCCTCGACCGAAGACGCCGAGTACACCATCAGCAGACCAAAACACACCAAGATAAACAGGCAGGCCATGAATATCAGACGGGGGCGCATGATACGGGCGGGAACGCCGGCAATATAGCGTTCGCTAAACGTCTGCCCGCCGCGACCGGAACGCGGTGTGCTGCGCCGCGAGGAAGCACGGTCCGAGTCGGGCCTCCTCATACCTTGTCGGGGGCTCTCCTCTCTCACCGGCAACCCCTATTCCATTTGCGATTTCGCCGCAGCGGCAAGCTGCGCCACATAGTCCTTAAACACGCGGCCGCGCTCCTCATAGCCCGAGAACTCATCGAACGAAGAGCAGGCAGGAGAAAGTAAGATCACGTCGCCACGGCTCGACAGCGAACGGGCGACGTCCACGGCATCGCGCAGGTCATCCGCCTGGGCAATATCCACATCGCCATCGACATCGGCCTCGTCCATAGCGGCGGTGAAACGCTCGCGCGCATCGCCAAAGCAGACGACCGAGCGTACGTTATCCATAACAACGCGCGCGAAGTCCGTGAGCGGCGTGCCCTTATCGTGGCCGCCGAGCAGCAAGATCACGTCGTCATCGGGAAATGCCGTCAGCGCCTTCTCGACCGCATCGGTGTTGGTCGCCTTGGAATCGTTGACGTAGCGCACACCGTCAATCTCGCCGCACGGCTCCACGCGATGCTCGAGCGGCTGGAACGAGGCCAGACCGCGACGGACACCATCGACATCGGCACCGACGGCCAGAGCAGCCGTGGCGGCACATAAGGCATTGATGACATTGTGATGGCCCGAGATCTTGAGCTCGGACGTGGCGACAAGCTGAGTCTCGACGCCCTTCAGGCGCACGACCATTTTGCCGTCGCGCACAAAGGCGGCGTCTGCACCCTCGGGCTCGTCAAAAGCGACCTTGCAGATGCGGCGACCCGGCGTATAGATGTACTCATCGAACTCGTGAATGCCGGCGTCTTCGACGTCGACAACCACCAGATCGTCATCGACCATATTGTCAAACAGCTTGATCTTGGCAAGCGCATAGTTCTTATGGCTCTTATGCCAGCCCAAGTGGTCGGGAGTGATGTTGAGCAGCACTGCCACGCGAGGGTGGAGCTCGGTGGTCGTAGCAATCTGATAGCTCGAGAGCTCAGCCACAAACCACTCGTTGTGGGCTCGGCCGTCAATCTCGTTGATAGGCGGCTCACCGATGTTGCCGACAGCTACGCTGGCCTCGCCGGCAGCCTTGAGCAGATAATCAGTCAGCGACGTGGTGGTCGTCTTACCGTTGGTGCCCGTGATGGCAATCCAGTTATCGGGCGACAGGCGATAGGCAAACTCTGGCTCACCCATAATCTGAGCGGCATGTTCGCGCCCGGCCTTAAAGAAGCCCGAGAACTCCGAGATGCCCGGGCACGTCACGCATACGTCATAGGCGCCCTCGACCTGTTCGGTCCCATAGACAAACGACGCACCAGCAGCCTCGAGCGCACGCGTGGCGTCATTGGGCTCAGAGGTGCCGCCGCCATACACGGTAACGGTGCTTACGCGCTCGGGATGTGCCAGCGCCCAGCGGGCGACATCGAGACCGGATTTGCCCTGACCCAAAACGAGCAGGCTAAAGACATCAGCAAGAGGCATGAAAGACCACTATCCCAACTGGAAGAACAGAGCAAGGCCAACGGCACCAAAGGCCGCAGCGATAATCCAAAAACGGATGACGACCTTGGTCTCGGCCCAGCCCTTCTTTTCGAAATGATGATGGATGGGCGCCATAAGGAAGACGCGCTTGTGCGTAAAATGGAAGTAGACAACCTGAATCATGACCGACAGGGTCTCAACGATAAACAGGCCGCCGATGATGAGGGAGACGACCTCGGTGTTGGTCATGATGGACGTGCAGGCAAACGCGGCGCCCAGAGCAAGCGAGCCGGTATCGCCCATAAAGATGCTCGCCGGATAGCAGTTGAACCACAGAAAGCCCAAGCAGGCACCGGCACACGCGGTACAGAAGATGGACAGGTTCACGTCTCCGTGCAAAAACGCCATGGCAGCCATGGCGAGCATGGCGATCATGGAGGTGCCGCCAGCAAGACCGTCAAGGCCATCGGTCAGGTTCACGGCATTAGAAAGACCGGCAATCATCAGCCAGCAAAATACGATGTAGAGCCACGGGAACGAAAGGCCGCAGATGGTGGTCGAAAGCACGCCAAGGTCGATCGTCAGGCCGCCGGGAAAACGAATCTCGGGGGCGACGCCGCACCAGTTGACGGCAAGTACCGTAAAGGTGACACAGATAATGGTTAGGCCGATCATCTTGGCATGAGGCGTCAGACCGAGCGAGCGCCCATGCGTAACGGAGGTCAGGTCGTCGATCAGGCCCAGCACGCCGGTCGCCAGCGTGGCGAGCAGCACGAGTACGAGCTCGGTGGTGAGCTTGCCCATCAGCAGGCAGGTCAGCGAGATCGCGACGAGGATGACAACGCCACCCATGGTGGGCGTTCCCTGCTTAACCAAATGACGCTTGGGGCCGTCGGCACGAACCTGCTGGCCGATACCCTCGACCTTGAGCAGCTTGATCCACCACGGCATGAGCAGCAGCGCAATGGCTGCGGCGATGCCAAGCCCCAAAAAAGCCTGATACGTTGGATACGAGGGATTGCCGAACATGGGCTAGCACACACCTTCCACAAAGCGGTCGAGCTCAACAAAGCGGGAACCCTTGACCAGTACAACATCATGTTTTTCAAGCGCGCCGCCCATGCGGTCGAGCACCTGCTGATAATCGGAGAACACCTGGATGCGGTCCTCGTCCATGCCCATCATGCGTGCGGCATCGGCCATAAGCTGGGCCAGCTCACCACCCACGCACGCCAGCATGTCGAGCTTCTTGGCGGCGGCATAGGCGCCCACGAGCTCATGCATGCGAGGAGCCTCATCGCCCATCTCGCCCATCTCGCCCAGGATCGCCATGCGAGACCCCGTGCACGAAAGCGAGCACAGCAGATCGAGGCCAGCAGCCATCGATTCGGCGCTGGCGTTATAGGAATCGTCGATGATGCGTGCACCGCTCTTGGCGCGCTTGATCTCCTGGCGGTGCCCGGTGATCGTGAGGCCCCTAAAGGCAGCATCGATCTGCTCGGGCGTCACGCCCAGGCGATAGGCAACCGCGGCGGCCTTAACGGCATTAGGAACGGACTGCACGCCGGGGATGGCAAGCATGGTATCGATTGTCTCGCCCTGGCCAAAATCGAGCGTAAAGACCGGACGGCCCTCGTCATCAACGCGAACGTCGCGGGCACGGACCTCATCATCGTCCGAGACGCCGGCCAGCATAACGTCGATACCAGCAGGCTGGGCGAACGTATCGCGAATAAACGGCGTAAAATCGTCCTCGCCGCCCAAAACCAGCAGCGGCAAATAGTCGCCGGCGGCGCACATGCCCTGTACAATCTCGGCCTTAGCGCGGGCGATGTTCTCGCGGCTGCCCAAAATGCCGATATGAGAGGTGCCGATCTTGCTCACGATGGCAAGGTTGGGATTGGCGGACTGGGACAGGCGCTCGATCTCGTGGAAATGGTTCATGCCCATCTCGAGCACCAGGACCTCGGTATCGGCCGGAGCGGAAAGCACCGTGAGCGGCATGCCGATCAGGTTATTGAAATTGCCCTTGGTGGCCCAGACGCGATAGCGCTTGGCGAGCACAGCGGCGAGCACGTCCTTGGTCGTCGTCTTGCCGATGGAACCGGTAATGCCAACGACCAGGCAGCCAAGCTCCAGGCGATACGCATGCGCCAAACGCAGCAGAAACTCCTCGGGATCATCGGTCAGCAAGATGGCACAGCCCTTGTCCTGCGCCAGCGAGACCAGCTCGGCCTCGGGCTCACGCGTCATCACGACGGCGCCGGCACCCGACTGGACGGCACGGGAAGCAAAATCATTGCCGTCGACGTTTTCACCGGGAAAGGCGACGAAAATCGTCCCTTCCTCGACCTGGCGCGAGTCGATAACGCACCCGCGGCATACCCGATCGGCTTCTCCCGTCACGGTTCGGGCCCCTGTTGCGGCCGCGAGGTTGTTGACGGCGATCTCTATCATTGCAGCTCCCCTGTAAACCTAATAATGCTATCGGCGTATTGTATCCCAGCGCCGCGTATGCGTGGTGCAGGGCATGTGAACACCCCTCATATGGGACAACAAACCACGCCCCAAAGATTGTAACCCCCTACTTCGTGTGCGGGATACCCAGCACGTCGAGCGCGTTGGCCATAATGAACTGGAACGGAACCGCAGCGGCATCTGAGCCGCTCGGCGTTCCGTCGAGCGTGATATAGCACAGCACCTTGGGCGATTGTGCCGGTGCAAAGCCCATAAAGGACGACATGTAGTTCTCCTTGAGGTAGCCGCCGTTCTCGTCGGCACGTTCGGCCGTACCGGTCTTACCCGCCACGTCATAGCCGTCAACCGCGCCGCCAACGCCCGTTCCCTCCGACACGACCGTCTGCATGCACGATGTCACCTGGGATGCGGCATCCTCCGAAATCGCGCGCTCGCCTTCGCCCCAGTCCTTCTCGTCACCTTTGCTGGACTTATAGAAGTGCGGGGTCATCATCACGCCGCCGTTGGCGATGCCGCCCACGGCACGTGCGATCTCAATCGGCGAGACAGACAGCGCCTGTCCAAAGCTCATCGAGCCCAGCGTGGCGCCGTCATACTGGTCACGCTCCTTGACGATGCCCAGGCTCTCGCCCGGAAAATCGACACCAGAGCTGTGACCGATGCCCCACTTGTCCACATAGGCGGCAAAGTCGTCGGCACCGATCTTGCGCCCCACCAGGACAAAGCCTACGTTGGACGAACGGCGCATCATCTCGCGCACATCCATGGTCATGGCATAGTCGCGCTTGTCGGCATCGGTGACGGTATCGTCGCCCACCTTGATGCTCGCCGGCACCTCAAACGACGTACTCGACCGCACGACACCCAAGTCGAAGCCGGCGCCCGCCACGAGCGTCTTAAAGACCGAGCCGGGCTCGTAGGCGTCGGTGACCAGGCGCAGGTTCATATCCTCGGTCTTGGCGTTTTCCAAATTGGTCTGGTCGTAGGTCGGATACGAGCAGGCTGCCAAGATCTCGCCTGTCGTAGGATCGGTGACCAGCGCCGAGCCGTTCTTGGCCTTTGTCTTCTCGACAGCCTCTGCCAGGGCATCCTCGGCCGCACGCTGGATATTGACGTCGAGCGTCGTCACGATATCAACGCCGTCGACCGCAGCCACCTTTTTATAGGCACCGCCCGCGATATAGCTGCCGTCCCTCGCGCGCTCGCGTACGAGAGAACCGTTCGTGCCGGTCAGAAGCTTGTTGTATTGCTTTTCGAGACCTGTCAAGCCGTCGTTGTCTACATTCACTACACCCAGCACCTGCGATGCCAGATTGCCGTATGGATATACGCGCTTCATGGCCTGCTCAAAAAGCACGCCGGACAGGTTCTTCTTCTCCAGCGCCGCAGCATCGTCTTCGTCCACCTGGCGCTTGATATACACCCAGGTTCCATCGGACTCAACGAGCTTGCGGCAGGTCTTTTTATCGATTCCAGTTGCCTTGACCAGCGCCGACACCGTCTTGTCAACATCCTCGACAAGCTGAGGGTTCACGGCGATGTTGCGACATTCGACCGACGACGCCAGCACGTTACCGTTGCGGTCGTAGATGGTGCCACGTTTGGCATAGAGGGTCTGCGCAAGCAGGCGGCGCGCATCGGCACGCTCGCGCAGTTTATCGGCTTCGACAATTTGATAGTCGGCAAGGCGAAAGACGCCCAAGCCCAAGCCAAGCCCAATGAAGCCCATGACGGCTTTGCGGCGAGGCAGAGGCGTGCCTGTGAGCCATTCGGTCGACGAACTCTTGCGCGACCTGGTGTTATGCACTTGAGGGCCGCCCGAGCCGCGAAGTCGCGACGCCGGGTCGTTGCCACGGGACTGCCCGGCGTTGTAAGATTGCCGACCCGTTCCTTGATAACCAGAACGTCCCCGCGACGAGGGACGTCCAGAACCGCGGCCCCCATCGGAACCGCGGCGATAGTCATTTGTCATACTCAGCTACCGTCTTGCTACTGAGCGGTCGCGGTCGCGTTGGCGCCCGCGGCTGCATCCTGCGAAAAGTCAAGTGTAACGCTCTCGCTGGGCTCCACCATGCCATAAGCGCCCGCAAGGTCGCGAATACGCGTGTCGGCGCCATAGACCGAATGCATGACCTCCAGGTCGGAGCTCTCATCGGTCGCCTTTTCGAGCGTGTTGGTAAGCTCGGCGTTGCTGTTGAGCACCTGGGCCGTAACGCCGGCGAGCGCCACGCGGGCGACGCCGATCGTCATGAAGATGGCCGCAATGATGCAAAACGTTTTAAGAACGCTCATGAAAACCGGGCTTACCGCCTGGTTTGCCTGACGGCCCGCGCCCGTGTAGACATCAAAGCGCGGCGTGCGCTGCTCACGGGGAGCAACGGGGGCCTGCGGCGTCTCACGATAGGCGGGCATGGCGTTCATATCATAGGCGAGTGCTGCGCTTGAAGTGTTGTAGCCCATGATATGCCGCCTCCCATCCCGAGTACGTTGGTAGTGTGTTTAAGCTTCGTTTATGGTGCGAGCGGGAGGTCCAATATCGCGCGGTCGTGCCTACAGACGCTGCGCCACGCGGATTTTGGCTGATCTCGCCCGAGGGTTGCGCTCAACCTCATCAGGCTGGGCAACCAAGGGTTTGCGGGTGATGACCTTGAGTATCGGCACGTTGCCGCACACGCACACCGGAATCTCCGGCGGACACGTGCACCCCTGGCTCATCTCCTTAAAGTGGTTCTTTACGATACGGTCCTCGAGCGAGTGATACGAGATGACGCAGATACGTCCGCCCGGGTTGAGCCACCTGGTGGCGGCATCAAGCCCTCGTTCGAGCACATCGAGCTCGTGATTGACCTCGATGCGAATGGCCTGGAAACTTTTCTTGGCCGGGTGTCCGCCATGCCGACGAGCGGCAGCCGGGATACCCGCCTTGATGATCTCGACAAATTGGCCGGTGGTTTCGATCGGTTCTTGCTCGCGGCGGCGCACGATCTCGCGCGCGATCTGCGAGGCGAACTTCTCTTCGCCGTAGACGCGTAGAATCCGGGCGAGGTCGTGTTCGTTATAGGTGTTGATGACCTCAGCTGCGTTTAAGGTGTTATTACCCGGATCCATCCGCATGTCCAATGGGGCGTCCTCGTTATACGAAAAGCCCCTTCCAGGGATATCGAGTTGCGGTGACGAAACGCCCAAATCGAACAGGAAGCCATCGACCCCGGGCACCTCGGCCGAGCAAAGCAGCTCGTCCAAGTCGCCGAAGTTGCCCTTCAGCAGCTGGTGCGGAACGCCGGGAACCTCGCGGTCCAGACGGGCGCCAGCGGCCTCGAGGGCCATGTCGTCCTGATCGACGCCGAGCAAAAGACCCGTCTCCCCCACCTGCGCGGCCATCTTTACCGAATGGCCGGCACCGCCAAGGGTGCAATCGCAGACAACGGAGCCGCTCTTTAGCCGCAGCGACTCAAGCACTTCGCCGAGCATGACAGGTTCATGCCGATATTCTTGTGTCAAGATCCCACGCTCCATCCGTTACCCGTGCCTTGCCCTTACGAGAAGAAGAGGTCCAGCAGGGCCTCATCGTCATCGTCCTCATCGGCCGCGGCGCGATCCCAAACCTCAAGGTGGTCGTAGTTGCCCACAACCGTGACCTCGCGGTCGAGGTTCGCCTGCTTGCGGAGAGACTCGGAAAGGCCGATACGACCGGCGCTGTCCACGTCCATCGACGTGGTGCGCTTGTTGATCGCCCTCATGAGCTTCTGGTCGTTGATGTCACGCGGGTTAAAACCCTCGTGGCCCTCACGACCCGCGAAGAGTCCTTCGACCCACTTATCGAAGGCCTCGGCAGAGAACACGTACAGAGCATCGACATCCAGGGCTTTGAACACGCGAACGTGCTCTCCAAGCTCCTCGCGAAGGGGTGCAGGCAGGGACAGACGACCTTTTGCATCGAGATTGCGCTCGTATGCACCAGTCATTCCCATGTGCGCCCTCCCCTCGGTTACTCAGATGGCACGTACGCGGGGAACCACCCCGCCTGTCGACGTCATTAATAATATGGGGAACCGCCCCATTTTTCAACACCTTTCCCCACCTCTTCCCCCACCCCGCCCCACCACTCCACCCACCATATATTGCAAAACACCCCCAATCATATGTTCGAAAACACAATATGTTGTGTTTACAGCAACGGCGGGATGCCACCTGTGGCATCCCGCCTTTCAACCTCAACCTTCAAGTTGACCTTGAGGCGATTTTTGCGTCCCTTTACATGCCGTTCACATCGCCCCCAAACTCCCCCACCCAAGGCACATGCGGCCCACCACCGCGACGACAAGTGGCAAAAAAATGGGACGGGCCCCAGATTGCCCATGCGCGCGCAAAAGCACGCCGCGGCAATCTGGGGCCCGTCCCCAAATACCTATAGATATGCAGGCCAGCGATGTGTTAACGATGTGCCAGCGGGTGCGCCGCCAGATAGACCTCGGTCAGTTGCGTACGATCGACATGCGTGTAGACCTGCGTGGTCGATATATCGGCATGTCCCAAGATCTCCTGTAGCACACGGAGGTCTGCACCGCCCGCAAGCATATGGGTGGCAAAGGAGTGACGCAGCGTATGGGGATGGAGTCCCACCAGCCCCACCTGGCGCCCATAGCGCTCGCAGATGGCATGGATGCCCTGGCGCGACAGACGGCGGCCGTTCTTATTTAAAAAGACCGCCGAGGTCTCGGTTCCGCGGGCATGGGCCGCCAAGCGAGAACGTCCCTTAGTTATATAGCGCGTCAGAGCTCGCGCCGCGCTTCCCACCAACGGGGACAGGCGTTCCTTTGAGCCCTTACCGCGAACGAGTACAAAGCCATCGTCGATATGGATATCGCCCACATCGAGCCCCACCAACTCGCTCACACGCAAACCGCATCCGTAGAGCACTTCCAAGATGGCATGGTCGCGCAAGCCCATCTCGCCCTCGGGGAAGTCTTGATCGAGCAGCGCCGAGACATCCTCCACCGATAGATACTCCGGCAAACGCTCAGCCTTTTTAGGCAGGCGCAACGCCGCCGTTGGATTTTGGGCCACAATCCCATCGCGCACCAAAAAGGCATGCAGGCCCTTCACGGCCGCAAGCGCACGCTCCACCGAGGCATCGGAATAGCCCCCATCGCGACGGTCGGCGACAAAGCCCTCCACGACCTGACGAGTCACCTCATCAAAAGACATGATGCCCGCTCGCTCCAGATAGGCGCAGTACGTCGTCAGGTCACGACGATAGGCCGCAATCGTGTTGCGCGCCAAACCCCGCTCGACCGCGAGGTAATCGAGATACTCCCCCGCCGCCACGGCGAGCGACGAGGGAGTAGCTTCGGTATGTTCTTTGTTCGCCGGCACCCTTAGTCCGTAGCGAGGTTCATGGGCGTCACCTGTAGGCGATCGACACCCTCGTGCTGACCGATCGAGGCACGCACGAACTCTCGGAACAGCGGCTGCGGGTTGGTCGGACGGCTCTTGAACTCGGGGTGAGCCTGGGTTGCCACATACCACGGATGCACGTCGCGCGGCAGCTCGACCATCTCGACCAGGCGCTCGTCGGGTGAGAGGCCAGAGATAACCAAGCCGGCGTCCTCGAGCTGGTCGCGGAAGGCGTTGTTAAACTCAAAGCGGTGACGGTGACGCTCGTAGACGAGATCCTCGCCATATGCCTCGCGAGCGAGGGTATCGGCGGCGAGCTTGCACGGATAGGCGCCCAGACGCATGGTGCCGCCCTTCTCGGTCACATCCTCCTGCGAGCTCATCAGATCGATGACGCTAAACGGACCGTCCGGGTCGAACTCGGAGGAGCTGGCGCCGGCAAGGCCGACGACGTTGCGGGCGAACTCGCACACGGCCACCTGCATACCCAGGCAAATGCCCAGATACGGAATCTTGTGCTCGCGGGCAAACTCGGCCGCGAGGATCTTGCCCTCCAGGGCGCGCTTGCCAAAGCCGCCGGGGACCAGGATGCCCGAAGCGTCGCCCAGAACTTCGGAGACATTCTGCCCGTCGAGGCTCTCGCCGTCGACCAGCTGGACGTCCACATGGCGATCGTAGAAGACGCCCGCATGGTGCAGGGCCTCGATAACCGACAGGTACGCATCGGGCAGCTGCGTGTACTTGCCAACGACGGCAATCTTCACCTTGTCGGCGTGATGGTTGGCGTGATTCTGTTTGCGCAGGAACTCGTTCCACTCGCTCATGTCGCGCTCACGCGGGTCCAGACCCAGGCGCTCGCAAATGCGCAGGTCAAAGTCCTGCTCGGCAAGCAGCTGCGGAACATCGTAAATGCTCGCGCAGTCCTCGTTGGTAAAGACGCAATCGGTGTCGACGTCGCAGAAGCTTGCGATCTTCCCGCGGATAGCGTCATCGATATGGTGGTCGGAGCGCAACACGATAATATCGGGCTGGATGCCAAAGCTGCGGAGCTCCTTGACGGAATGCTGCGTGGGCTTGGTCTTGACCTCGTGGGCGGCGGCGATATAGGGAACGAGCGACACGTGGATGTAGCAGACGTTCTCGGGGCCGGCCTCCTTGCGGTACTGACGAATGGCCTCGACAAACGGTTGGGACTCGATGTCGCCGATCGTGCCGCCCAGCTCGGTGATGACTACATCGGAGCCGGTCTGCTCCTCGATGCGGCGGAACTTGTCCTTAATGGCATTGGTGACGTGAGGAATCACTTGCACAGTACCGCCCAAAAAGTCGCCGCGACGCTCGCGGGCGATGAGGCTTTTGTAGATGGCACCGGTCGTAAAGTTGGAATCGCGGGTCAGGTTCTCATCAATAAAGCGCTCGTAATGACCCAGGTCCAGGTCGGACTCGTAACCATCCTCGGTAACGAAGACCTCACCATGCTGGAACGGGCTCATGGTACCGGGGTCAACATTCAGATACGGGTCGGCCTTCTGCATCGTTACTTTGTAGCCACGCGACTTGAGCAGACGGCCCAGCGAGGCCGCGGTGATACCCTTGCCCAGGGACGAAACCACGCCACCGGTTACGAACACATGCTTGGTCATATTGAGTTACCTGCGCTTCCCGTAGAAGTTGTCCATACACATCTTACGGGTCTTCATTGTAATACTCGCGCCGCGGACCGTTCGCAATTTTTCTCGTGTGCGATTGCATTTCTCAATCTTGAAACAAAACGCCGCCCGGTTTCCCAGGCGGCGTCGATATGGCAAGGGTTACATGCTGCTATCGATCAGCAACCTCGTCCTCAAGCATTTCTTGAACGAGCATGCCGGTACGGACGCCCTCAAGATACCACTCGCCACGTTCGGTGAGGCAAATGCCATTTGCAAGCTGACCGCCGTCGTCGCTATAACGCGAGACGACATCAATCATGCCTTCGGAATCCAAGCGATCGATTGCGGCGCGGGCACGATACGGCGAAACCCCCACGCGCTCGGCAAGCGTTTTGCGCGAGAAACCATACGGCCCGCCATTGTCTTCGGTTTGCTGGTCGATCTCCATCAACACCAGCACCTCGACACGCTTCATATCGTTGACACTCGCACGACCCTTGCCCGCCATAGCAGCCTCCTCAAACCGAGCACGAGCATCTAACGCGCCGTGCGCGACCGACACACCTCACGATGGCAGGTAATATCCATCATGCGGCATCCCGCTAAGGATGAAACAGTTACGGTTATTGTATACCGCTCAAATTGTTTCTAGGCAGGTAAACGGCTATTTTTCGCCGAAATAGGCGCTTTATTGATCAAAAAGCCGTACCGGGCGCTAACCCGATACGGCCAAAATGCGTTTGGATTACCGCGGTGCTTCAAACTTAGCGATGGAAGAAACCGCGGCGCTCAAACTTGGGCTCGCAGCACACGTTGATGCCCAGTTTGCGCAGTACCGTCTCGTCCGTCGGCGAGATAATCACGCTAAAGAAGGCATCGCAACCGCGCAGCTGCTCCAGGCCCGAAAGGACGCGAGCGGCCGTCTCACTCGTGGCCGAGGTGATCGACAGCGCCATAAGCGTCTCGTCGGTGTGGAGGCGCGGGTTTTTGCTGCCCAGGAAATGCGTCTTGAGCTTGCTGATGGGCTCGATCGCCTCATCGCTAATGACCTCGAGCTCAAGGTCGACGCCCGAGACATGCTTGAGGGCGTTCATAATGAGCGAACTTGCGGCGCCCAGGCGCGTGGAGGTCTTACCGGTCACCACGGAGCCATCGGGCATGACCATGGCGCCCACGGGACCACCCGTCAGCTGCTCCCTGGTGAGGGCCGCCGAGCGCGCCGGTGAGTAGTTCTTATCGATGCCGGCTTTCTTCATAATAATCTTGAGACGGTCGACTTGCTCATCGCCCACGCCGGTACGGCGCACATTTTCGACCGCGGTAAAGTAGCGGCGGACGATCTCCATCTTGGAAGCGTCGCGGCAGGCATCGTCATCGGTGATGGCAAAACCGACCATATTGACGCCCATGTCCGTAGGGCTCTGGTAGGGGCTCTTGCCCAGGATCTTTTCCATCAGGGCACGGACTACCGGGAAGGCCTCGACGTCGCGGTTGTAGTTGACCGTGGTCTTGTTGTAGGCCTCCAGGTGGAAGGAGTCGATGATGTTGGCGTCATCGAGGTCTGCCGTGGCGGCCTCGTAGGCAATATTGACCGGATGCGTAAGGGGCAGATTCCAAACCGGGAAGGTCTCGAATTTGGCATAGCCGGCGGCCGTGCCATGCTTGTGCTCGTGATAGAGCTGAGACAGGCAAGTGGCAAGCTTGCCCGAGCCAGGACCGGGGGCAGTGACCACAACGAGCGGTCGGGTGGTCTCGACAAACTCGTTCTTGCCATAGCCATCGTCGGACACGATCAGATCGACATCGTGCGGATACCCCTCGATGGGATAGTGCAACTTGGCGGGAATGCCGAGCGCGTTCAGGCGATTGCGGAAGACGTCGGCGGCGGGCTGGCCGGCGTACTGGGTGATGACCACGGCCGCGACAGCAAAACCGTTGCCGCGGAACAGGTCGACCAGGCGCAAAACGTCCTCGTCATAGGTAATGCCCAGGTCACCGCGAGCCTTGTTCTTCTCGATGTGGTTCGCGTTAATGGCGATGATGACCTCGACGTCGTCGGCTATGCTCTTGAGCATGCGAAACTTGCTGTCCGGCTCAAAACCCGGCAGCACGCGGCTCGCGTGATAGTCGTCAAACAGCTTGCCGCCAAACTCCAAATACAGCTTGCCGCCAAACTGCGAGATGCGCTCCTTAATATGAGCGGCCTGCAGCTCGATATACTTCGCGTTGTCGAAACCCTGGCGCATATATGGCTCCCGTCCCGTTTCCATTTAATGTCTTAGGCGATTATAACGGAGCCTGCCCTCCCCGATGCCCAGGCCATCAACAGGCACCAACCAAACACGCCATCGATAAGTTGCGGTGAAATAGCTCCTGTTTAACCCCTCAAGACGGCCAAACGGGAACTATTCCACCGCAACTTCCCCTTTTGGCGCAAAGTAACCTGACCCCTTTGCACCAACAGCAGAAACGTCGCGGGCAGAGAACGGACAGCGAACAGGCACCAGAGCGAGCAAGGTGACGTGAAAGAGGAGGGCATAGGCCTTTTGGCCATGCCCGACGATTGAACGTCAGATTGCCGCTCTGGCGGGCTTGCAGCGTCGAGTGGTTCCGGCGTTTGGTAAAACGCCGGAACACAAGAGCGCCCCCTCCCGCGCACGGAACGGGAGGAGGCTAAAGGTAGGAGTCTACCGGTGGGGTTACCCCACCGGACAGACGATGACCAGGTGATCCTTTACAGGATCGTCATGGTTTCCGTGGGGTACCCGTTGGGTACTTAGATCATCACGCAAGCGATGGTCAGGATGATGGCGCAGACGACGGAGAGAGCGACGATGAGCTTGAGAGCAAACTTGAGCCAGGTCGTCCACTCGATCTTGGCCAGGGCAAGACCGCCCATGATGGCGCCGGAGGTCGGGGTGAACAGGTTCACGACGCCGATGGCGGCGGAGAAGATCATGACCATGACCTCGGGCGAGAAGCCGAGCTTAACAGCCAGCGGTCCCATGATGGGCATGGAGACAGTAGCCATACCGGAGGTCGAGGGGATCAGGAAGGACAGGCCGAAGTAGACCAGGAAGCTCATGGGAGCGAAGATCACGCCGGACAGGCCAGCCAGAGCATTGGCGGCAGCGTCGAGGACGTAGACGTCGAGGCCGGTGCTAGCCATGAGGACGGAGATACCACGGGCAAGAGCGATGACGAGGACAACGGACATCATGTCGGCAGCGCCGGTGATGAAGGTGTTGACGATCTGCTTCTCGGAGAGGCCACCGATGATACCGATCAGGACAGCCATGAGGAAGAACCAGGTGGAAGCCTCGTCGAAGTACCACTGGCCAATGGGCAGGCCGGTGATCAGGGCAGACCAGCCCTGAACGATGGCGTTACCGTCGGCGTCATAGACAGCGCCAGCATCGAAGAAGTTGGCGACGCCCTCGTTGAGGTCGGCCAGCGGGATGAAGCCGACGATCATGACGACGAAGGTGAAGGCAAAGGCGATCAGAACACCCTTCTGACGACCGGTGAGCTTGACCTCCTTGTGAACCTCGGAAGCAGCCTTGCCGTGAGCCTCTTCGGCGTCCTTGAGCTCCTGCATCGATAGGATGGTGGAACCCTTGTCAGCCTTGACCTTCTTGGCATAGCTCATGACGAAGAGGATGGACATAACAGTGGTAACAATCCACAGGACGGCACCGAGGCCGATGATGATGGACTGGTTGACCTCAATGCCAACGCCGGTCAGAGCGTCGACGGCAGCACCGACGGCGAACGGGTTAACCGTGGAGCCGAGGCAGCCGCAGCCAGCGCCGAGCAGGACGGTGGCAGCGCCGACCATAGGGTCGAAGCCAGCAGCCATCATGGTGGCGGCGAGCAGGGCGTAGAAGGGAACGGTCTCCTCGCACATACCATAGGTGGTACCACCGAGGGAGAAGATGAACATCAGCACGGGAATGAGCATGATCTCATTGCCCTTAAGCTTCTGCACCAGAACGGCAATGCCGTTGTCCAGGGCGCCGGTCTCGGTCATCATGCCGAGGAAGCCACCGAGGATCATAACGAAGAGGCAGACGGGCAGAGCGTCAGCGAAGCCCTTGACCGGGGCGGTGCAGAAATCGCTCAGGCGGGCAGCGGTAACCGCGCCACCGGACGTACCGGAGACGATAACGGTAACAACCGCGACGATTGCCAGCAGAGCAAGAAGAATGGTGAACGATGAAGGCATACCGCGCTTTTTCTTAGCGGTCTCAGTCATAGTTCTCATCCCCCCTTCATAAATCATTTACTGATCTCGCCCGAAGCGGCTCTTCCGTGCCGTGCATGTCGCTCGGTGCGAGATTTTTACCAGACAAAAGCGCTCGGGGTGCGCAGGAATGCACCCCGAGCGAGATGCTAGATGCTCTTACTTGAGCGTGGCGTACATGACAGCCTTGATGGTGTGCATGCGGTTCTCGGCCTCGTCGAAGACCTTGGAAGCGGGGCTCTCGAAGACCTCGTCGGTGACCTCCTGCTCGGTGATGCCGAACTGCTCGCACTTCTCGGCGCCAATGGTGGTGTTGGTGTCGTGGAAGCTGGGCAGGCAGTGCAGGAAGATGGCACCCGGGTTGGCCATAGCCATGACCTCGGAGGTGACACGATACGGGGTGAGCTGAGCGATGCGCTCGGCCCAGACCTCGTCAGGCTCGCCCATGGAGACCCACACGTCGGTGTAGATAACGTCGGCACCGGTGACGCCGTCCTTGACGTCGGTGGTCAGCTTGATGGTGCAGCCGTTGGCCTCGGCGATGGGCTTGCAGGCCTCGATGACGTCGTCAGCGGGCATGCACTCCTCGGGGCCGCAGGCCACGAAGTTCATGCCGAGCTTGGAGCAAACGACCATGAGAGAGCGAGCAACGTTGTTCTTGCAGTCACCCATGAAGACGAGGGTCTTGCCCTTGATGTCGTAGTTGAAGTTCTCCTGGACGGTCAGGATGTCGGCGAGCATCTGGGTGGGATGCCACTCAGTGGTCAGGCCGTTCCACACGGGCACGCCGGACTTAGCAGCGAGCTCCTCGACGTCGTCCTGGGCAAAGCCACGGAACTCGATGCCATCATACATGCGGCCGAGAACACGGGCGGTATCCTCGATGGACTCCTTCTTGCCCATCTGCGACGAACCCGGATCGAGGTAGGTGACGCCCATGCCCAGATCCATGCCGCCGACCTCGAAGGCGCAGCGGGTACGAGTGGAGGTCTTCTGGAAGAGCAGAACGATGTTCTTACCCTCGAGATAGCGGTGCGGAACGCCAGCGCGCTTCATATCCTTGAAGTTCTTGGAGAGCTTGAGCAGGTACTCGATCTCCTCGGTGGTGAGGTCGAGGAGCTTGAGGAAGCTACGGCCGGAGAGGTTAACACCCATGGTTCGTTTCCTTTCGAAGAAATGAATTACGTAAGTATTAGTGTCGCCCGTTTGACGGGCGAAACCGGTGCGGTTGTAGGGAGACCGCACCGGAAACGGAAAGACTTAGAGGTCCTCGCGCCAGAAGGGCATGCTCATGCAGCGCGGGCCGCCGCGGCCGCGGGAGAGCTCGGCGGAGGGCACGACGAGAAGGTCCAGGCCCTCCTTGTACAGCACGTCGTTGGTGACGGTGTTGCGGGCGTAGACGCAGATCTTGCCGGGCTCGACGCACAGGGTGTTGGAGCCGTCGTTCCACTGCTCGCGGGAGGCCGCGATCGGGTCGCCGCCGCCGCAGGGGATCAGCTTGACCTGGTCGACGCCGGTGGCGTCCTCCAGGACGTGCTCGAGGGTGTCCTCGATCAGGCGGATGTTCACGTCGCCCGGGTTCTTGCCGGCGGTCAGCTCGTAGACGCGCAGGGTGCCCATGATGGCGGGGTGGATCGTGAACTTATCGACGTCGATCTGGGTGAAGACCGTGTCGAGGTGCATGAAGGCGCGCGAGACCGGGATGTCGAAGGCCAGGATGCGCTCGACCTTGGAGTCGGAGTTCCAGAAGATGTTCTGGGCCATGACGTCGATAGCGGCGGCCTGGGTGCGCTGGGAGATGCCGACGGCGAGGGTCTTCTCGTTGATGTTCAGCACGTCGCCGCCCTCGGTGTGGAACTGGCAGTCGCGGCGGAAGTACAGCGAGACGTCCTTGTAGTCGGGGTGGTACTTGAAGACGTACTTGCCGTACAGGGTCTCGCGGTTGCGGGTGACCGAGTACATGCGGTTGAGGTTGACGCCCTCGCCGACGACCGCGAACGGGTCGCGGGTGAAGTAGAGGTTGGGCATCGGGTCGATGATCAGGTCGGACTCGGACTCGGAGTTGACCAGGGAGTCGAGGGTCGTGGAGGCCGTGAGGGGCATGTCGATCTCGGACTTGGTCATGCCGGCCATGGTCTTCTTGACGAACTCGAGGTTGTCCTCGATGGAGTCCAGCTTCTCGCGGACGATCTGCGGCATGTGCTGGCCGCGGATGCCGGCCTCGGCGATGTACTGGTCGGTGAACTCGGCGCGGGCGCCGGGGACCTGGTCGAACACCTCGGCGACGAGGTTCTCGAGATAGAGGACCTCCACGCCCTGGTCCCTCAGGATCTGGGCGAAGGTGTCGTGCTCCTGCTGCGCGACCTCCAGGAACGGGACGTCGTCGAACAGGAGTCGCTCGAGCTCGTCGGGCGGCAGGTTGAGGAGCTCGTCGCCGGGACGGTGCAGGCAGACCTTCCTGAGCTTGCCGATCTCGGAAGGCACGTGCAGACCTTTCGTCATGGCCTCCTACCTTTCTTTCGGGCCTT
>CAUFXK010000028.1 GCA_959596495.1 uncultured Collinsella sp. | reverse complement strand
TCGTGTGCGACATCGTCGGTCACGTAGTCGGCGACTGCCTTGACCTCGGGCATGGCGTTGCCCATGGCTACAGCCGTCTCGACGGCGGCGAGCATACCCAGATCGTTGCCGGAATCGCCAAAGCCAAAGGTGCGCGCGTTGCCGGTGCGACCCAGGTATTCCAGCGCTCGCGCCACGCCCACGCCCTTGTCGATGCCCTTGGGGCTCAGCTCGCGATTCTGACCACCGGTGTTGCACAGCTCAAACTCGCGCTCGATAAAGCCGTCATCGTTGGCTACGCGAGCCAGGTCGTACGCGTTAATGCACACCTTGCCTACGCGCAAGCGGCCATCGACGCGCATCTGATCGGTGCCATGCACCACGCCGGCGCCTAGCAGAAATGACTGTTCGACACCAACTGGCTCAAGTGAATAGGTGGCACCGTTCGTCTCGAACAACGCCTCGCCGCCCGCCACAGTAATACGACGAGCGAGCTCCTCAACAATGTCCTCGTCAATGCAGTCCTCGTGTGCCACGCGGCCCTCGACCTCGAGCGTGGCCCCCGCCATGGCAACGATACCCGCCGGGTTCAGCGCGCGCAGGCCATCGGCAATCAGCCACAAGGGGCGACCCGTGCAGATAAATGCCTGGTGACCCGCATTGCGCAGGCGACCAAATGCATCGACAACAGCCTTCGACGGATGGATTGCATTGAAGTCCTTGTCGGTCATATCGTCTGGATCAAACGACGTCAGCGTGCCGTCCACGTCAAAAAAGAGCACGGCGGAATCGGGGCACGCATCAATCATATGGGTTCCTTTCGGGGGCGAGAGTAAACGAAGCATCCATCATATAATGGAGCGACGCAACCAGAGAGGTCACCCATGGAATTTTATGCAAGCTGCCCCGAGGGCTTTGAATCCGCACTCGCCGACGAGCTCAAGCGGCTCGGGCTTTCGCATGTCCGCCGCCTGAAGGGCCGCGCTACGTTTGAGGGCGAGCTCGAAGAAGGCTACCGTGCCTGCCTGTGGTCGCGCCTGGCCAGCCGCATGTTTGTGGTGCTTGGGCGCTTTGAGGCGCAGGATGCCGATGAGTTGTACGACGGCGTTTACGACATCGCCTGGGAGAGCATCGTCCGCCCCGGCGCCACCATCGCCATCACCGCCCGCGGCGTGACCGAGCAGCTGCGCAACACACGCTTCTCGGCCCTGCGCGCCAAGGACGCGCTATGCGACCGTCTGGCCGAGACCACGGGCCGTCGCGCCGATGTCGACGCCGCCGATCCCGACGTTCACCTGCTGCTTTCGCTGCGTCAGCGCCGCGCGAGCATCAGCCTGGACCTTTCGGGCGACCCGCTGTTCAAGCGCCTGCCGCCCGCCGCGACCCGCGCCGGCGAGGGCGCACACGTGTTGCGCCCCGACTACGCCGCCCTGGTGCTGGCGCAGGTCGGCTGGACCGCACTATGCGAGCGCGAGCTGACGGCCGACGATTACGAGAACGAAGCCCTTCCCACGCTGATCGATGCCTCGTGCGCCGGCGGCGGTCTGCTGCTGGAGGCCGTTAACATTCTGACCGACCGCGCCCCGGGCGCCGCACGCGAGCGCTGGGGCTTTGAGGGCTGGCAGCTGCACGATGCCGCCCTGTGGGAGCAGCTGCTTGCCGAGGCGCGCGAGCGCGAGGCGGCAGCGTGCGAGCGCCAGGCGCGCATCGTGGCCGTGGATGTTGACCCCGCCGCCCGCAAGACCGCTGAGCGCATGGTTAAATGTGCCGGCTACAAGCGCTTTGTCGATTTTTGCGCCGCCAAGTCCGCCACCGTACTGGACCATGCAGGTGCCGTTGCCGGTGCCGCCCTGGTCGCAGACACCACCGAGACCCCGCTTTCGCTCATGCACGACGCCATGACGCTGGTCGGCGAGTTGCGCCGCGCGCCCGAGCTTGCCGCGGCGCCGGTCGCCGCGCTCACCCGCGACGGATTGCTGGCCCGCGCGCTCCACACCGAGCCCGAGCGCTCGATCGCCGTCATGCCCAACAACGAAGAGGCGACCGTCGAAGTCTGGCCTTCGCTCGACCACGCCGCCGCAGCGTTTGAGGCTGCGACCAGTGCGGATGCCGAGGCCGAGGCTGCGGATGCCAACGAAGTCAACGATGAAGCCGCCGCTTCCGCCATGCCCGAGCCTGCCGCCATACTCGACCTGGGCGACGGCAAGCCGCTGCCCGTGCTCATCCCCGAGTCCGAGCAGTTCGCCAACCGCCTGCGCAAGAATGCCCGTCTGCGCCGCAAGTGGGCCAGGCGCGAGGGCGTGAGCTGCTACCGCGTCTACGATGCCGACCTGCCCGACTACTCCGCCGCTATCGACCTGTACGAGGGTTGCCCGCAGACGCCGGGCCGCTGGCTCGTCATCGCCGAATACGCCGCGCCCAAGACCATCGACCCCGCACTGGCCCAGGCCCGTATGCTCGACATTCTGGCCATCGCGCCGCGCATCCTAGATGTTCCCGCCGAGCATGTGCACGCCAAGGCCCGCATGCGTTCGCGCGGCGGCTCGCAGTACGGCAAGCAGGGCGCCGGCAAGGGCGGCTCGGGCGAGCGCGCCAATATCGCGCGTCGTCGCCTGCCGCTCATCGAAGAGGGCGGCCTCACCCTTGCCGTCAACTTTGACGACTACCTGGACGTCGGCATCTTCTTGGACCACCGCGTCACCCGCAACCTGGTGCGCGAGCACGCCAAGCAGGCGCGCCGCTTCCTCAACCTGTTCGCCTACACCGGCACCGCCACCTGCTACGCGGCCGATGGCGGCGTCGAGGAGACCGTGACGGTCGACCTCTCCAATACCTATCTGGACTGGGCCGAGCGCAACATGCGCCAGAACGGCTTTGTGGGGCCTCAGCATCATTTTGTGCGCGACGACGTGCTTGCCTGGATTCGCGACCAGCGCCAGACGCGCAACCGCTGGGACCTGATCTTTGTCGACCCGCCCACGTTCTCGAACTCCTCCAAGATGGGCCGCCGCACCTGGGATGTCCAGCGCGACCATGTTGAGCTTTTGGCTGGCGTATCGCGCCTGCTCGCGCAGGGCGGCCATGCCATCTTTAGCTGCAACCTGCGCGGCTTCCGCCCCGAAACGCGCAAGCTCGCCCGCGCGGGCGTGGTGCTGGAGGACATTACGGCGCAGACCATCCCCGAGGACTTCGCGCGCAACCAGAAGGTGCACCACTGCTACATCGTGCGCCGCCTGCCCATCGAGGACGCCATGGCCGAAGTCGGCTTTAGCGCCGAGGAAATTGCCGAGCGCGTCGAGGAGCTGCGCAACCCCGAAGCCCGCAGGCCTCGCGCAACGGCGCCCGCGCACGCGCAGGCCGGCAACGGCAAGTCCAACTTTGCCGGCAAACCCTCCCCCGCCGGCAAGCCCAAAAAGAAGAAGTTCTACGCCAGCAAGCCCAAGGGCAAATAACAAAGTTGCGGTGGAATACGGACTGTTTTGCCTGGAATTAGGTAAATTTAGACCGTATTCCACCGCAACTCATATTGGGATGGTGGTTGACGATCTAGCCCTGGGTGACCAGGCGGTAGCCGATGCCCACGTGCGTCTGGATATAGCGCGGATGCGCGGGGTCGGACTCGATCTTCTTACGCAGCGTGCCCATAAAGACACGCAGGCTCGCCAGGTCGCTCTTGGTCGCCGTGCCCCAAATCTCGTGCAGGATAAACTGGTGCGTCAGCACCTTGTCGGCGTTGTGCGCCAGCAGGCACAGGAGCTTGTACTCGATCGGCGTCAGGTGCAGCTCCTCGCCGTCCATCGTGGCGATGCCGGCGTCAAAGTCGATATGCAGCTCACCGGTATCGAATGTGCCCTCGGACGCACCCATGCCAACCTGCGCATACGAGAGACGCCTGAGCGTGGTGCGAATGCGCGCGAGCAGCTCCTCGACCGAAAACGGCTTGGTCAGGTAATCGTCGGCGCCGGCATCGAGCGCGCGGATCTTGTCCGCGTCCTCGCTGCGCGCCGAGACCACGATGATCGGCATGCCCGACCATGCGCGCACCGACTCCACCACCTTGACGCCGTCCATATCGGGCAGGCCCAGATCGAGCAGCACGATGCTCGGCGTCTGCGACGAGGCGGCGGCGATAGCGGCATGGGCGGTCTCCACGGCCATATGGCGCAAGCCGTGCGCCTCGAGCGCGGCAACGATAAGGTTGCGAACGGCGGGGTCGTCCTCAACGACCAAGATGAGCGGTTTTACGGCAGAGTTCGGCACGGCGCTACTCCTTATCAAACGAAACATCGGCGGCGGGAAGCTCAATCGTAAAGACCGAGCCGTGCGGATCCGCCGCGGCAACCTCTATGCTACCGCCATGTGCCAGCGCAATGGAGCGGCAGAGCGAAAGCCCCAGGCCCACGCTACGGTGACTGTCGGCCAGACCGTGGTTGGCGGTGTAGAACGACTCAAAGATTCGCTCGCGGTCCTTGGGCGCAATGCCCGGCCCGTCATCGGCAACCGAGCACGCCACGCGTCCGCCGTCGACGTCAATCGAGATCACGATATGCGAACCCTCGGGCGTATAGGTGATGGCGTTGTTCACCAGGTTTACCACCAGCTGCACCATCAGGCGCGCGTCGACGTTGACGAGCGCCGGCTCATCGCACGCCACCACCTTAAGGTCGTGCTCGCGCACGGCCGGACTCACGTGGCGCAGCGCCTCCTCGACGATATCGTCCATAAGCTCGAGCGTGGTCGACAGATGCATGCCGCCGCCCTCGAGCTTGGTGATGGCGAGCAGGTTCTCGACGGTGGCGTTGAGCCACAGCGCATCCGAGCGAATGGATAGCAGCAGGCCGCGGCGCGTCTGGGCATCGAGCACCGCGGTGCCGGTCGAACCCTGATCGAGCAGCACGTCGGCATTACCCGAAATACTGGTAAGCGGCGTGCGCAGATCGTGCGAGATGGAGCGCAGCAGATTGGCGCGCAGCTGCTCATTTTTGGCAAGCACCGCCGCCTCCTCGCGGGCCTCCATGGCGCGGGCGCGATCGAGTGCCAGCTCGCCTTCGCTCACGATGGCATCGGCAAGTGTCCGCTCCTCGTGCGTCAGCACGTCGGGCTCGGCAACGATAGCCAGCACGCCCACCACCGAGGCGGGATCGCCCGCGCGCACCATGGTGTCGCCCGAGCGCACGGTCAGGTAGATGCCGTAGAACGCCGAGCCGCCGTAGGTGGCATCGAGCGGCGTTCCCACATAGGCGGACGCCGAGAGCCGCGGCGGCATCTGCGGCGCCAGTTCATGCACCGGCGCGACATCGCCCACGGCCGTGTATGTCGCACGCGGCAGCAGGTCATCGCCCTCGGCGTCGGCGCTGTACCACACGACAGGACAGCCCGAAAGACGCGCCAGCTGCGTTGCCATAGCATGGACAATCTGCTGCTGATCGGCGCAGCGCTGCAGCATGCGGTTGGTCTCGAGCACCATCTGCGTGCGGCGGTCGCTAGCGGCGGCCTGCGCCAAGGCACGGCGCAGGGCCAACGCAATCGAGCTCGACACGAGCGAGACCGCAAACATAATGAAGAACATGCCGGGATAGACGCGGTCGATAAACGACAGCGAGTAGCGCGGGTCGACAAACAGGAAGTTGTAGAGCGCCACGGCGGCAGCCGAACTCAGCAGGCAATACAGGCGGCTCCAGGTAAAGAACGCGCACAGCTGCACGGCGAACACATAGACGATCATGATGCTCGGCGCGAGACCCGGATGGTCGAGCAGCGCGCCCACAATCGTCGCCGCGACCAGCAGCCCCGCCGATACGCAGGCGTCATACAGAGGGCTGCGACGCGTCAGCGTCGTGCGCCGCCACCAAAAGTTCTCGGCAATATCGCCGTCCGCATGGACGTCCATCAGCGCCCCGCCCCTCTCTCAAAAGCAAAAACCACCACAAAGGGGACAGGCACCTTTGTGGTGGTTTCCCCTTGTGGTGGTTCCAAGTGTATAGCCTTTGCAGCCTGCGGTCGTTAGACAAACAGCGCGTGCGCGAGCAGTGCGCACACGCACGCCGCGACAAACACCAGCGCCACGACCGAAATCACGCGATCGGCCATGTCCATGTTGGCCCGATTCGTAAAGAACCGATCTTCGGCGGCATCGGCGCGTGCCTCGCGCACCACTTCGGCAACCACCTCGCGGCCATCAAGCATCTTTGCATCCATGTTTGCCTCCCCGGCCCCAATCTTGTCCATCGAAAACCAACTCCGTGCAACCTGTCGGCGCCTACGGGCGCTCGTTGGGAGCCAGGCGTTGCATCTTGTTCACGGCCTTGAACTTGGTGAACAGCGGCACGTACTCAAAGCTCACGTTGGAGTTCTCCAGGCCGTACCAGCGTGCAGGCGTGCCGGCGGCGCGACGAATGATGTACTTGAGCGTGATGGCCGTACGCTCGCTCGGCTCCACATCGCTTTCGGGCGCCAGAAGCTTACGGATCAGGACGAACTTGAACGTACCGATGTTGCCCGGATCCTTGTAGACCGAGTAGTCATGCGTCTGCGCCGGCAGCTCGCCGGTGGCAGCCAGGTCCTGAACGACCTGACGCAGGTAGGCATTGACGCGCTGGTTAATCTTGTAGCCCAGGTACAGATGCACGCGGAACACGTAGTCGGTGCCGAACGTCTCGACCGAATAGGCAAAGGTATGCGGTTCGTCCATGGTCTCGACATTCACGAACCACCAGGCGCGAGCGCGCTTGGGATGCTTGTCCAAGATCGAGTAGACGATATCACGGTCGATGTAATCGGTATGGGTGTCCTTGGTCAGGTACACGATGTTGTCGCTCAGGCGCTCGTAGCGATCATCATCGCGCAGGCGCTTGAGCTGCGGCAGGTAGCTGCGCAGCGGCAGCAGCGTAAACTGGCGCTGCTCAACAGCCGTACCGTTGTACCAGCACACCATGATGCCCATGATGAGCGCGGCCATGAGGATGGTGAAGTAACCGCCGTGGAAGAACTTGGTGAGTGAGCTCACGAAGAAGAAGCCTTCGAGCAAAAGGAAGAAAGCCGCGAAGATCCACGGAGCAACCTTGAGCTTGCGCTCCTCGTGCAGGTAGAAGAAGAGCAGCAGCGTGGTGCACATCATAGTCAGCGTAATGGCAAGGCCGTAGGCGGCTTCCATATGCGCCGAGTTCTGGAACAGCAGCACCACGATGACGCAGCCGACAAGCATGACGTTGTTGACCATGGGGATGTAGAGCTGGCCCTTGGTCTCGGCCGGATAGAAGACCTGCATGTGCGGCATGAGGTCCAGGCGACTGGCCTCGGACACCAGCGAGAACGCGCCGGTAATGAGCGCCTGCGAGGCAATGATGGCCGCGATGGTTGAAAGGCCGACGGCAAACGGACGCAGGCCCGGGGCGAGCATCTGGTAGAACGGGTTAAGGTCGGCAATGCCCATGAGCTCGGGGTTGGCAGCGTTGTTCATAAGCCAAGCGCCCTGGCCCATATAGGACAGCAGCAAGCAGCACTTAACGAACGGCCAGGTGGCGTAAATGTTGCCGCGACCCACATGGCCCATGTCGGAGTAGAGCGCCTCGGCACCGGTGGTGGCGAGGAAGCAGCTGCCCAGAATCATGATGCCCGCGTGGTTGTTGGGGCTCAGCAAAAAGGCGATGCCGCGCACCGGGTTGAGGCACAGCAGCACGGCGGGGTGCTGGAAGACAAAGAACAGACCCGTGCCGCCCAGGAACAGGAACCACAGCGTCATGATGGGGCCAAAGGCGTGACCGATCTTGGCCGTGCCGATGCGCTGCACCAAGAAGAGCGCAATGATGATGGCGAGCGTGATGGCGACAACGCGGCCCTGGTCATCCCCGAGCACGGCGTGAACCGCAGGGATGGTGCGCAGGCCCTCGATGGCCGTGGTAACGGTAACAGCCGGCGTCAGGATGCCGTCGGCGAGCAGCGCGGCGCCACCCAGCATGGCGGGGATGATAAGCCACTTGCCGCAACGCTTGACCAGGCTGTACAGGGCAAAGATACCGCCCTCGCCGTGGTTGTCGGCGCGCAGCGAGATCAGCACGTACTTGACGGTCGTCAGCAGCGTGACCGTCCACACGACAAGAGAGAGCGCGCCGAGCACGAACTCCTCCGTCACGCTTCCGATGCCGCCGTTGCCGGCAACGAGCGCCTTGGTTACATACATAGGGCTGGTGCCGATGTCGCCGTACACCACGCCCAGCGTGACGAGCATCGCCGAGATGCTCACAGGAATCGCAGCGTGCGAGGCTGCCTCCTTGGCCTTTTGTTCCATAAGCCGGTTTCCTCCCAACTTTAATGTTCGAAGGGATTATAGGCAATCGGCCCATGTTTTAATGCACTGTTTTCCCAGCTAGATAAACATTTATACGGCCTTTATGCCATCGCGCGATATGGAATGTGGCAAAGGGACTGTCCCTTTGCCACATTCGTCATTTTCCGAGCCAGTTTTTGAACCACCACTCCATGGAGCGACTCATCTCGGCCATAAAGGGACTGGTGTGTTTGCGGGTGTAGATATCCACCACGCGCTCCCCCACCTCGCGGGCATGCGGGCGAAACATCGCGTCCATCTCGGCCACCTGCGCGTCCATGGTCGCGGCATCCGCGCGGCAGTAGCGCTCCTCGTGCACCAGGTTCACCACGGGGTGCGCGATTGCCGGGCGCTCCTTACGGGGCGTGCCGATGATGAGCATCGACAGCGGCATGGTATAGGGCGGCAGATCGAGCAGCTCGGCAACTTCCTCGGCATTCTCGACGATATCACCGATGTAGCAGCTCCCCAGCCCCAGGGCCTCGGCGGCAACCACGGCGTTTTGTGCAGCGATCACGGCATCCTGGGCCGCGATGGCAAAGTCGCCCAAACCCGGCGCGCGGCGGGGCGCCTTGCCCGTGCGCTCGACAAACTCGGGCTCAAAGCAGCCCACGTGCTCAAACAGATCGATCCACTTGGCATAATCGACCACAAATATAAGTGCCCAGGGCGCCTTGGCGATCATGGGCTGGTGATCGCACAGGTCGGCCAGACGGTCCAGCGTAGCCTGCTCGCGAATGCTCACGATGGAATACATCATCATGGCGCCTGCCGATGGCGCGCGACTCGCCGCATGCAAAATCGCCGCCCGCTGCTCGTCGGTCACCGCTACGGGACGGTCACTGTCATCGCGCGCGAAGGCGCGCGTAGACGAACGGTGCTCCAAAATGTCCAGCACCGCGTTGCCCGTAGTCTCGACCGGATAGCCGCCCGCGTCCATGCCGGCACCCACGTCGCCCGCACTCGTCATACAAACCCGCTCGTTCATCGCCTCATCCTCGCCATTTCTTTAAGAAGCCTTTACGTTTCCGTGTAATTCCCGTCCATTATCGCGCAGGTCGCCACTACATTGCGCCACACCGCCACACGTGCGCGTTAATATGGCTGGTTGTTGTGCGCAGCCACCAATTGCAGCGCATATCTTGGTAACAATCGGGTAAACCCCCGCTTTCGTAGGTTTTAAGTTTGTGAGGAGTCTCAGCATGTTCGCTGCCGCCATCTCGCTCGTCGGTCTTGCGGCGACCGTCTACCTTGTCTTGCGCGAGGCCAAGGCCATTCGCGCACAGTCGAGCACCGTTGCCAAGGGCGCTATCGCCTGGAGCGTCGCCTTCGGTCTGTTCCAGGTCTTTTTGACCGTCTGGGGCGCTATTGGTCTCGTCGCGCAAAACGAGCCGCTCGCCTTTGTGATGCTCATCCTGACCAATGCCATTCTCACCGGTTGCGCTTGGGCCAGCATCGCCCGCGACCGCATCGCCCCGCGCGTCTTTGCGTTCGCCAAGCCCGACGCCCCCGCCCCCACCGGCAAGCTCGCCCGCCTGCGCGGCGCCTTTGTGGGCAAACCGCTCGTCGCCGCCGTCCTGTGCCTGCTGCTCGCCGGCGTCTTTGCGCTGCTGGGCATAGAGGTTTCGTCCAACCACGACTTTACCTGGGTCTACCCCCTATGCATCCTGCTCGAGTGGGCCATCATCACCGTGCTCATGACCGGCCTGTTCTTCCTGTTCCAGCGCCACGGCGCAGCTCCCGCGGTCCTGGCCTTTGCCCTCTTTGTCCTGGGCATTGCCGAGTTCTTCGTCATCACGTTTAAATCCATGCCCATCCAGCCGGGTGACCTTTCGGCCATCTCCACTGCCGCCGCGGTCGCCGGCACCGGCTACACCTTCTCCATCTCGCTGTTCTGCGTGCTGTCCATGGGCTTTACCGCCATCGCCATGCTGCTGTGCGAGTACGCCGGCCTGGTCGCGCCGCATCGCCAGAAGGGCGCCGCCAACGCCAAGCGCATGCTGCTCACCAACCTGCTCGTAGCGGTGCTGTGCCTGGGCGGTGTGACCGCGCACGTCACGCTCATCGACTACTACAACACCCTCGGTATAACCGTCTACACCTGGCGTCCGCTCGAGAGCTACTGGCGCGAGGGCTACCTGCCCGCTTTCATTAGCGCGGCGCAGTCCATCAAGCCGCCCAAACCCGCCGACTACTCCGTCGACGATGCCAAGGCCACGCTCAAAAAGTACGCCAAGGCCTACGACAAGTCCGATGCCGCCAAGAGCGACGAGCGCGCCGCCGCAAAGGAGCAGTTCGACAGCGAGAAGCCCACGGTCATCGCCATCATGAACGAGACTTTCTCGGACCTGTCCATCTATCAGAACATGCGCGCCGGCTACGAGGGCCCGCAGTACTTTAAGAACCTGTCCAACTGCCTCAGCCGCGGCAAGCTCTACGTGAGCGCCTACGGCGGCGGTACCGCCAATACCGAGTTTGAGTTTATGACCGGCAACTCCATGGCCAACCTGGGCTCGGGCGTGTACCCCTACACCATCTACAACATGGAAACGACCGGGAACCTGGCAGAGCAGTTCAAGTCGCTCGGCTATTCCACCACGGCCATGCACCCCAACCACGCGACCAACTGGAACCGCGAGAACGTCTACAAGGACTTTGGCTTTGACCAGTTCCTGTCCATCAACGATTTCCAGGGCGCCGACACCCTGCGCGGCATGGTGACCGACCAGGCAACCTACGACAAGATTCTTGAGCTGCTCGACCAGAACGCCGATCCGCAGTTTATCTTCGACGTGACCATGCAGAACCACTCGGGCTACGATACGGGTCTGCTGCCGGTCGACAAGCAGATGCACCTCAACATCGACACGACCG
This sequence comes from uncultured Collinsella sp., assembly GCA_959596495.1. Classification (GTDB taxonomy): domain Bacteria; phylum Actinomycetota; class Coriobacteriia; order Coriobacteriales; family Coriobacteriaceae; genus Collinsella. Next base: position 11,927 of record CAUFXK010000028.1, on the reverse strand, counting down.
ACCTGGACACCAAGACCGTCGAGGACGGCACGCTCTCCGATGTCGACGAGTACGTCTCGTGCATTGAGCAGTCCGACCAGGCACTGCGCTACTTCCTCAACGCCTTGAGCAAGCTCGACCGCAAGGTGGTCGTGGTGTTCTGGGGCGATCACCAGCCGTTCTTCCCGTCCAAGTTCAACGATAAGTGGTTTACCGGCGAGGACGACGCTACGCATCAAGAGCGCCTGTGGCAGACCGACTACATCATCTGGGCCAACTACGACGTTGCCGGCTGCGACCAGACGAGCGAGGTCGATGACCTGTCCACCAACTATCTGTCCACCCAGCTGATGCAGCTGATCGGCGCACCTCTCTCCGACTACCAGAAAGCGCACATGACGCTGCGCGAGTCGCTGCCCGCCATCAACTCGGTGGGCTACGAGGACGCCAGCCTGCGCTGGGCGCTCTCCTCCAACGTCACCGGTGACGACGACGCCGCCGCGGCTGCCGCCAAGGCACGCGAGGATTACGCCAAGATGCAGTACTACGAGATGTTCCGCGACGGCAAGAACGTCTACACGGAGCACTTCCAGACCGAGGCCAACGAGACCGACCCCAACCTGGCACCGGGTACGACCAAGATCAAGTAGCAGCGCGTCTTAACTGGTTCGTCTGCCCGGCGACGCGGAACGTAAGGTTCCCTGCTCGGACAGTCCTGCGCAAGACGGAGGCCACATTAAGTGGCCTCCTTTGCGTGCGGAACTCGCGATGAACCTTACATACCTCCGCCCGGACAGACGCCCTGTTGTTGGAGCGTGGCTTGTCTTGGGTGTATCGCCGAACATATATAAGTTGAAGGCCACGTTATGTGGCCTTCTTTGTTTGCGGAAAGTGTGTCCCGGAATTCTTGTCTGGAATGGGATGCAGTTTCCGCTTGGGACCCGATTGGGAAAGTGTGTCCCACTATTCAGCTGGATTCCGGGATGTATTTTCCGGTTGAGGCTCGTTGGGAAAATGTGTCCCGTTCCGGGCGCTAATTGTGGGATGCAGTTTCCGCTTGCGGAGTCTCCACTCAACAGAAAACCCGGGTGGCCTGTTTTTTGGCTACCCGGGTTTTTGGGTTGTCGATATGTTCGACTGGCTACTAGTGGGTCTTGCGGCGCTTGATCAGCATGATGAGGGCTATCACTACGAGCGTTGCTCCCGCTGCTGCTGCGGTGGCGACTAGGGCGAATGTTTGGTCGCCGGTGTTTGCGAGGTTCTTCGCTGTGGTCGTAGTCTTGACCTTGGTGTCGGTCTTAGCTCCGTTGTCGGACTTGGGCTTGTCCGGGTTCGTCGGGGTCTCAGGAGTCTCGGGGTCCTTTGAGCCTTCGGAATCGGTTGGGCCGGCGGTGTTTACCAGCGTATGGTCCAGGAACTTCTTGGCGCCCGCACTTGCCTGTGAGAACAGGCGGCGCATGCGGATCGGGGTGGCGTTCACCGTTGTGGGCGCCGTCTCCTCGGCCTCGATATTCACGAGCGTCGTGCCGGTGTCGAGGCCCACGTCGTTGTATCCCACGTGGCAGTAATACTGCGCACCGTCATCGTCTGCGGTCAGGTCAATCTCGAGCTTTGAGGCCGTTCCAGCCGCGAGGTTGCCATCGGCACCCACGAGCTTAAACTCTGTCTCGCCGCGGCCCTTGCGGTACCACACATAGGTCGGTGCCAGCCCTGTTTCGCTATCGTCGGCACCGAGTTGCTTCACATGGCCAATCGCCGAGAGCGTCAGGTGGCTTCCCGCCGTGCGCTCAACCGAAGAGTCGTATCCAAAATCCGACCCCTCCGCAGCATCCGCCGCAGGTCCGCTCACGGTCATCGTCATGCCATCGGGCATGGTCTTGACCGTGATGATTGCCGAGCGAATACCTGTTTCGGTCGTGGATCCATTCTTAACGGCGGCGATGGCGAATCGATACTCCGTATTGGGCTGCAGCCCATCCCACTTGAGCGAGGTCTGCGTGTTGTCGGCAATCTTCCAGCTATTGACGACCGCATCCGCCGCATTGCTCTGCAGCATGCCCACGCCGTAGCTAAAGCCACTCTTGTTTGCGAGTACATCGTCCCAGCTAAACGTAACGCTGGTCGAATCGACGGCGTTTGCCGTAAAGCCCGTCACGGCCGGCGCGTCGGGCATCTCGACGTCCTTAACGTCATAGCCCACGATCCAGAACTGGTCGGTGTCCTTGGTGCCGAGCTTGTCGCCCGAGTCTGCCTCGAACTTGTCGACATCCACCGCGTTGACGCCCAGACGCCACACAAAACCGTACTTGCCCTGCGCGGCCTCGGGCAGGTTGTCGACGGTGCCGCCGTATTCGGTCGATTCACTCGAGGAGTTACCCGTAGTAAAGCCGGCGTTGGCACCAAAGCACAGGCCGCCAAACAACTCGTGCTTTGCGAGCTTCGCGCCCATGACAACGCTGCCGTTCAGCGTCAAGCCGAGCTCGAGCTCCTGCTCCTTGCCCTCCTCGACTTCGATGGTCTGCTCAATGCTCGCCCCCGACTGCGCGACGGCGCCGTTAAACCCATCGTGCGTGTAGGCGCGCGTTACGCCAGGCTTGCCCAGGCCAAAGGAATCCCCAACGGGAGTCTCGCCGTTGAGCGTCGTTTGATAGGTTCCGGGTTCTCCCGACCGGTTGGTCAAAAAGTAGCTGAGCGGTGTCATATTGTGCTGTTTGGCAATGCGGTCATAGGCCTCGACATTAACGACCGAGGTCTGCGCGCCGAGCGACACGGGCGTCGCCATCACGCCCTTGCCACCAGTTTCCTCATTTTCGATCTCATACTCGTAATAGACCATCGGAATCGTGTAGAGCACGGCCTTGTCACCCTCGCCGGCATGCGACTCATAGCTTACGCTTGCGCTGACCGTGCGCTCGCTCCGGTAGTCATAGCATCCCTCGGCGGCAAAATCGACTGAAGCATTCATCGCGACCAGGGGCGGACCGGTCTGCACCTCGACGGCAACGCCCAACTCGGCGCCAATGGTATAGCCCTGGGATGTCCCCGTGCCCTTTTCCTCTCCGTATGACGTGCCGCCCAACACCAGATAGCCGTATGCCTGCTCCAGATCCTCAACATAGGGCGCATCCTGCAGCACGGCAAGCACGCGCGGGTTGGTATAGACCTTGTAGCGGTCCTTGTACGTAATCTTGACGCTGTCGTTGTCGACATCGGGCAGCGCGAGCGAGATAAATGTGCCATAGGTAGTGCCGCGACGGTTGCTCTCGCTAATCACCTGCTCCTCGCCGCGGCGCACCTTTCCGTTCTCGTCGAGCGAAAAATGCGAGGCGGTCATCCAATAGTAGTCATCGTTCTTGCGCAGGTCCTCGTCGCGGTGCTTGCCCACCACGGCGATAAAGCTCTCGTTATAGCGGTCCGAACCCGAAACGCTGCCCGCCTTGACGTCGCTGATCCACACCTGCTCTATACCCTTGTGGTCATGCTTGTTGCTGCTGTTGTATTGCTGACCGCTCATGCTCATGGTTCCGGCCATGGACCCCAAGCCCTGAGCCCCGCTCTGTGCCGTGTTGCAGGCAAAGTCGCGGAACACATCGCCGCCCACGAGCACCTCGTCGACCGCCAGCTGCTCGGACAGGCCGTCAAGGTTGGCAGTGGCAAGGGCAATAGGCGCCAAGGTGCACGGATAGCGCTTATCCTGAGCGCTATCCTTCCATGCGCTGTTGGGCACATGCATCAGCCCATAGGAGGCGAGGAGCCCGTCTCTGTATTCCTTGCAATCGGGAAGCTTGAACTCGCCAGACTCCGAGTCAAAATACGCGTAGCGGTACAGCGCGCCGTACAGCCCCTTGCTGCCGTCAGAAGCGCCGTAATCAAAAGCGCTGCGTTGCCAGTCATAGCCCGCAAGAATAAGGCCCGTGACGGTTTCACCCGTCTTCTTTCCTTCTTCATCGTAGGCGGCAAACGTGCCGAACGTCGCATTCGCAGCGACCATGGTCTTGCCGTTCGCGGAGAGGGAGATTGCGCCCGCGTCGCCCAGAGCATCGACATGGACGAGCGCACCCTTGGATGCATCCCACGAAAACAGCTCGCAATGGGTCGACTTATCAATATTCTTCTTGCCGTAGGGTGCCGAGACCACGATGGCGAGGTCATCGCAAAAATCGCGATCGAGGTCGCCGGCCGCTAGCGAAACGACAGGAGCTGACTGAAGCTGCGTCCAGGAGTCGTTCCCGCCCTTGTTGTGCGTGGTGTAGTCCGCGGCGTTACCGGCATCGATCTTGACGACGCTTTGCTCCCAGTTGCCGCCCTCCAAGTCATACATGTCGACTACAGCCTTGCGCACGCCGTTCTCGTCGACATAGCAGCCCGCGTAGACAAAAAGCTCGTCGACGCCGTCGCCATCGACATCGCCCGCCTCGACATCAAAGACGGCGTCGTGCTCTTGCAGGTAACCGGCATCCAGGTACTTAAAACGGCCTTCGTACATCATATTAGTGTTGACCGTCACCGGCAGGTGTGTGTCGAGAGTGCGCGTACGCCCGTTGCTAAACGAGTAGAGGACCAGCTCAACCTTTCCGGCGTATGACTTGCCGTCAATCGTCGTGGAGGAACTGTCGCCGTAGGCACGGAGCTCGGCAACGCGGCTCTTTTTGCCCGTGCTGGCGTCGCTGCAGAACTCAACACTCGTGGCGTGAATGCCCGAGAAACCGTTGTTGTCGTTGGCGAGTACTGTTGAGGACTCATTGTTGCTTAGGTACGACCAGGTGCCGCCACCGTAGTCGCTATGCTTGTAGAGATCGCTGTTCGTATCGAAGTTGTTGACGTTTTGCCAGAACTTTGCGGCGCCCCACACACTTCCATAGCCATCGGTGAGTTTGCTGCTGCCGCCAATGTCACCGCGCTCGACGTTCTCGAGCTTGTCGCGCAGAGTGTAGCGATTGCCATGGCTACCGTTAGCTGCCATATAGACCTCGCTGCGCGTGGCAAACGTCGTGGGGGTATCAGTGGAATAGGGGCCAACGGTATCGGTCGGAATGTCCTCGCTCGTGCCCAGACCCAGGGCTTGATAATCCTGCTCGGTCATATCGGTGATTGCGGGCGCGTCTGCCGCCTGGGCAACCTGGGGCGTGGCCGTGAAGCAGGCGACGCTCGTGGCGATCAACGCAGCAAGCGCCGCCGTCCCAACAAGCGGGATTTTCGACAGCCTACGGATACGGGGGTGTGGAACGTACATGAGGGACCTCGCTTTACTCGAGTGGAGTGGACTCATTTTTGCAAATGATACGTCCGATGCCCGATATCACGTGTCTCATTTTCGCCAACGGCGTGTCTCATTTTTGAGAATCCGAGATGCCGCGGAAATCTTATCCCAGCTCAAAGGCCATTTCTGGGATGTATTTTCCGTCGAGTGCCTCATCGGGAAACTGCATCCCATTTCAAGCGTCGATTCTGGGACGCACTTTCCCCTTAGACCCTCAACCGGAAACCGCATCCCACTTTGAGCGCAAATTCCGGGATGCATTTTCCGCTTGAGCCTCATTGGGAAACGGCGTCCCACTTTGAGGGCTGATTGTGGGATGCATTTTCCGGTTTTGCTCTCATTGGGAAAATGCATCCCGTTTCTTGACCGAATAATGGGACGCAATTTCCCGTTGGAGCGCCTTTGGGAAAGTGTGTCCCACTTCGACCGCCCAGAGTGGGATGCACTTTCCGCAAAGCACCTCAACGGGAAACTACGTCCCATTCCAAAGGCAAATTCCGGGACGCATTTTTCGAAAGCCTGCCCATCCGGAAAGCCCGTCCCACTTTGGACGCATCCGGGCACGGAACCATCGACCTATCAGGCCTCCCATCAATAAAGAGGCGTCCTCCCGGACGGCGGGGCACGAAGTTCATCGCGAGTTCCGCACGCAAAGAAGGCCACTTAATGTGGCCTTCGTCTTGCGCAGGACTGTAGAGCAGGGAACTTCGTGCCCCGACGCCCGGGAGGACGTTTCATTTAGAAAGATGGACCGACCGCCGTCAGCGATGGGAGCTACTCCCCCAGCACGGCCTTTTTGGCGGCTGCAGCCATGATGTCTAGATCCTCCTTGGTGGGATGATCCTTCGCGGCAACCCAGTTGTCGAGCAGCATCTTAAATCGGGCGTTGTCGGGATCTTGCTCGAGCATTGCCTCGTAGCGCTGCTTGACCGCGGGGCCCATCTTGCCCTGGCACATCGCCCAGCCCGCAAGCTCGGCATCCACGGCCAAATTGGAAGTTACGCGGTCGATAATCTGCTGGTAATAGCTCTGGTCGGCGCCAAAGCCGCAGGTGCCAAACAGGAACACGCGCTTGCCGTGCAAGGCGGAGAGCAACGCCGCGACCGAAGGCGTGCACGCGCCCTTGTCGCACCAAAAACCGACGAGCACCGTGTCAGCCGCGCAGGCGCCCTGCGCCTCGAGCGCAACCTGATCTGCATCCGCATCGTCACTCAACGCCGCGGCATGGACAAACTCAACGCCCGCAGCCTGCAGAGCGCGCTTGATCGCACCCGAAACCATCCTGGTATTACCGCTCTTGCTGTTAACCACCAAAGAGCACGTCATAGTCACGTTGCCTCGTTTCCCCCAAAACTAAAGCCACTAATGCAATTTATTAGATGAATATCTTAGTACTAACGTGACAGATGTAAACCACCGTCTGTCGATTGATTAATTAGCCCCACGGGCTTGCTCACTGGGCAAACTGGCTGCGGTAGAGCTCGGCATAGAAACCGCCCGATGCCAGCAGCTCGTCATGCGTGCCCCGCTCAATAATCTGGCCGTCGCGCATAACCAGAATGCAGTCGGCATTGCGGATCGTCGACAGGCGATGCGCCACCACAAAACTTGTGCGGCCAGCCATGAGCTCGTCGAATGCCGCCTGCACCTGCAGCTCGGTGCGGGTATCGATGCTCGAGGTCGCCTCGTCCAGCAGCAAAATCGCCGGGTCGGTGAGCATGACGCGCGCGATGCACAGCAGCTGTTTTTGACCCTGGCTAAACGTGCCGCCGTCCTCGCCAATCACCGTGTCGTAGCCGCCTGGCAGCTGCACGATAAACTTGTGCGCATGCGCGCGTTTGGCCGCCTCGATAACCTGTTCGCGTGTGGCATCGGGACAACCGTAAGCGATGTTTTCCGCCACCGTGCCCTCAAACAGCCAAGTGTCCTGCAGTACCATGCCAAAGGCACGGCGCAGGCTTGCGCGCGTGTAGTCACGCGAGGAACGGCCATCGACCGCGATGCGACCGGCATCGATATCGTAAAAACGCAGCAGCAAATTGATGAGCGTTGTCTTGCCACAGCCCGTGGGGCCGACGAGGGCAAAGCGCGTGCCGGGCTTGGCATCGATGCAGATATCCTGCAGCAGTTTGCGGTCGGGCACGTAGCTAAAGTCCACATGCTCAAAGGCAACCTCGCCCTTCGGGGCGGCGAGCTCAATGGCATCCACAGCGTCGGGCTCCTGCTCGCGCGCATCGAGCAGCGCAAACATGCGGCGCGCCGAGGCGTACGCGGTCTGAATCTGCGTAATAACGTTGGTGACCTCGTTGAACGGCTTGGTGTACTGGTTGGCGTAGGACAGGAAGATCTGCACGCCGCCCACCGTAAGCGCCGCCGGCACACCCGTGATCACGCCCACGCAGCCGATCACGGCGACCACGGCGTAGATGATGTTGTTGATAAAACGCGTGCCGGGGTTGGAGAGCGAACCCATAAACTGCGCGCGCTCACCTGCCGTATAGAGCTCGGCGTTGAGGGCATCAAAGCGCAGCTGCGCGTTGGGGCCATAGGCAAACGCATCCACCAGCTTTTGTTCACCCACATACTCCTCGATATGACCGCCCAGTTGACCCTGAATACGCTGCTGGGCCGTAAAGCTCTTGTTGGAAAGCTTGGCGATGGCGCCGGCGGCAAAAATGGAAAGCGGCGTGACAAGCACCACCACAAGCGTCATGGTCAGGTTAATGGAGAGCATAAACGCGAGCGTGCCAACGATGGTGATAACGCCTGTGAAAAGCTGGGTAAAGCCCTGCAGCAGACCGTCGCCCACCTGGTCGACATCGTTGACCACGCGGCTCATGAGGTCGCCGTGGGCATGGCCGTCGATAAAGCTGAGCGGCATGCGGCTGAGCTTGTCGCTCGCCTCCACGCGCATGTCGCGCACCGTCTCGTAGGACAGACGGTTGACGCAGTAGCCCTGCAGCCACTGAAAGGTCGCGGCACCTACGACGACAATCGCGAGCTTGGTGACGAGCGGCAGTAGCGCGTCGAAGTCCACCTGCCCGGTAGCAATAACCAGGTCGATGCCCTCGCCGATAAGAATAGGTGTGTAGAGCTGCAAAATCACGGAGATAGCGGCACTCACAAACGACGCCGTAAACGAAATGCGATGCGGACGGACGTAGCCCATCAGGCGGCGCGTCACCGCGCCCACGGGATAGCGCTCGGGGTCGCCGGGCTGGCGCGGGCCGTCGCCCAGATCGTTGAGCTTGTCGTTGCCAGACACATTGGCCGTCATCGTGGCGACCGAACCGGAGGAAGTATACGGATTCATCTAGCAGCCCTCCTTTGCGCAGACGGATGCGGGGGCGGTTGGGGCGGACGCGGGTGTCGCACTCCCCTGCCGGCCCTCGAGCTCCTCGCGGCGAAGCTGCGACTGGCAGATCTCTCGGTAGAGCTGGCAGCTTGCATACAGCTCATCGTGCGTGCCCAGGCCCGCAACCGAGCCGTGGTCGAGCACGCAGATCATGTCGGCGTCGCGTACGGTCGAGACGCGCTGGCTCACGATGACGGTCGTCAGCGGCAGCCCGCCCTCGGCGGCACCACGCACGCTGCGCTCGCGAATGGCATGGCGAAGCGCCGCATCGGTCTTAAAGTCGAGCGCCGAGGCAGAGTCATCCATAATCAGAACCTGAGGCGAACCCACCAGGGCACGCGCGATGGTCAGGCGCTGGCGCTGGCCGCCGCTAAAGTTCTTGCCGCCCGCCTCGACCGGCGCGTCCAGACCCTGAGGTTTTTTGCGCACGAACTCGCTGGCCTGCGCCATGTCGAGCGCCGCCCAGAGCTCATCGTCGGTCGCCGACTCGTCACGCCAGGTCAGGTTACTGCGGATCGTGCCGCTCACGAGCGATGCGCGTTGTGGGACGGTTGCAACCACATGGCGCAATTGGTCGAGCGGCCAAGCGCGCACGTCGGAACCCATCACGCTCATACTGCCGGTGCCCGCATCGTACAGGCGCGGGATAAGCGAGACGAGCGTAGACTTACCGCTGCCCGTACCGCCGATAATGCCAAGCGTCTTGCCCAGCGGCAGTTCCAGGGTCACATCGTTGACGGCATTTGCCGCGGCCGCGCCAAACGAAAAGCTCACATGGCTCAAGCTCAGCGCGGAGACCGGAGCGGCATTGCCCATCGCGCCCGGCTTGGGCAGCGCGACCGGCTGGTTGCCCCCGTCGGTGATGCTCGGCTCGCAATTGAGCACCTCGTTGATACGCGACGCGCTGGCGCTCGCCTTGGTAAAGACCACGACCAGGTTGGCGACATACACGATGGAGGTCAGGGTCTGCGTCATGTAGTTGACGAACGCCATAACCTGGCCCTGCGTAAGCTCGCCCACGTTGACCTGGATGCCGCCCACCCACAGGATGGCGCACACGCCCAGGTTCATCACAAGAAACGTGACGGGGTTGAGAATCGACGAGAGCTTGCCCACCGCGATGGCAGTATTGGCCTGGTCATCGGCGGCTTGGGCAAAGCGCTCGCGCTCATGGTCCTCGCGCACAAAGGCGCGAACCACGCGGGCGCCCGAAAGGCCCTCGCGGCAGATAAGCGCGATGCGGTCGAGCTTTGCCTGCAGCTGCTTGTAGTACGGGATACAGCGCGCCATGACAAACCAAAACACCAAGCCGATGGCGGGCGTGCAAATCAAAAAGATCATGCCGAGCTTAAGGTCGATGGCAAGGGCCGCGACCATGGAGCCCACCGCCAAGAAGGGCCAACGGATGAGCATGCGCACGCCAAGCGCCACGGCAAGCTGCACCTGGTTGACGTCGTTGGTGATGCGCGTGATGAGCGACGGCGTGCCAAAGCGATCGAGCTCGGCATAGCTCAGTTTGTTGATGTGCTGGTAGAGCGCACCACGGATATCGGTGCCCATGCCCTGCGAGGTGAGCGCCGCCATCTTTTGGCAGACGAGCGTAAACGAGATGCCGATCACAGCCATGGCGCCAAGTACCATGCCGTAGTGGATAACGGCGTTCACATCGTGCGCGCCAATGCCCTTATCGATCATTTGGGCAATCACCAGCGGTGTCAGCAGGTCAAAGATAACTTCGATCAGCTTGCACGCAGGACCAATCACTATATACCGACGAAACTTACCGCCAAAACGCCTGAGCAGCTCAATCATAGAAGGCGCTCCCTATCATCATTCACACTCAATTCGAATCATGATAGTACGGTGAGCCCAAAAGAAGCGTAAACAACTCGTCATTTCTAATGGGGTTCGGTTTCCAAAGAAGCGGAGAGGTGCGCATGCCCGGTCAGCGGCGCGCCAATCGCTTGGTATACTTACATTAGTGCTACCAAGTTAGTCGCCAACCCTTGAAATGAGGTGCCGAGATGAACGACATTCTCGCAAGAAGAGCAAGACGAGCAACTGTGGGCATCGCCCTTTCCGCGGCACTTGTCGCGGGTATCGCCCCCGTAACGGCAATCGCGGCAGAAACGAGCTCCCCCATCGATGCAGTTGCCTTGCAGACGGAAGACGCGGCCGCCGCAAAAGAAAAAGCGTATGCAGCCATGCAGGAAGCGCTCAAAAACCTCGAGGCCGCACAAAACGCCGCAAGTCCCGAGAGAATTGCGGGAATCAATGATAACATTGCCGCTTTTCGAGAGCTCTATGACACGATGGTGGCGCGAGCTGCCGAATGGAGAGAGCCCCTTCCCGCCATGCAAGCGAACGTCGATGCAGCCCAAGCCAAATACGATGAGGCTCACAACCGGGTAAGCGAGCTTGAGGCAGAATATGAAAAGGCACGCAGCAACGGGGCTTCCTACGAAGCTCTTAAGCAGCTGCGCCAGGAAATAATCGCAGCGGAAGCGCAAGAAGAATCTTGCGAAACGGTGCTTGACAGCTACCGTCACCGCCTCGAAAGTCAGGAAAGACGGGTTCAGTATTTCGGAAGTAAGGCGGAGGAAGCCAAAGCCCACATCGACGAGGAAACAGCCAAGCGAGATGCGCTCCTCGACAATTTGCATAAGGCGCAGGCGGCCTATGACGACGCCTGCAAAGCATACGAGGAGGCAAAGGCCGCAGCGGATAAGGCCGCCTCGCCCGAAATAACGCAACCAACCGAGACAACGCCTCCCTCCAGCTCGGCGCAACCGACCGAGACGGCACAACCCGCCAGCTCACCCGCGACCGGCAAAGACACCGCACCGAGCTCCACCAAGCAGGCGACCACGGGCAACGGCAAGCAAGCAGACACGACCGCCGGCAAGCTCGCAAACACAGGCGACACAGCGCCGAGCGCAATCGCACTCGCAGCAGTCGCCGCCGCAGGACTCGGAATAACCGCCACAGCCACACGCCGCATCAAGAACTCAAAATAGTTGCCAGCGGTTATTGTCTTCGCCAATCCACAAGCCCAGAGACAAAAAGAGGTCCGTTTCCCCAACCCAGGGAAACGGACCTCTTTAACTACAAAAATCCAAGCAACAGCACCGCCGCCTCCTGAACAACATGGCCACCGCGCTCCAGACAACGCCAGCGAGCAGCAAAAGGAACGGGATTAAATTATTCAGATAAATGTGACCCTTCAGGCGGTTTTGGTCGGCTACCCGCGAGTGCCGGCAGGGCGTTTGGTAGTCGAGCGATTCCGCAGGCAAAGCCGAGGACCAGCGAGACACCACTCCATCACGCCCGGAC
>CAUFXK010000027.1 GCA_959596495.1 uncultured Collinsella sp. | reverse complement strand
CGGACGCCATATACCTTGCTAGCTTTGTATTGCACACGCTGACAGCCGCCAGATACACGCCGAGTGCCTCGGCGGGCGCCGGCTCTTGCTCCTGCTTTTCTGCATTGATCATCGCCGTCGCCGCGCGGCAAATGTCCCCTCCGTGCCCGGTCAGGGCAAGATCGGCCCCATACTGCCCGGCAAGTTCCAATACCACACGGCGGTCCAAGAACGCGTCGGCCAGGTCCATAGCCAAATCGCAACGGCCCGCCTTGATCAAAATGCGAGCAGCCCGCGATACAAGTTCAGGACGGATCTCGGCGACAAGCTTTCGCAGCCTCAGGCGCGCGTTGTCCTTAGCACCCAAACACCTAAAGGTACGATCAGACGGATCCACGCCAAAAATCGGATAATCGCGCACAAAGATGGACTGGTCAACCATCGAAAGCCTCACACCGCACGCCTCTAGCTCCGCAATGCGGCCCTCGCCCATCAGTACCATCAAACAGGCAACGGTAAACAACAGGTTATTCTCGAGCGATGCAAGATCGGCCAGCGCCGCACCGTACACGTTGACGATTTCGTTCTCGAGCAAACCGGCAACATCGCCCTGTCCATACATTCCCGTCTGCAGGGCCGATACCAGCTCGGGCACACCCTGTGTGAGCCGATAAAAATCGAGCGATGTGCTGATTGAGAACGCCGTGGCCCATGACGAATACTCATAGGCGTGCACCTTGAGCATCTGCGCATTGACTTTTACAGAATCGCCCAGCCCGTGGATAAGCAATCGGTTTGAGGGGCGGCAGGCAATAAAGACCCCCGTCCCCGTAGCACGTAAGCTGCGGATTCGATCAATGAGGTCCTCGGTTTCGCGCTGCTCGAGATTGGGCACGTTGTCGATCGCAACGAGCGAATGAGGTTTGTCCTTAAGCTCATCGGCGACAACCTCGAGCTGCATAAAGAGCTCGCGTCCAATCGCACGGTCGGCCTCGATAATCCGAGCCGGCCCTCGCGTGGGATCCGATTTAACCTCCTGCACGTATTGCAGCAACACCGACGTCTTACCAAACCCGTCGGGCGCGTAGAGCAAAACAATTCCTGCCTTGCGCCCTTTAACGATGAGCTCGTTCATTAAGCGATCGCGCCGCACCATATAGCCGCCGCCCGTCGGCATCAGCTCGAGATCGTCCGTATTACCCAGATCGTTTTCCATGCCTGCTCCTCAACTCGACCATATGGACACCGTAACTGCAGGACCATATGAACCATCCCGTGAATAGCGCGACATAGAGTTTTATGGTTGTCTGCCGGTACGTGTTTGGCAAGTTTTTGTACAGCGAGGCCCGATGGTAACTTATCCCCCGACCAATAGGTCTTTGCGCAGGTCAATGCGCTTGCCAGCATGTCCCATCCCATTTGCAGTGTAGCGCAGTCGGCTATTTTTATTTGAGTTGCGCAACTCGCCTACTTCTCGCTACCGCCTGCGACTCTATGGTGGTAAATATGCATAGAATCTGCTATAGAATGAATCGAATAATTTAGAACCCACCAGTCAAGCATGCGGCAAGATTTCCGTCATGCATGCGCCACGGCCCATGTCCACTAAAAAGGCCCCCGCAAAGCGAGGGCCTTTTGAAAAGCTATGTAAGATTGCTTGGTCGCGTTACTCGCAGAGCGAAAGAGCGGCCTCATCAGCAACGACGACGCAGTTAGTGTGCAGCTGCAGGATCGAAGCCGGGCACGCGGGCGTAACCGGACCATAGCACATGTCATGCACGGCCTGAGCCTTGGCCTCGCCGTTGGCGACGACCAGGATCATGCGGGCATACATGATGGTCTGGGTACCCATGGTGTAGGCCTGACGGGGAACATCGTCGATGCTGTCGAACAGGCGGCTGTTGGCCTGAATGGTGCTCTCGGTGAGGTCGACGCAGTGCGTGCCCTTGGAGAAGTGGTCATCGGGCTCGTTGAAGCCGATGTGGCCGTTGTTGCCAATGCCGAGCAGCTGCAGATCCGGGTAACCGGCGGCGGCGACGATCTTGTCGTACTCAGAGCAGGCAGCGGTGGCGTCGGGGTTGGAACCGTCGGGCACATGCGTGTTGTTCAGGTCGATGTTGATGTGATCGAAGAAGTTCTCACGCATGAAGTAGTGATAGCTCTGGGGATCGTCGTGCGAAAGACCGCGATACTCGTCCAGGTTGTAGGTGCTGACCTCGGCAAAGTCGACGTCGCCCTTCTCGTACCAAGCAGCGAGCTGCTTGTAGGCACCGATCGGGGTGGAGCCGGTGGCAAGACCCAGCACACAGTCGGGCTTGAGGATAACCTGCGCCGAGATGATATTGGCGGCCTTGCGGCTCATATCCTCGTAGTCTTTAGCTTTAATGATCTTCATTACGCGTCCTTTCTCGTACAAGAGAGGCAAGGCTCCCCTTACAAGCACTTGCCCGCGGCCCGCGTCGGCCGCAACCAACGTGTGCGGCCACCAGGGCGAGGTCGCGTAATGTATGTGTCTCGTGTCTAGCCGCGTCGAGGCCCCTGCCCGTCCACGGTGACCCAAAGCTGTTTAGCCTCGGACGTTTCCCATCTTGCCACGGAGGGCGCCCTCTTTCAAGGGCGCCCTCCGTAAACGTGTTTGAATTGTAGGCTAATGGCCACGTGCACTTGCTAGCGCTCGCGAGCAACGATGAGCTGGTCCATCTCTTCGACATGCACGCCAACGGAGCCCTTGATGCTCGAGAACTCAACGGAGTTGCACACCAAGATGGGAACCGTCACATCATAGCCCTCGGCAGCAATTGCCTCGCGATCGAACTCAATGAGCACATCGCCCTTATGGACGATGTCACCCACTTGCGCATGTACGGTAAAGTGTTTGCCCTCAAGCTGAACAGTGTCCAAACCAACGTGGATGAGCACGTCCAAGCCATCGACCGTGTTAAGCGCAACAGCGTGTCCCGTAGGAAAAATGGCCTCGACCTTGGCATCAGCCGGTGCAATCACACGCGTGCCGGTAGGCTGAATCGCCACGCCCTGGCCCAAAAGGCCGGTGGCAAATGTCTGGTCGTTTACCTCGGAGAGCGGAATGACGTCGCCCGAGATGGGAGCATCCAGCGTAAGGACTCGACCACGCATACCAAAAGACCTTAGGACTTTAGTGAACATGCTCCCCCTCGGACATACCAATCGACCAAAATAGCCTTAACAGTTTACCACTTGGCACTCGTTTTTGACCATTAGGGA
Organism: uncultured Collinsella sp.; assembly: GCA_959596495.1. GTDB lineage: Bacteria > Actinomycetota > Coriobacteriia > Coriobacteriales > Coriobacteriaceae > Collinsella. The sequence continues at coordinate 19,892 of CAUFXK010000027.1, read as the reverse complement.
AGTTCGCGCTTGACAACCTCGACGATGTCGTCAACAACGCGCTGGGTCAGCTCGTGCGTCTCGGCCTCGGCCATAACGCGGACCAGCGGCTCGGTACCGCTCGGGCGCACCAAGATGCGGCCGCGACCATTGAGCTCCTTCTCGGCAGCAGCGACGGCATCCCAGATGGGCTGGCAATCATCCAGACCAGCCTTGTTGTCGGAATGCACGTTGACGAGTACCTGCGGGTACTTCTTCATGATGCCGGCAAGATCGGTGAGGGTACGACCGGTGCGCTTGAGCACGGCCAGCAGCTGCAGAGCCGTCACCAGACCGTCACCGGTGGTGTTGTGCTCCAGGAAGATGATGTGGCCAGACTGCTCGCCGCCGATGACGGCGCCGTCCGCGAGCATACGCTCAAGAACATAACGGTCGCCCACAGCGGTCTGAACCATTTCGAAGCCCTGCTCCTTCATAGCGATGGAGAAGCCAAGGTTGCACATGACGGTCGAGACGATCTCGGAGTTGGCGAGTTTGCCGCGAGCGGCGAGATCAGAACCGCAGATAGCCAGGATGTAGTCACCGTCGATCTCGTTGCCCTCGCTGTCCACGAACAGCACGCGGTCGGCATCGCCGTCGTGAGCCAGGCCGATATCGGCATGGGTGCGCAGCACGAGCTCGCGCAGGGGCTCAAGGTGAGTGGAGCCGCACTCAACGTTAATGTCGGTGCCACAGTAATCGGTGTTGATGGCATGGACCGTGGCGCCCAGGCGCTGCAGCGCGGCGGGCGTGGTCTGGCAAGAAGCGCCATGGCCGCAGTCGACGGCAACGACTAGGCCATCGAGCCTCAGGCCATCAAGCGTATCGATGGCGTGGTCGACATATGCCTTGCGGGCGTCTTTCATCTTGATGATGTGACCCACGCCGGCACCGGTCGGCAGCGTGTCGGCAGCCATGGCTTCCTCGGACATGACCCAGGCGCTGATCTCTTCCTCGACCGCATCGGGAAGCTTCATGCCCTTGCGGCTAAAGAACTTGATGCCGTTGAACTCCGGCGGATTATGCGAAGCAGAGATGACGATGCCGCCATCGAGCTCGTTCTGGACGGTGAGCAGCGCCACGGCAGGCGTGGGGATGACGCCGCAGCAGTGCGGACGGCCGCCCTCGGCCATGATGCCGGCAGTCAGAGCGCTCTCGAGCATGGTGCCCGAAAGACGCGTATCGCGGCCGATGCAGATGTCTGGGCCAAGGAACTTGGTCGCCGCGCGGCCCAGGCGAAACGCGAGGTCGCACGAGAGGTCGGCGTTGGCGACGCCACGGACGCCATCGGTACCGAAGATGTTCTGGGGCATAGGATCGCTCCTTCCCTAGCAGGCGATATACAACCGCCCACCCTAGTCGAAAAAGAAAAGCGGGACCCGCCGAGGAATCGGCAGGCCCCGCTTGTACATTGTATCTCGTAAGGAGATAAAACCTTAGCGCTTGGAGAACTGGGGAGCGCGGCGGGCCTTCTTGAGGCCGTACTTCTTGCGCTCGACCACGCGAGCATCGCGCGTAAGGAAACCGGCCTTCTTGAGGTCAGCACGGTAGTCGCCAGCGTTCAGAAGAGCGCGGGCGATGCCCAGGCGCAGAGCGCCGGACTGACCGGAGATGCCGCCGCCATCGCACAGAGCGATAACGTCGAACTGACCGGCGGTGTCGGTCACCTTGAAGGGAGCAAGGGCGTTCTCAACGAGCTGATGACGGCCGAAATACTGCTCGGCGTCACGCTTGTTGATGGTCACCTTGCCGGTGCCGGGGACGAGACGGACGCGGGCGACGGCGTTCTTACGACGGCCGGTACCCTGGTAGACAACGGTGTTCTCAGCCATCTTTAAGCCTCCAGCTCAATCTTCGTGGGGTTCTGGGCAGCATGCGGATGCTCGGCACCAGCGTAGACCTTAAGCTTGGTCATCTGGGCACGGCCGAGGGTGGTCTTGGGCAGCATACCGCGAACGGCGCGCTCGATAACCTTCTCCGGGTGCTTCTCCATAGCCTGGCGGAAGCTCTCAGCCTTGAGGCCGCCGTTGTAGCCGCTGTGGCGATAATAGGTCTTCGTGTCGGCCTTGTTACCGGTAAGCTGGACCTTATCGGCGTTGATGACGACAACGAAGTCGCCGCAGTCGCTGTTGGGCGTGAACTGGGGCTTGTTCTTACCGCGCAGGATCATTGCGATCTGGGTGGCAAGACGGCCCAGGACAGCACCATCGGCGTCGACGAGAACCCAGTTGCGCTGGACCTCGCCCTGCTTGGCGTAGTGAGTCGATTTCGAAATCACTTAGACTCCTCCATGTACAGTACGTGTTGTTACAGAGATTCACGGGGCTCTGCAAGTAACCCGTCCATATTACCCCGCTCGCCGTACGAGTCAACAGGTATTTTGGCTCCGACCAGAGTTTCTGCACATGTCATCCACGAGCCGTGATGTCGCAGCGTTAACGCTCGACAAAAGCCTCGATATCTCCCAGCAAGCGCTTTGCCTCCTGGCGGCCCTGGATATACAGGTCGAGAAGCTTGGCCGGATCATGCTCGACATGGCCGACCTCGACCGGCTTTTGCGGAGCAACGACCAGTGCGCGGCCCTCGCGCTCATACTTCCACAGGTGCATGCGCTGGAGGTTATAGCGGTCGTGGCGCGTCTCGATAGCCTCGAGCAGATAGGGGTAGTCGGCATAGCGCGCACGCGCCGCCGGCAAAAACTCGTAGGGCTTTTTCTCATACGAGCGGTCCTGGGTGACGATGACGACCGCGCGATCGAAGCCCGCCTCCTCGAGCACATACTCGATAGGAACCGAATCGGCTACGCCGCCGTCGACGTATTTGTGCCCGTCGATCTCGACCGGCGGCGTCACCAACGGCAGCGACGTCGAAGCGCGCACGGCGTCGAGGTCGAGCACGGCGCTTTTGACCGGCAGGTACGCGGCGGTTCCAAAGAGCATGTCCGTCGCGACGGCGTACATCTCGATGGGGCTCGCGTCGAACGCCTCGTTGTCAAAGGGATCCAGGCGGTCCTGGATATCGTTGAAGATAAAGTCGTAACCCACGATGGAGCCCGTGGATGCGAAGGATGCGGCACCCATGTAGCGGTTGTCATTGCAGAAGGTCAGGTTGATGCGATTGACGCGACCGATCTGGTGTGACTTGTAGTTGACGCCGTTGAGCGCACCGGCCGATACGCCATATACCGCCGGAATTTCGACACCGGCCTCCATGAGAACGTCGAGCACGCCGGCGGTAAACTGCCCACGAAAACTGCCGCCCTCCAAGACGAGCGCGACCTTGCCGGCGTTCTTTGCCTTATCTTCTGCAGTCATATTGACCTCCTGCGATTGCGTTTTGGCCTTCTTCTACCCAGTTTTGGGATGGAGGGCGCGCAGGTTTTTCGAGGCGGCAGGTGAAGCGGAAAGTGCGTCCCAGTTTGAGGCGGGATTACGGGATGCGCTGTCCGCTTGGACCGCCGTTGGGAAAGCGTGTCCCGTTCTGAGCGCGGATTCCGGGATGAACTTTCCGCTTGAGGCGTCTTCCGGAAAATGAATCCCATTCCGAGCGTCGATTCCGGGATGCGGTTTCCGCTTGAAACGTCATCCGGAAACCGCATCCCAGTCTGAGCCGGAATTCTGGGATGGATTTTCCGCCTGGGGCGACGTTGGCGCGGGGCATGGCAGGCTGCAGTCCGATCGGCATCGCATCTGCATAGGGTTGAAGCTTTGCGCGGAGAATCCGCGTATTTGCTTCGCAAATCCGCGCCGGCTTCGGCCGGCTGCCGCCGCCCTCGCCCGCGGGCTACAAACGCTTCGCGTTTGCTTAACGCCCGCGCCCTGCATAGAGTTCGATTCTCCGCGGTACGAACTGGAAATAAAAAAGCAGGTAGATATAAGTATCTACCTGCCTGTTACGTATGGTGGAGGCGCGGAGAATCGAACTCCGGTCCACGAAAGCCCCCTGATTGGCATCTCCAAGCTCAGTCGCTGGTTTAGTCTCGGACGCTTTGCGCGCAGCGACACGCTCGCGGCGTCCTAACCGGTTCGGTCTTAGCCTGCGCCATACCGATTACGTGCGCAGGAGCATTCCCCTAACATGACGTCGCGCCGGTGTCGGGGAAATCACCGGGTTGACGCGCCGCTATAAATTAAGCAGCGAGAGCCATAGGCTCAAAAGAAGAGTTGTTGTCAATTCAATTTGACGGTACCCCTGTTTAACGAGGCGAGGAGACCTCGGCTTGCTTCCTCTCTCAGAGCTATCGTGTCGAAACCAGTCGCCCCCGAATGTCGGGAAAGTCTGGATGGTATCGGGCCTGCAAACACCCGATAACCGTCGACTTTTCAAGGAACATACGGGGCGAGCCCCGCTTGTGGAGTGTTATCTTACCACGTTCTGAAAGCGGACAGCTGTTCTATGCACGAGCTGTGAAGACCCTAATGTGCACCACACTTCGCACTTTTGCCACCGAACGCGTCACGTATATTTTCGCCAAGCAAAATTGACCCGTCGAAAGGACCGTTATGGATACCAAGCAGCAACTCGTCAATGCCCTCGCAGGCCTGGGCTCAACCATTACCGAAGCTATGGATGTCATCGAGGGCTTTGTCCCCTGCGGACATCCCGCTCTCACGGTATCGAACGCACTCGTCGCGCTGGACGCTGACGATGATGCTGCTCTCGCCCAGCAGCTTGAGACCGTCAAGGGCTTTATCGACCACGTGAGTGAGAACCGCGGCGTGGCCGCCTACCACGGTATCGAGGTCGAGCTCGCGGGTCCCAAGGCCGATCTGTTCGCAGCAATCCGCGAGGTAGGCGCCCTTATGCAGACCGCAGGCGTCAAGAACACCCAGGTCAACGAGTGGGTCTACCGCAGTCTGGCAGCACTCGACAGCTCCAACGAAAAGGCAGCCGAGCAGCTCGCAGAAAGTCCCACCATCAAGGCCGAGCTTTTGTAAATAGCAGACGCGGGCCCCTTGGCGCATCGTCGTCCAAGGGGCCCGCGAACAGCTCGCGTCAACCGATAGCCGTGCCGCCGCGTTTGGCCAAAGCAAGAATCGGCATCATTTGACGAGGTGTCTTTGCTGCAAGATTGGCATGTTCGAGCAGTTTTCGATCGTTGGTCACCAAGTAATCAACCTGGGCGCGTTTGCATGCGGCGAGTACCAAGTTGTCCTCGTAATCGCGATGGAGCGCTAAGTATTTGTCGGCCAGCCAAAGGTCCGACGCATCTGCACCCACGGCCGTGGCGTTTTCGGTCATGTTCCGAACAAACGCCAGCGCCGCATCGCCAATCGCGCGGGCAGAAGCCTCGCCGAGCGCTCCCCCGCTGGCAAGAACGCTGCGCTTCAGTTCGTGCTGTACAACATACAGTACGTCCTTGGCGATATGCACCGGAAAGAACAGCAATGCCCCCGCCTCCGTCGCCTGCCCAATAAACGCGCGTGCGGCAAGCGACTCGGCATGGTCGACGCAAAACGAATCAACCCATACGTTGGCGTCCACCATTATTTTGAGGGGAGCCCCGCTCACAGGATCATCCCCTTTTGGCGATAGCGCTCGTCCATGGCGTCGGAATAGATTGCGTCCCAATCGCGATCGTCGGATACGGGCGACGCAGCGATACCCAGGTCCGCGTAAAGCTGGTCCGCTGCCGCCCATGATGCGGCGAACGGCGTATCGGGCGCGACGGTCTGCTGCCGGTCGTCGACGGCCGCAAGCACTTCCTCGCACGAACCACCGCCCTGCGCGACCTTGGCTACCACCTTTTTGATGAGCTCGGGCAGTGACCCGCCCGAAAGCCGCAGCGCCTCCTCGGCACGGTTCTTGACCTGTCGATCCACGCGAACGTTCACCTGCGCCATGCCACTAACAGCACCCACGTCGATCCCGCCCCCTTCAATTGCTAGCCATGCTAGCACCACTATATAGAGAAGCTAGCACTTGGTCAAACGCAAAAGGCCTGCGCCCAGACGACACAAATGCCGTCTGGGCGCAGGCCAGATAACGTGGGCGAACACGTCTGCTAGCGCAGGTAAGCCTTCGCGTTGCCCAGGCTGTAGGCAATCGTCGAGCCGTTGTGCAGCAGTGACGACGCCTGCGGGGTAATCGCGCCGGTAATGCCCAGTGCCAAGAGCGCTGAGTTGGTGAGCATCACCTTAGAATAGGAGCTCGTCAGTCGGTCAATGAGGCCCTGGCTCATGCGGCGCAGGCGCACGATCGCGGCAAGATCCGTATCGGTCAGGATGATATCGGCGACCTCCTTGGCAATGTCGCTTCCGCCGCCCATGGCCAACCCCACATCGGCCAAACCGAGCGCCGGCGAATCGTTGACGCCGTCGCCCACCATGGCAACGTGGCGCCCCTCGCCCTTAATGCGCTCCACATACGCGTACTTGTCCTCGGGCAGCAGCTCGGCCTTAAACTCGTCGACGCCCGCCTCTCGCGCAATGCGCTCGGCCGTGCGCTCGGAGTCGCCCGTGAGCATAACGACATGCTTGACGCCCAGCGCATGCAGGTCGGCGATTGCCTCGCGGACCCCGGGCTTGAGCGGGTCCTCGATACCGAGCACGCCGACGACCTTTCCATCGACCGCCAGATACAGCGGCGACAGGCCCTGCATCTGGGACTCGATTTGCTCCTTAATGTCGGCCTCGAGCTGCGCGCTCTCGTCCTCAAACACAAAGTGTGCCGAGCCGATAATCGCGCGACGCCCTTCGATGGACGAAGCGATGCCGTGCGCCACAATATACTCGACCGCAGCGTGACGCTCGCGGTGCTCGAGCCCGCGCTCGCGGGCGGCGTTGACCACGGCACGCGCCACCGGATGCGGAAAATGCTCCTCCAAGCAAGCGGAAAGGCGCAGGACCTCGTCCTCGCTCCAGCCATCGGTGGTGAGCACGCAGGCAAGACGCGGCTGCGCCTCGGTAAGCGTGCCAGTCTTATCAAACACAATGGTGTCGGCCTTGGCAAACGACTCAAAGTACTTCGCGCCCTTGACCATGACGCCCATCTTGGCAGCATCGCTCATGGCGGTCATGACGGCGACGGAACCCGTGAGCTTGAGTGCGCACGAGTAGTCGACCATCAGCGCCGCCGAGGTCTTGATGAGGCTGCGGGTGGTAAGCGCAACCAGGCCCGCGAGCAGGAAGTTCCACGGGACGATCTTGTTGGCAAGATCCTCCATATGCGACTGGCCCTCGGACTTGAGCGAGTCGGCCGTCTGCACGAGCGAGACGATTGAGCGCAGTTTGGTTTGCGCCGTATTGGCGCGCACGCGCACCAAGATGCCGCCGTCTTCCACGACGGTACCGGCGAACACGTCGTCGCCCACGCTGCGCTCGACGGCCAACGGCTCGCCGGTCAGGGTCGCCTGGTTGACCATAGCGCTCCCCTGCTCGACAACACCGTCGATGCAAATGGACATGCCAGTGCGCACGGCGACCAGATCGCCGGGCTCGAGCTCGGTCGCGGCAATGCTTACCTCGGTGTCGCCGACGACCTTTTGCGCCTTGTCGGGCACATCGAGCAGCGAGTTGATGAGCTCGTTTTCGCTCATGGCGCGGGTGTAGTCCTCGAGCAGCTCGCCCACGTTGAGCAGGAACATCGTTTGCCCCGCGGTGTCGACATCACGTTTGACGAACGAAATGCCGATGGCCGAAGCGTCGAGCACGGGAACGGTCAGGCGCGGCTGCGCGAGCTCACGGAGGGCGGCGCGCAAAAAGGTCATGTAACCGGCCACGACAAACACCGCACGCAGGGGCGTGGGCAAAAACCATCGGCGCGCATAGTGGGCGCCGACAAGTGTGACAAGATCCATAACGAGCTTGTGCTTGCGTGGCTCAAGCTGCATCACATAACCCGTCTTTGCGTCGGCAATGGCCTGAGCGTCGAGCGCACCGACGGCGGCCAGCACGGCATCGCGGCGCGGCTCGTCGTATTCGAGCGCCATCTGGCCGATGCGGCCGTAGACGCGCACCTTGTGCACGCCATCGATGTCGCCGCCAAGCTTAAGAAGTGCATCGAGATCGCTCTCTGGCACAGGACCCGCCAATTGAAGACGGGTCCTGCCGGGGATCTCGCTGATAATCGAGAATCTCATAGTTTGTGCCTGGGAGCGTTACTCGGCTGCCTCGTCAGCAGCGGCCTCGCTCTGGGTGATGTAGGCCGCCTCGGCAACCATGTCGTCGACATTAGCCTTGGCCTGCTCGACCATGTCCTGGTAGCCGTTCTTGATGCGCATACCGCACGCAATACCCTGCACGCAGGCATTCTTGACCGGAGCGCTGGTAAGCAGCTTGATGCCGGCCGTGCCAAGCAGAAAACCGCCACCGACAAGCAGGGTATTGAACGTCGACTTCTTCATGTTGCTTCTCCCTTTTGCCGCATTGGACGCGGCATGGTGCCTCAGCACCCGAGTAAACAAGTTTGCTCGAGCACGCTTTTGAAATATCTCAATTTTATCTAACTATCTAGGTCAGCCATGGCTAACCTTTTGAAAATTAACGATGCGGAGTAACCGATTGTCAATGTGAGAAAGGGACTGTCCCTTTGCCCCTTCTTACAACTGCCAGGTAGCTGCTTCCTTTTGCAGCGCCACCATGCGGGCGAATTCTCCACCTGCCGCCTTGAGCTGCGCCGGAGTGCCCTGCTCGGCTACCACACCATCCTTGAGCACAACGATCTTATCGGCATTTTCTACCGTGCGCATACGGTGGGCGATCACGATAACCGTCTTGCCTGCGAGCAGGCGGGAAAGCGCCTGCTGCACCACGGTCTCGTTCTCCACATCCAAACTCGCCGTCGCCTCGTCCAGCAACACGATCGACGCGTCTTTGAGCAGCGCACGGGCGATAGAGATGCGCTGGCGCTCACCGCCGGACAGCTTGGAGCCGTTCTCGCCGATCATGGTGTCATAGCCCTGCGGCATGCGGCTCACAAACTCGTCGCAGTTGGCGGCACGCGCGGCAGCAAGCACTTCCTCATCGGTGGCATCGCGACGACCAAGACGGATGTTTCCCATCACCGTGTCGTCAAAGAGCAACACGTCTTGGAACACAATGGCGTAGTCGCGCAGCAACACCTCGGGATCCACGCTCGCAACATCCACGCCGCCCACGGTGACCGTGCCTTCGGTGGCGTCCCAAAAGCGCGCGGCCAGGCGGCTCACCGTGGACTTACCGGAACCCGAAGGACCGACCAGTGCCGTGACCTCCCCTTCTTTGGCGGCAAAGCTCACATCGGTAAGAACTTTCTCGCCGGCGCGGCCGTCCTCGCCCGCACCATAACCAAATGCCACGTGATCGAACACCACGTCATGACCTACGGGCTCAAACTGCTCGCTGCCCCGCGCCACGGGCTCTTCCATGATGGAACGCATGCGCTTGGCCGACGACTCGGCGGCAAACAGCTCGGACATCAGCATCAGCGCCTGATCAAAGGGCGCATAGATGCGGCTCACCATAAGCAGGAAGGCAAACATCATCAAAAAGTCGACCTGGCCGGAGGCGACCATCGCAGCGCCCGTGACCAACGTGGTGGCAATCCCCAGGCGCAGGATGGCAAAGGCGGAGTTGACCAAAAGCCCATTGGCGAGCTCGCCCTTGGTGGTCTCGCGCTCCTCGGCATCGATCACGGCGTTGAGTCCCTCAAGATAATGGGCCTCCTGGTTGGTGGCGCGGATCTCGCGCACGCAGTCGAGCGTCTCCTGGATCGCCTCGGTAACCTTGACCTTCTCGGCACGCACATGGTCGAACACCGGGATCATGGGGCCGCGCGTCAGATACAGCACGGCAAAGGCCACGGGAACGCTCCAAAACGCCGCAATCGCCAGCTGCCAGCAAAAGAACAGCGACGCCACGAACACAATGACGCTTGCGATGATGGCACCCCAAAGCTCTCCCAGCACGTGGCTGTAGGCGTGCTCCATGGCCTGGACGTCACCCATGATGGTCTCGGTTAAATCGGCCAGATCACGACGACCGAAAAACGACAGCGGCAGTTTGCGCAAGCGCTCGGCAATCTCCATACGCTGCTTGCCGCACTCCTCGTAAAAGATGCAGTAGGTGTAGTAATACTGCTGCCAGTTAGAGGCAAAGAGCAACACGAAAAAGACCAGGAGGCCGCCCACAATCGGCAGGGCATCCGGCAGGTCAGCCCCGCTGGCGAGATGTTCGACAAAACCGCCCATGACCAGGAATAAAAAGCCCATGCCGGCCATGGTAATGAGATTGGTGAGCGTGGTCCAGAAAATGCCGCGTTTTACGCCGGCGACGCCTTTATCGGATAGGAAATACTTCTTTTGGAATGAGGCGAACATTTAGGCCTCGCCTCCCTTCGTGACGTCGGCATCCGCGGTCGCTGCAGTGATTTTCCAGCTCGCGGCCTGTTCATATTCAGCCCACATCTTGGCGTATAGACCCTTTTGGGACAGCAGCTCGGCATGGGTGCCGGCCTCCTGCACGCTACCTTGGTTGAGCACCACGATCTTGTCGGCCCCCACCACGGTCGAAAGCCGGTGCGCGATCATAATGACCGTGCGACCCGCCGCCAGCTTGCTAAAGGCGCGCTGGATGAGCGCCTCGTTCTCGGGGTCGGCAAACGCCGTGGCCTCATCGAGCACCACGATAGGCGCGTCTTTAAGAATCGCGCGGGCGAGTGCCACGCGCTGGACCTCGCCGCCCGAAAGATATGCTCCGCCGGCACCGAGCATGGTATTGATGCCCTGTGGGAGCTTGGCCACAATGTCGTCGCACTGAGCTGCGGAGAGGGCCGCACGCACTTCATCGTCGGTGGCCGTAGGCTTGGAGGCGCGCACGTTATCGGCAAGTGTTTGCCGGAACAGCTGGTTGGTCTGGAACACGAAGGCGACCTGGTCCATAAGCTCGTGCGGATCCATATCGCGAACGTCCACACCGCCTACGAGCACTCGACCCGAGGAAACATCCCAAAAACGCGGGATCAGGCTGGCGCAGGTTGACTTACCGCCGCCCGAGGGACCCACCAGGGCGAGGGTGCTACCCGCGGAAACGTTAAAGCTCACATGGCTAACGGCAGGTGCTTCGGCACCTTCGTACGTAAAGCTCACGTCCTCAAAGCGCACATCGCTACCGGCGGAGTGCTTGGGCTGGGCAGGCACGGAGAGCTGTTTGGAACCCATGACGCTTCGAATACGAGCCAGCGAATCGGCACTCATCTGAGAGGCCTCGCCCACAAACATGAGCTTGGTCATGGCCGTCGGTACCACGGCCGAAAATATCGCGTAAAACGTGAAGTTGGCCATAAAATGCGCGAAGTCCGTCTCGCCCGGCGCCAACAGCAACGCCACGGGCAACAGGAATGTCACAAGACCATTGAGCGCAGTAAGGTTGAGTACCTGCGGACCTCGGCAAAACGTGCCCGCATAGCTTTGTGCCATGTCGGCGTATTCGGCGATCGCGTCGTGGAACGCCTTAAAGGAATAGACCGTCTGCTGAAACACCTTGACCACGGGAATGCCGCGTACGTATTCGGTACCGGTCTTGTTCATCTTGACCAGCGCGCCCATGTAGGCCTTCATGAACTCGGCGCCCTTGCCGCTCATCATGGTGGCCATGGCGCCAAGCGAAACGGCGACCGAGATAAGGCATGCCGCGCCCAAGCGCCAATCGAGGGCGAAAAGCAGCACGAGCAGACCTGCGACCATGGCGGTGGCGCCGGCGATATCGGGTAGCATGTGCGCGAGCAGGGTCTCGGTGGAGGCGGCGCATCCGTCTACGATACGGCGCAGCTCACCGGTGGCGTGTGTGTCAAAGTAGCCAAGCGGCAGCTTAAGCAGGTGCTCGCTCGTAGTCTTGCGAATAGTGGACGCGCAGCGAAACGCAGACAGGTGCGTGCACATGAGCCCCACGAAATAGACCACGATGCTTGCCAGCGCAAACCCCACGGCCCACCAGCCATACGTCGCGATGCCGCAGGCTTCGCTCCAGTTAGGTGCCACGGCGATCAGATCGCGCGCGACAAGCCAAATGCACACGAACGGGCCAAAGCTCAGCAGCTGCGAGAGCGCCGAGAGAGCCATGCCCAAATACGTTAGGAATTTGCGGTCGCCGGCATATGCAAGCAGCTCGCCGATACCGCCGCCTTCCCTTTTTGACCCCTTTGCCATGAGATTCCTTTCTAACGGCTTGAGAGTTAACCGTAATGAACTTATCATTGATGTGTTAGCCATGGCTCACAATCGAGCCAGGCGTGGACGTTTCTGCAAAGGAAAGGGACGCTTTTGCAAATACGGCGGGCAGCGACCGACATAACCGAGCTCTACGCACCGCAGTTTGAGCAGTTTGGCCTGGAGCTTACCGGCAAGGGCGCCGTCTTTACCGGCGAGGTGGCAAACGATCGGGCGCACGGACGCGCATGGATCATGCCTCTCTCCCCCGCCTGCATCGTTATGGAGCATTTCATTACCCCGATGCACGATATGTACCTGGCCGAATACACACCCGAACCGTACGCGTGCGTGAGCGAGGTCAGCGCGCCCACGCTCATGTGCATGCCCGAGGCTGGCATAACGCCTGCAAACCTTAAACTCTTGCATGGACCGTGGCCAAACAATGCCGTGTGCAGCTTTATCCAAGATAACTGTGGCGAGGAGTTAAGCCCGCTGTTTGCAGGGCAGCTCTATCACTCGCGCTCGGTGCTCTTTTTGCCTGGATATTTTGACGAACTGGAGCACCGCTATCCCACCGAGTTCGCAGGGGTCTTTGAGGCGTTTGCCGAGCCATGGCACGAGGAAGCGACGTCCGCCATCTGCCACACACTGCACCGGATTAACGAGGACCGCGCCCGCACCGTAGGCGGACACGTCTATATGCAAGGCATCGTGGAGACCATGGTCGCGGAGCTCGCCTGTTCGCGCGCGGCCCACAAGCAGGCGCAGCAGGCGGCAGACACACGTGTCAGCATAACCATTGCCGAAGAAGCAACGGCAATGATTGAGCGCACGCTCGACAAAGGCAGACGCGTGGGTATCAACGAGGTGGCCGAGAGGCTCTACACAAGCCGCTCCAAACTATGCGCCACCTTTAAGGCCCAAACCGGCGAGTCCCTGGGCGCCTACATTCGCAGACGCCGCATGGAGCGAGCACAGGACCTTTTGGCCGATAGCTCGCTTACGATAGCGCAGGTGGCAGAGCGTCTAGGCTACCCTCAGCAGGCCGCCTTCGCCCAAGCCTTCAAACAATACACCGGCATGACACCCACGGCTTGGCGAAGCAAGCATCGCTAAGGCCCAAGCTCCCTGGCCGTAACGGAGCGATTAATTAGCCGCCGCCCGTCAGCTCACCCAGGATCTAAACGTCAAGATGCGCACAATCAAGCGCCTTTTTGATAAGAGGGACAGATCGATCAGCCAAATACAACGGAATGTTGAGCACCCCGTCGTCGAGCTTTAGGTTCTTAAGTGAGTAGCGGACCCTCAATGGAGTCGTCTCCGCATGCTTGTCGGCATAGTACTTAAGGCTCTTGGAATGAACGACCTCTCCCGATTTGACCTCGACGGGAACGATTTCGTTTCCGACTTGAATCAAAAAATCGACTTCGTGCTTCGGCTTCTCGTTTGTCCAATAACGCGGAGCAGCATCTAACTGTGAAAGTAATGCCTGAAGCACATAGTTCTCGGCGAACGAACCTTTGAACTCCGAAAATAGCGCATCCGAGATGGCAAAAGCGGACGCATCCAGCCTTGCCATGCGGCGCAGCAAGCCGACATCAAGACAGTAGACTTTAAATGCCTTGAGGTCATCGTACGCAGAGAGCGGCACACCACCGGCAGCATTAAGGCGAACCGCCGTGATGAGCCCAGCATCGGCAAGCCATTCCAGAGCATCCTCGTATTCTCGAGCACGAGCCCCCTCGCGCACCGCACCCCAAACGAACTTTTTGTTCTCGCGCGCCAACTGAGCTGGAATCGAGTTCCATATTTGCGAAAGCTTGGCGAACTGCGCACGGCCACCATGCTTGGCAAAATCGCGCTCGTAGGAATCCAAGAGATCAGACAACACCTTATCGACCTGAACGATATCGCCCGTCTCCACCCACCGGCCAAGAGCCTCTGGCATGCCGCCGCATGCAAAATAACGACGAAGATGCTCGACGAGACGGACATGGAAGAAATCGGGCACTGTCTCGATCTGATCCAGGCCGCCAAGGTATTCGTCGTAGTTTGCAGCGCCCTCGGCTTTCAGAAACTCGGAAAAGCTCATGGGGCGCATCTCCATGAACTCGACCTTTCCCACCGGAAAAGCGCTGGTCTCACGGGACAAGCGAACGCCCAACAAAGACCCTGCGCATGCGACGTGATACTCGGGGGCCTCGTCACAGAAGTATTTGAGGGCGCCGACTGCGGAAGGACAATCCTGGATCTCATCAATAATAAGCAGCGTTTCGCCGGGCTCGATAGGCTGTCCAAGTGCCAGGGAAAGATTTGAGATGATCCGTCGAGGATCGCGCGTACCTTCGAAAAACTGAGCGTACTCGCTCTGTACCCCAGGTGACGGCTCCTCGAGCGTCAGATACACAAAATTGAGGTACGAGGTTCGGCCGAACTCCTTAAGCGCCCACGTCTTTCCAACCTGGCGCGCCCCCTTAAGGATAAGCGGCTTACGATATTCCGACGCTTTCCAAGCGTTAAGCTTGGCAATGATATCTCGCTGCATGACCGAACCTCCCGCAAAGAAACTTCCGTAAACGTGATATTTCCCACATTTTACCCTAGGTAAAACGTGACATTTATCACATTTACTGAAGTTTTAAGCTCATTTCGCCACACTTTCATCACATTCATTGCAATGTGACAAAGGGACAGTCCCTTTGTCACCCGCACAAAAATGGACGCGCCAACGGCGCGCCCATTCACTCTATTCCATTCAGCCCGCCTGACCCGAACGGCCGAGTCGTCACGGAACCGAGGGGCCGGGCACAGGGCCTTGCCTCTCAATGAGTTCCGCACGAACAGGAGGCGCCAGTGGCGCCTCCGTCGTGAGTCAGGACTGTCCGAAATTGAGAGGCAAGGCCCTGCGCCCGGCCCCTCGGTTCCCGTTTACGAGAGCGACGTTCTCAGCAACTCGTTGAAGAGCTTCGGGTTGCCCTTGCCGCGGCTCGCCTTCATGCACTGGCCCACCAAAAAGCCGATGACCTTCTGGTTGCCGTCACGATACTGCTGCGCCTGCTCGGCACAGTTAGCCAGCACCTCGTCCACAATCGGCTGCAGCGCGCCGGCATCGCTCACCTGACGCATACCACGCTCGTCAACGATCTTGTTGGGGTCGTCGCCGGTCTGGGCCATGGCCTCAAAGACCTCGTGCGCCTGGTTGGAGCTGATGGCATCGGTCGCCAGCAGCTTGGCAAGCGCTGCCACCTGAGCCGGTGCGATGCCGGACCCGGCCAGCGACACGCCCGCGCCCTTAAGATAGGCGATCATCTCGTTGACCAGCAGGTTCGCGACCGTCTGGGCCTCCTTGCCGGCCATACCGGCAGCGGCGGCCTCAAAGAAGTCGGCAAACTCCGGGTCGCCGGCGATTTGCTCGGCATCGGCCGTCTTAATGCCAAAGTCGGCCTCAAAACGGGCGCGCTTGGCATCGGGCAGCTCAGGGATCTCGCCACGGCAGCGGTCGATGAACTCGTCGTCCAGGTCGAACGGCGCCAGATCGGGATCGGGGAACAGGCGATAGTCGTCGGCCGTCTCCTTCACGCGCATGACCACGGTGCGCTTGCGGCTGGGCTCCCAGTGGCGGGTCTCCTGGTAAATGATGCCGCCCTCCTCGAGCACCTCGGCCTGGCGGCAGATCTCGTAGGCAAGGCCATCGTGCAGGCTCTTAAACGAGTTGAGGTTCTTGAGTTCGGTCTTGGTGCCCAGCTTGGTCTCGCCGCGGCGGCGCAGCGACACGTTGCCGTCGCAGCGCATGGAGCCCTTCTCCATGGAGCAGTCCGAAATGCCCAGCGTCACAAAGATGCGACGGAGCTTCTCCATAAACAGGCGCGCTTCCTCAGGCGTGCGCAGATCGGGCTCAGTCACGAGCTCAATCAAAGGCGTGCCGCAGCGGTTGTAGTCGACGAGTGACTCGGCCGCGGCGGTAATGCGGCCCTCGGCGCCGCCCACGTGGACCATCTTGGCGGCGTCCTCCTCCATGTGGATGCGCAGGATGCGGATAGGCACCGTGTAGGAACCATCCTCGCGACGCTCGGGCATCTGCAGGCTGGACGCGTCATAGCTGGCCAGATGGCCGGCGCGCTGGTTACCCTCGCGCATGGTCGACGTCATGGACGTGGACAGGCCCTCGGCGTTGGCCGAGGCGCTCGCCAGGCTCTGGGCCTCGGCCTCACCAAACGCGCAGTCGGGGCGCTCGGCGGCACCGCGACCGGTCACGTCCAGGTCCAGATGACCGTACATGGCAAAGGCAACCGGACCCTGCGTGGTCTGGAAGTTCTTGGCCATATCGGGATAGAAGTAGTGCTTGCGGTAGAACATCGAGTGGCGCTGGATCTCGCAGTTGGTGGCAAGACCGGCCTTGACGATGCTCTCGATGGCGCGCTTGTTGGGCACCGGCAGGGCGCCGGGCAGGCCCAGGCACACCGGGCACACGTTGGCGTTGGGCTCGTCATCGTGGCTGAGCTTGCAGTTGCAGAACATCTTGGTATCGAGTGCGGTGAGCTCGGTATGGATCTCCAGGCCGATCACGGCCTCCCAATCCTGCAGGACCTCGGAAAGCTCCTTCATTACAGCTCGCCTCCCTTCCCGGCAAAATCGGGCGCGACGGAAAGCGCGGGCGCACCCGTGGCGGCGTCGGCAAAGCCGCGCTCCAGGGCGCGGGCAAACGTGAGCAGCTGACGGTCCTTAAAGGCCGGACCCACCAGCTGGGCAGAAACGGGCAGCTTGCTGTCCTCGCCCAGACCCAGCGGCACCGAGATGCCACCGTTGCCGCAAATGTTGAGCGAGATGGTGTACAGGTCGGAGAGGTACATCTGCGTGGGATCGCTGATCTCGCCAAACTTAAAGGCCGTGCGCGGCGAGGCGGGCATGAGGATGGTGTCCACCTTGGCATACGCGGCGTCGTAGTCCTGAGTGATGAGCGTGCGGGCCTTTTGCGCGGCGTAGTAGTACTTGTCGTACACGCCCGAGCTCAGCAGGTAGGCGCCGAGCATCTGACGGCGCTTGGCCTCGGCGCCAAAGCCGTGGGCGCGCGAGAGCGAGCTCTGGTCGGACAGGTTGGCGCAGCCCTCCTCCTGATAGCCGTAGCGAATGCCGTCAAAACGGGCCAGGTTGGAGAACGCCTCAGCCGGGCCGATAACGTAGTAGGCGGCGATGGCGGCGTCCAGGTGCGGCAGGTCGACCTCGACCAGCTCGGCACCCTGATTCTGCAGCTCCTGGGCGGCGCGCTGAACAGCGGCCTTGACCTCGGGCGTCAGGCCCTCGGCCTCCATAAACGCGGGGATGATACCCACGCGCTTGCCCTCGATGCTGTCGTTGAGATGCTCGGTAAAGTCGACGGCGCAATCCTGGCTGGTGCAGTCGTACGGATCGTGGCCCGCGCCGGTAAGCGCGTTCATGGCCAGCGCGACATCCTCGACCGTGCGGCCAAAGGGGCCCACCTGGTCGAGCGACGAGCCAAAGGCAACCACGCCGTAACGGCTCACGGCGCCATACGTGGGCTTAAAGCCCACCACGCCGCACAGCGACGCCGGCTGGCGAATGGAGCCGCCGGTGTCCGAGCCCAGCGAGAGCGCGACCTCGCCCGCAGCGACGGCTGCAGCGGAGCCGCCCGAGGAGCCGCCGGGCACGCGCTCGGTATCCCAGGGGTTGTTAGTGCGGTGGAACGCCGAACTCTCGGTGGAGCTGCCAAAGGCAAACTCATCCATGTTGGCCTTGCCCATGGGCAGGCAGCCGGCATCAAGCATGCGCTGGACGCAGGTGGCGGTGTAGACGCTCTGGTAGTCCTCGAGCATGCGGGAAGCGCAGGTGGTGCGCGTGCCCACGAGGTTCATGTTGTCCTTGATGGCCAGCGGCACGCCCGCGAGCGGGGGCAGCGGCTTGCCTGCGGCACGATCGGCATCCACGCGTGCAGCGGCCTCGAGCGCAAGCTCGGGCGCCACCTGCAGGAATGCCTGGACCCCGCCCTCACGCGCCTCGATGGCGGCAAGGGAGGCCTGGGCCACCTCGGTAGCGGTAAAGTCACCGGCGGCAACGCCCGCGGCAATCTGGGCGGCGGTAAGGGAATCGAAGCTTAGCGCCATTACTCGCTCTCCCCCTCTCCCAAAATGGACGGCACGCGGAAGTAGCGATCGCGCGCGCTGCCGGCGTTTTCGAGCGCGACGTCGAGCGGCAGATCGCGCTCGGGCTCGCGCAGGTCATCGCCCATCACGTTGGACAGGCTTCCGATAGGATGGAACGTAGGCTCCACGTCGGGCAAGTCATATTGCAAGACGGGCTCGAGCATCTGGACGGCGTCGTTCATGTAGGACGTCATCTGGGTGAGCTCGTCATCGGTCAGTGCGATCTTTGCGTACTCGGCGATGCCGCGCACGTCTTTCTCGCTGAGTGCCATAGGCGCTCCCTTCCGCATAACAGATAAACCGCTCTAGTATACAAGGCAACGCCGCTTGGAGCAGGTGCTTTACCCAAATGCAGCGAAAACGTAACGAGGGCGGCGAGTCGGGCAGGCAACGGACTGGCGGTTCTGCAGCGAAACCGCACCGTCCATAGCGAAAGCCGTCTCGCCCACAACGAAGACCGTCTTGCTCACAACGAAAACCATCACAACATTCGACGCTTTTCGCCAAAATCGAGTTTTTCATCGAATGTTGTGATGGTTTGGAAGTCCCGACCACCACAAAAGTGCCTGTCCCCTTTGTGGTGGTTCTGGAGAATGTCTTATGCCGAGGCCTTGGCCTTGCGGCGCTTACGGACCGCGTGGATCACGATGTCCAGCAGCAACAGCACAATGGCTACGACCACGATGAGCACGGCAAACTCGCGCTTGCCCCAGTGGCGGCTGGCCAGCGACTTTTGCTTGTCGACGTCCTTCTTGCTGTACTTGGTGCGCACGCAATGCACCAGCAGACGATGGTCGTTCACGCCGTAGGGCGTACAGGTGACGAGCGTCACCTTGTCGGCGCCGGGCTCGATGGTCAGCGACTCCATCTCCTCGGGCAGCACCACCTCGGAGTCCACCATCTTGTAGGCGAGCGTCTTGTTCATGGTATGTAGCAGCACCAGGTCGCCGGGCTCCAGCGAGTGGATGTCGTCGAACATGCTCAGGTTGCGCATGCCCGAGTGCGCGGTGAGCACGCAATGCGTCGAGGTGCCGCCCACCGGCAGGCTCGTGCCCTCCAGGTGGCCGACGCCCGCCATAAGGACCTCCTCGCTCGTGCCATGGTAGATGGGCATGCTCACGTCGATGGAGGGAATCTCGACCCAGCTCATCATGGGATCGCGGTCAAAGATGAGCTGCTGGTCGTAGGGCTCGATCTGTTCGGCGGGGAGCTCGGTAGCCTCGCCCGCCAGCTGCTCGTTAAAGGAGCGCGCCTGGAGCAGGATGCGCTCGCGCTCCTCGGCAGACAGCGCGTCCACGGTGCTGGACACGGTGCTGATCTGGTTGAACACGCCCGAGGCCTCGAGCCGGTCCAAGATCCACGGCCAGGTCATAAGGCCCACGCCGATAAGGATGATGACGATGGTGATAAGCCGGTCGGCCCAGCGTGGCAGTCGTTTGCGGCGACGCTTGGGCTTTGGTTGAGGTTTGGACTGAGGGCTTGAGCCACCGTTGGCCGCGGCGTTATTGCTCTTCATATGTTTGGCGCCCTGCACCATCGCCGGTCACTCCTCTACAACTCAAGTTGTCTAAACAAATAATAGCCGATTA
>CAUFXK010000026.1 GCA_959596495.1 uncultured Collinsella sp. | reverse complement strand
TCGTGAAAGAAGTTCATCGAAAGAATGCGCTTGATGTCCAGACGATATGCCATGCTACCTCCCTCAAAAAAGCGCACCCGTTGGGGCGCGCTTTGAACTTCTTGCTGTATTCGATTCTACCGATTCGGCCGGCAAAAACCACCCCCGCACGGGGTTTACTCTGGATATTAAAGCCGCGAGAAGAGATAGCGCACCGCGGGGCCCACAACCAGCAGCTGCAGGGGCAGGGCCATCACGACGTTGCGCAGAACGTTTTTTGCCCAAAGTTGTGGGAAGGCAGCGACGGGCGCACCGTGCATCATGGACATCGCCGCACCGTAACAGCTCATATAGGGCACCATCAGGCACACCATGAAGATAGATTTCATGATGGTGCGGCTGCGCCACTCGCGCATGCCGAGCACGCGGTTGGAAAGCGGACCGGCGTAGAACACGTCGCCCACCAGCGCCACCAGGAAGCCCGGAACGAAGCCGGAAATGGCGCTCAAGAGACTCTGCGGCGACAGGCCGCCCGCCAAAACGGCGGCGTTGTACACGGACATGCCGGCGACCATCAGTGCGCACATAACGATAGTGAACTTTTCTTGCTGGATTTTGTTGATCATCTTAACCCTCCTGAAAAGGCAGGGTCAAAAGCGAGAAGCGCGTAAGCCCGGCCTGGACTTACGCGCTTGCTACTCAACCACGAGGGATTCTACCGCAGCGTGATCTGTAGGTCTGAGAAACTCCACAAGGAGGGGGCTGAGGGCCAGCGAACAATTTGCACTCGCGATTTATTACAATCCGAGGTTGCGCTGTATTTCCATCAATCCTCCCGCTGCTGGACCGGCACTTCTATTTAGATGTTTTGCCGTTACCGGCATTTTTTCTCAATAGCTTTGAAACGACAGCGCATAAGTGGCGAAAGTGCACAAGAAACTTTTTAGCAGCACTCGTCAGGCGCTACAACGGCAGGGTGAATTTCGCCGCGGGCGCGAGCGACTCGGCGCGGAAGATTTGCCTGACAGTAGCCTCGTACTCACCGGCCTTGGGCACTTTCCGGGCCATGCGCGACGAAGACGTCGACGAGCTGATCTCACTGCTATAGCATCGCTGCCGCAAAACGTTTACCCGCACCGTTACACGACAGGCCAGTTACCGTATCAACAGCGCGGCGCATCCAGCGCCACGCCCCATCCTCAGCAAAGTGGGCTGTTTTCCTGCATAATCACCCTCTCAGCAGGGGGCCAAATGCAGGAAAACAGCCCCCCCCGATCAAACAAGATGCTCATACTTGTTCACGTCATGAAACGACGTGTTCAATCCTGCTTCGCCATGAGGCGCAAACGCCTCTCGAAGCTCGCGCATATTAGCAGCGCACATATGCCCGCGCCCATGCCCAACAGGAGCATGACATCGTAGCCGCCCGTCGCATCGCGCACAAATCCAGCAAGCGAGATAAACAACGCATACGACATCGACACCGACATAGTGACCTTTGAGAAGACCTCTGCATAGCGTTCCTTAGACACGCGCTGTGCAATGAGAGCGATCCCGACCGTGTGCAGCGAAGAAGATGCACCAAAAAGCAGGGCAGCAAGCAGAGCAATCGGCTCAGCAACCCCCGCGATCGTCAACAACCCGTATCCCGCCATGCAGATAACGACGCACGCTACCGTGGCGCGAATCGCCCCGATCCGATCGGCAAGGGCTCCAAGCACCGTCTTGAACACCACGTTGGCAATCATGACCGCAGAGACCATCAACGACGCAAAGCCAAGCGAATAGCCCATATCCTGACCAAAAACAGAAAGGTGCGAGCCCAGGCACCCCATCAACGTAAAGCAGCACGCCAGAGCAATCAGCGGAACCGTCACGTGGAAACCCGACGTATTGGAGGCGGAGCCCGGCTCCTTGCCACTCCCTTTCACAAAACGCTCGTCACCCGTGCGCATCGTCACAGCGGCAGGAAACGCCAACAACGCGAAGATAAGCCCAATGACCCTAAAGCCCGAACGAAACCCCACGCTTTCGATCAACATACTGCAAACCGGGTTAGCAACCGCCCCAATCACTCCGCTGCATCCCATGGCGATACCCGTGACCACGCCGTTGCGCGCTCCGAACCAGGTTTGCAGCACATAGGTGACAGGCAGGGTCGAAAAGCACGAAATGCCAACGCCCATCACCGCCGCAGCGACATAGTACTGATAGATGCTCGTCAATGAGCCCATGATCGCAAATGAAGCTGCGACGAGGGCCGAGCCCGCTCCCATAACAACATTGATGGGCACCCGACCGAGTAGACGCGAAACAAACAGCGTCGTGAAGGCCGTCGCGATATTCGCCAACGTCATCACGATCGAGAATTCACCGACGCCAATCGATAAGTCGGCAACAATCGAGGTAGTGAAGATGCCCAGGCAGTCGTTGACCAAGCCGACCGAGCAGCCAAAGCAAATACAGCATCGCACCAACATGCCGAGGCGGCGGGAACGTCCCGCCGCCTCATGTCCGTGCGCCGTGGCGCTAGACATCGGCATCACCAAGGTCGGTGCCGTTACTTTCAATTACACGTCTATACCAATGGAACGAGTCCTTGCGATAACGGTCCAGCGTACCGTTACCCCGCTCGTCGCAATCGACGTAGATGAAACCGTAGCGCTTCTTGAACTCACCGGTGCCTAGGCTCACGATGTCCATAGCCGTCCACGTCGTATAGCCGATGAGGTCGACGCCGTCCTCAAGTGCCAAAGCCATCTGCTCGATATGACGACGCAGGTAGTCGATACGATAGTCGTCATGCACCGTATACGATCCCTTGCCGTCGGGAACAAGCTCGTCCACCGCACCGATGCCGTTTTCCACGATAAGCAGGGGCACCTGGTAGCGATCGTACAAGCATCCGAGCGTATAGCGCAGACCCATGGCGTCGATGCCCCAACCCCACTGGGTAACAGGCAGGTACGGATTGCGCACACCCGACGTCATATTGCCCAGCGACTGTTCCCCCGCGTCGTGCGTGGTAAGCGCGGTCGTCCCATAGTAAGAGAAGCTGATGAAGTCCACGTGGCCGTCGTGAATCTGTTCCAGATCCCCCTCCTCTATGACGAGGTCGACCCCCAACTCCTTGAAGACGCGCTTCATATAGTACGGATACATGCCCTTTACCTGCACGTCCGTAACGAAGTGATTCTCGAGCTGCGTGCGCTGGTGCGCATACATCACGTCCTCAGGGTCGCATGTGAACGGGTAGTAGATTGACGCGGTAATCATCGTTCCGAAGCGATATCGGTCATCGATTTTGCGACCGATCTGCACGGCGCGGGCACTCGCCACAAACAAGTGATGCAGGGCCTGGTAACGCTGCACCGGATCGTCAACTTGATCGGCAAAGCAAGTCGTACCTTCGTGGATAATGCCCGCATGATGCCAGTTGCCCGTGCGACGCGTCATGATATTGAGCTCGTTGAACATGAGCCAGTAGGTCACGAGCCCGCTATAGCGTGTGAACACAATCTCGCAGAACTGCGTAAAGTAGTCAATCATGCGTCGATCTGCCCAGCCGTTGAACTCCTTTGTAAAGGCGAGAGGCTGGTCATTATGACAAAGCGTCACAACGGGCTCGATGCCGTGCTCGCGCAGGGAGCGAAATACACGTTCGTAGTATGCCAGGCCCTCCTCGATCGGAGCCGCATTCAAATCCGGAAGGATGCGCGTGCAATTGATGGACATACGAAAGGCTTTAAGCCCCATCTCGGCCATCAGCTCGATATCCTCCTCGTAGCGGTGGTAGAAATCCACCGCGCGATGCGAGGGGTAATCCTCCCCTTCTGGCATATCGAGCAGGATGCGGCGCGATTCGTCGATGCTACCGCGCGTCAGGCAGTCTGCGATGCTCGGTACCTTGCCGTCCGCATCCCAAGCGCCCTCGCATTGGTTTGCCGCCACCGCGGAACCCCACAGGAACCCTTCGGGAAACGCATTGATGTTCGTCATGTTCGTCATCCCCGTTACTCGACTACGGTCGAGGCGTCGGCCACCGAGTCAGCCACCTTCTGCTCAGGCTTATACAGCAGCCAAGCGGAGATAAAGGTCACGACCGCGCCGATTACCACGGCGATACACATGTTGAGAAGATTGTTGGGCTTGTCGCCGATAAAGACCGCCAGACCGAGCAGGTTCGAGCCACCATAGGAATAGCGAAGGATACCCATAAGGCCGCAATACAGGCCTCCGCAAAGATTGCCGATCATAACCGCCATAAGCGGGGTCTTGAGCTTGAGGTTCACGCCGTACAGTGCAGGCTCGGTGACGCCGCCCACGAGCGCGGTAATTGCGGCGCCCATGGCGTTCGAACGAAGCTCGGGATCAAACTTGGACTTCAGGCTCACGACGAGCGAGGCAATGCCCTCATTCATATTGGAAACGAGCTGCTGCGCGCCGAAGATAGGATCGAAGCCCATGGTTGCGAAGGACTGGGTGACAAAGGGGATGAGGGCGGTGTGCATACCCGTCATGACCAAGAGCGGGTGCAAGCAGCAGAGAATACCGATAGCGAGGAATCCGATGGTGTTGTAGACCCACATGATGAAGTCGGCCATGTAGTTGCCGAGGAAGCCGCCGAGCGGACCGATGACGCACAGCGTGATCGGGGCCATCACGAGCAGGGTGAGCATCGGCTCAAGCATGCCGCGAATGGG
This sequence comes from uncultured Collinsella sp., assembly GCA_959596495.1. Lineage (GTDB taxonomy): Bacteria > Actinomycetota > Coriobacteriia > Coriobacteriales > Coriobacteriaceae > Collinsella. Next base: position 18,566 of record CAUFXK010000026.1, on the reverse strand, counting down.
CGCAGGGGAGATCTTCGCCATAAAGCGCTCGACATACCCGCAAACAAACATTGTAATAATCATAGGGATAACGGTACTCGCGTACTTGAACCCCGTGATGGGAATGCCGTAAACCGAACCCGGAGCACCGTCGGCAACCATCTGCACGAAGGTGGGGTGCACGAGCATGCCGCCCAGGATGATGCCCATGCCGACGTTTGCCCCGAACTTCTTGGCACCCGTCACGCCAACAGCGATGGGCAGGAAATAAAAGGCGGCGTCCGAAACGAAATTCAAGGTCACATACGTGGGATCCGTCACAGGCAAACCGAACTGAGCCGCCAACGCAAGAACGACCTTGATCATACCCGAACCCATAAGCAGGGGAATAAGAGGCGTGATGCAGCCGGAAATACCGTCGATCACCGCGTTGAGCGAAAAACGCTTCTTTGAGTGCGCCATGTCTCCATCAAGGTTTTCCTCAACGGCGTCGGCAGCCTCCATGGCGTTTTCGGCGCAAATCGCCGCATAGGCATCGGCAACATCCGGTCCGATGATCACCTGATACTGCTCACCCGACCACTGCGAGCCCATAACGCCCGAGATCGCCTCGATCTTGCCCTTTTCGACAAGACCTCGATCTTTGACAGTGAAGCGAAGGCGAGTCACGCAATGCGAAAACCACGTGATGTTATCCTTACCGCCCATAAGGCCCACGATATCGTGGGAAAGCGCGGCGAACTTGTTGTTCTTTCGTGCCATGGAATCCTCCAAACGAATCCAACTTCCATTTCAATATCTCGTAAAGCCACACGGCGTGCACTACCGCGATGCTTCCTAAAAAAGAAACCTCCAGACTGCAGCGAATCTTCGTTGCGTCCTGGAGGTAAAGCCCGCATTACCGGTCACAATCCTCATGGGATATATGATTTCAACGAGCGCCGAGGCGCAGCCACTGCGGGCATCACAACGTGCCTGTACCGGACCCCTTCCCCTTACAGAGACGTACGATATGCATGATGAGATAGGCGAGCTCCTCATCGGAGAGATTAATACCCAAGGCCTGTTCAAGATAGGTGCCGACATGGGTCGCGCTACGCGCGGCATCGGGATAAAGCGCTCGGAGGGACTCGTAGAGCCCCTCGTTTTCCTGGACCGCATCTTCAGAATCCTGGCAGCGCTTGATGAGGTAGTGCATATGCGAAACGAATCGCGCGTAGCTAAATTCATCGCGATCGATGGAAACGGCAAGGTCGCGCTCGATAAGCGTCACGATGCGCTCGATATGCTGCTCGTTCGACTCGGCGCGTGCTCCGGCCTCGCGGGCCTCGGCCCCGATAATATGCAGCGCGATGTAAAACGACTCCTCTTCAGGAAGAGTAATGTGAAGATCAGCTCGAATAAGCTCGACGGCATAGCGCCCGACCTGGACCTCACGCCCGAACAGATGTTGCAAATCCTGCGTAATGGGCAAATTAAAGCTCATCTGCTGAATAGCGCGCTGGATGGCGAAGTTGATGTGATCTGCGAGGGTAAAAACGATATTCGGACTCAGCGTTACCGGAAGCGTCTTTTTTGCGTAGTCGACAATGCGGTCGGCAGCGTTGAGGACCTCAACAGGAATATCCTGCACCATCTGGGCGTATGCTTCGCTTACACCGTAGAAGGTCTTGTCGATCTCGGACAGGCTGATCTCATAGGGCGGCCGCTTGAAGCCGATGCCCTTTCCGAAGGCCACAACCTCGGTGCCCGTGCTATCCAAGCACAGGGACACGTTGTTGTTGATGTTCTTAATGACCTTCACAGCTGCCCTTCCTTGTCACTCATCGTCGATTTCCCCGCATGGCAGAATCGAGGCATAAAAAAAACCGAGACCCAAGCCAAAGCGGAAACTCTGGCAAGTGAAGCCTCGGACGAGTAACAACCTTGCAGCTGCGGTAAAGACTAGCAGATGAGAAGTCACTTGCAAAAGACAGTGGATCTAATTAGCGGCAAACGGTCGATTTTTGTCTGTGAGCGGTAAATGGGGGCCGATTTGGGGAGCACAGGCGATAAAGAAATACGTCATGTGACTCCTTCTCAGACGGCGCTTCATCAAAACAGGCTGTTTTCCTGCATAATCACCCTCTCAACAGGGGTCAAACACAGGAAAACAGCACGGGGAACTTTCTGTGAGGTTATCCGTGCGGACCCTACTCCGCATCGGCCTCGCCGGTGGCCCAGCGGTGATACCCGATCACAAACGGATCCAGGTCACCGTCGTCGAGCACCGCCTCGACGTTGCTGGTCTCCACGCCCGTACGCAGGTCCTTGACCATCTGATACGGGTAGAGCACGTAGCTGCGAATCTGGTTACCAAACCCGATCGTGGTCTTGGGTCCACGAATCTCGTCGAGCGCCTCGGCGCGCTTCTCAAGCTCGATCTCGTACAGACGGGCCTTGAGAATCTGCATGCACGCGGCCTTGTTCTGAATCTGGCTGCGCTCGTTTTGGCAAGTGACAACGATGCCGCTGGGAAAATGCGTCACGCGTACGGCGGAGTCGGTGGTGTTGACGCCCTGGCCGCCCGGGCCGCTCGCGTGATACACGTCCACGCGGATATCGTCGGGACTGATCTCGATGTCGATATCGTCAGGCAGCACGGGGATGACCTCGACGCCGGCAAACGTGGTCTGGCGGCGCTTCTTGTCGTCGGTGGGGCTAATGCGCACCAAGCGGTGCACACCGGCCTCGGCGCGCAGCATGCCAAACGCATCCTTGCCCTCGACGGTAAAGGTCGCGCGATCGATGCCGATAACCTCAGCCGCGGGGCAGTCGTTAATGGTGACCTTCCAGCCGCGGCGCTGGCAGTACTTCATGTACATCTTAAAGAGCATGAAGGTCCAGTCCTGCGCCTCCAGGCCACCCTGCCCGGGCTTGATGGTCACAATCGCATCGCCGTGATCGAACTCACCGGTAAACCAGCTCGAAAGCTCGAGCTCGTCGATAGCGCGGGCCAGGCGTTCTGCCGTAGCGGCAGCCTCCTCGCGCAATGCGGTGGCATCGGGGTCGTCGCCCATCTCCTCGGCAAGCTCCAGCGCCGCGCGGGCGTCAGATAGCTCGCCGCGCGCGGTATCCACGGCAGCAATATCTTCCTTGGCGCGAGCGATCTCCTCCATGGTGGCGCGAGCGGCGTCGGCGTCATCCCAAAAGCCGGGGGCCACGCTTTTGGCCTCGAGCTCGGTCACGCGCGTGCGCTTCTCGTCCAAATGAAGATACGACTCGACCTCGCCGAGCCGGTCCGCAAACGCGTCCAGCTCGGCGGGCGTTACCTCTAAAGCCTCAGCCATTAACGATTCCTGCCGTGGCAGTACTTAAACTTCTTGCCGCTACCGCAGGGGCACGGGTCGTTGCGGCCCACGTTGACATAGGGGTCGTCGCTCTCGGACTTACGGTAGGTCGTCACCTTGCCACCGTTGTTGACGGCAGCCGGACCACCCTGGACAGCCGTGCGGGCCTGCACCTGCGCCTGCTTGCGCAGCACCGAGTCGCCGTTGTCACCATCGACCTCGGCAGGACCGGAGAAGTGCGCACCCTCGAGCGCGGGCTCCTCCTTGTGCTCCACGGCACGCGGGGCAGCCTTGATCTCGATGCGCAGAACCGTGCGCAGGTAATCCTCGTACATGGTGTCGACGAGGATCTGGAACGCGCCGTAGGCCTCGGTCTTGTACTCGACCAGCGGGTCGCGCTGGCCAAAGCCGCGCAGGCCGATGCCGGTCTTGAGATAGTCCATCTCCTGCAGGTAGTTCATCCAGCGGGTATCGATGACGCGCAGCATGACCTGGGTGTTGAGCTCGCGCATCAGGTCCTCGCCCAAGCGCTCGGCCTTCATGTTGTAGCACTTCTCTACGTAAGCCAGGACATCGGCAGCCAGGGCCTCAAAGTCCTCGTCGGGGAACTTGGGCGTATCGATATGCCCGGTCAGCTCCACGACCCACTTGCGCAAGCCCTCAAGATCGCGCTCGCCATCGTGGCTGTCCTTGGTACAGAACTCCTGCACGCAGCGGTACACGGTGTCGTGCATGACCTCGGTGATGTGGTCGGTCAGGTCCTTGCCATCCAGAATCTTGTTACGCTCGGCGTAGATGACCTGGCGCTGCTTGTTCATGACGTCATCGTACTCGAGGACGCTCTTACGCATGGAGAAGTTGATGCTCTCGACCTTGTGCTGGGCGCTCTCGACGGCCTTGGAGATGATCTTGTGCTGGATGGGCATGTCGTCGCCCATGTCGGCCGTGACCATCATCTTGGAGACACGATCCATCTTGTCGCCGCCGAACAGGCGCATGAGGTCGTCCTCGAGCGACAGGTAGAACTGGGTCTCGCCCGGATCGCCCTGACGACCGGAGCGACCGCGCAACTGGTTGTCGATACGACGGGACTCATGGCGCTCGGTGCCGATGACGGTCAGGCCGCCGGCGGCAAGCACGCGCTCGCGCTCGGCCTTGCAGGTCTCCTTGGCCTCAGCGTTAAACTGCTCGAGTTGCTCGGGCGTCACGTCCTCCATGGTCAGACCCTCGTACTCAAGGCGCTCGCGCACCAGCTCGTCGGGGTTGCCACCCAGCAAAATGTCGGTACCACGACCGGCCATGTTAGTAGCGATGGTCACGGCGCCGTAGCGTCCGGCCTGGGCAACGATATGGGCCTCGCGCTCGTGATGCTTAGCGTTGAGGACCTCGTGCGCGATGCCGCGCTTGGTAAGGGCGGCCGACAGCTTCTCGGAGCTTTCGATGGAGACGGTGCCCACCAGGACCGGCTGGCCCTTGGCGTGACGCTGCTCGACATCGTCGGCGACGGCGTTGTACTTGGCCTGGATGGTGCGGTACACCAGGTCCTCGTGGTCCACGCGCTGCACGGGCTTGTTGGAGGGGATGACCTCGACGGGCAGCTTGTAAATCTCGCGGAACTCGGCGTCCTCGGTGAGTGCCGTACCGGTCATGCCGGAGAGCTTGTCATACAGACGGAAGTAGTTCTGCAAGGTGATAGTGGCCAGCGTCTGGTTCTCCTCGCGTACGAGCACGCCCTCTTTGGCCTCGATGGCCTGGTGCAGGCCCTCGGAGTAACGGCGGCCTTCCATAATGCGGCCGGTGAACTCGTCGACGATCTTGACCTCGCCGTTGGTGACCACGTACTGCTTATCGCGGTGGAACATGTACTGGGCCTTCAGCGCCTGCTGCAGGTGGTTGACCAGCTGGCCGGAGAGATCGGCATAGATGTCATCGATACCCAGGCGGCGCTCGATCTTCTTAAGACCGCGCTCGGTGGCGGCGATGGTGTGCTTGGCCTCGTCCATGACGTAGTCGCCCGTGGGTTCAACGTCCTCGGTGGCGGTAAGCATGTCGTGCGACACGTCCTCGCCGCGCTCAAGGCCACGCACGGCACGCGCGAAGTCCTTGTAGGTACTGGCGGACTTGGTGCCAGCGCCCGAGATGATCAGCGGGGTGCGAGCCTCATCGATCAGGATGGAGTCAACCTCGTCGACGATGGCGTAGTTGTGGCCGCGCTGCACGCGCTGCTCGGGACGGGTAACCATGTTGTCGCGCAGGTAATCAAAGCCGAACTCGGAGTTGGTGCCATAGGTGACGTCGGCCTGGTAGGCCGGGCGCTTGAGCTCGAGCGGCATGTTGTTCTGGAGCAGACCGACGGTCATGCCCAGGTACTTATAGATGCGGCCCATCCACTCGGAGTCGCGCTTGGCAAGGTAATCATTGACGGTAACGACGTGCACGCCCTTGCCGGCAATAGCGTTGAGATAGCCGGCCAACGTGGAGACGAGGGTCTTACCTTCGCCGGTCTTCATCTCGGCGATGTGGCCCTCGTGCAGTGCCATGGCGCCAATGAGCTGCACGTCAAAGTGGCGCATACCCATGGTGCGCTTGGAAGCCTCACGCACGGTGGCAAAGGCCTCGGGGAGCATGTCGTCGAGCGACTCACCGTTGGCGTAACGCTCGCGGAACTTATCGGTCTGGCCGCGGAGTTCCTCCTCGGTCATCTTCTCAAACTGGGGCTCAAGACCGTTGATCTTGTCGACGATCTTGTAGTAGCGCTTAAGGTCCTTATCGGATCCAAAGGACAGCAGCTTTGACATGAATCCCATGTGGTTTTCCTTTTTGGCCATCGCCCACGCCGTGCAGCTGCGGGCGAGTTAAACACAGATGATTGTACTTTAGCCAAACAAGGCGCGGCCTATACGGTCGACCTCGACCGCCACGTAATAACTATGACCAACCTGCCGCAATGGAACAGGTTTATTTTGGCAGGTTTTATCTGAGCAAACGCCGTCTCTCTGCCATTTGGTGCCACGGGGACAGGTTAGCTTGCGCCAATAAAAAGAAAAGGGCCGCGCACCCAAATGGATGCACGGCCCTCATGCCATGAATGCGAGTGATTCCGCGGCGAGCTATTTACTCAGCAGCCTCGGTGGTCTCGGCCTCGGCAGCGGCCTCCTCGACGGGAGCCTCTGCGGGAGCCTCGGCGGCCTGCTTGGCAGCCTCCTCGGCGAACTTAGCGGCACGCTTGGCCTTCTCGGCAGCCTTAGCCTCAGCGGCGGCCTTGCGAGCGGCCTCGGCCTCAGCAGCCTTGGCGGCCTTGGCAGCCTTGGCCTCCTCAGCCTTCTTGAGCTGGGCGGCAGCGGCGCCACCGAACTTGTCGGCGAAGCGCTGGACGCGTCCACCGGTGTCGACGAACTTCTGCTGGCCGGTGTAGAACGGGTGGCACTCGTTGCAAAGCTCGACCTTCATCTCGGACACGGTAGCGTGCGTCTTGAAGGTGTTGCCGCAGGAGCACGTCACCGTGCACTCGACATACTGGGGATGGATACCCTGCTTCATGGTAGGACTCCTTATTGGTCAGGCGCTGGTTACCGATCAGCGCATAAGGCGTCTTGGTTTCCGACCAAGACAACAAACTCGGCTATGGTACCACGGCGCCGCGCGTCCCACAAAAGGTTCACGGTCTTTGCGCAACGCGGCGTGGCCAACCGCAGCGGACACGCACCCTGTCGCCCCTTCTCCCATGTTGCAGACGTGTAACGCCGCAGTAAGCACACCCCTTTTGGCGCCAGACAGGTACAATGATGAACACTGTACCGTAGCGGAGCGCCCCGCGCGCCGCAACCACGCGAAAGGGTTTCCCATGGCCGAGATCTCGTCCTCCCGTATCGTCATCACCGTCCTTGGCAAGAACCGCCCCGGCATCGTCGCCGGCGTCACCCGTGTCCTGGGCGAGGCCAACGTCGACATCCGCGACATCACGCAGTCCATTATCGAGGACATCTTCACCATGACCATGCTGGCCGATACCGCCGAGTCCAAGCTCGACTTCGCTGAGCTGCAGAAGGCCCTGGCCGAGGCCGGCGAGCTTTCGGGCGTCAACGTGTCCATCCAGCGCGAGGACGTCTTTAACTTTATGTACCGCCTGTAGCGAACAGGCCGCCGGGGATTGCCTGACACGCGCATACCCATGCAAGCCACCCCGATGCGGCCCGGAGAGGAGCGCGCATGGCCTACGACGCCAAGAAAATCTATTACCGCTTCGATGACCACTTGAGCCGACTAGTCCTGGATTACGAAGCAAGCCGCCAGATTTCGTCTGAGAGCGAAAGCCTCTACCACGGCCTGCCGACCGACCCTTATGACGAGGGCCTGTTTGTCGAGCACAATGTAAAGCGCGGCCTACGCAATGCCGACGGCTCGGGCGTGGTTGCGGGTCTCACTCGTATCTCGGATGTGCACGGCTACAACAAGGTCGACGGAAAGGTCGTGCCCGATCAGGGCAAGCTCACGCTTCGCGGCTACAGCATCGAGGATCTGGTCAACAATGCCCAGGCCGAGAATCGCTACGGCTACGAGGAAGTCGCCTACCTGCTTATCACGGGTTCGCTGCCCAATAAGGAAGAGCTGGACGGCTTTTGCGAGCGCTTGGGCGCCTTTAGGCATCTGAGCGACGAATACGTCAAAGAGTTCCCCATGACCACGGTGTCGTCGAGCATCATGAACGTGCTCCAGCGCGCCGTGCTGCTGCTCTACGCCTTCGACGCCGAGCCCGACGTGATTACGCCCGAGCATGAGATCGACGTGGCTATTTCCATGCTCGCACGTCTCCCGCGCATCGCCGCCTTCGCACACATGGCCTCGATCGCCAAGCTTCGCGGCTCCGAGGTTCACGTGCCGCACCCCACGCCCGGTCTCTCCACCGCCGAGACCATCCTGCAGGTGCTCCGCGGCGGCATGGCATTCACCCGCGACGAAGCCATGCTGCTCGACGTGATGCTCATGCTGCATGCCGAGCACGGCGGCGGCAACAACTCCACGTTCGCCTGCCGCGTGCTGTCCTCTTCGGCCACCGACCCGTATTCCGCCTACGCCGCGGCCATCGGCTCGCTCAAGGGCCCGCGCCACGGCGGCGCCAACGCCAAGGTCGTGTCCATGCACGAGGACATCCGTGCGCATGTCTCCAATTGGGAGGACGAGGACGAGGTCGCAGCCTACCTGGGCAAGATCCTCGACAAACAGGCCTTCGACGGCACGGGTCTCATCTACGGTATGGGCCACGCCGTCTACACGCTGAGCGACCCGCGCGCCGAGGTCTGCCGCCGTTACGCGCGCTCGCTTGCCGCCAAGAAGGACTTGGGCGAGGAGTTCGCACTCATCGAGCGCATCGAGCGCCTGGCCCCGCAGGTGATGCGCGACCACGGCATGACCAAGCCTATCTGCGCCAACATCGACCTGTACACGGGCTTTATCTACAAGATGCTCGGCGTGCCCGAGACGCTTTTTACGCCGCTATTCGCCGTCGCCCGCATGGCCGGCTGGTCGGCACACCGCATGGAAGAGCTCTTCTGCGCGCACCGTATTATTCGCCCGGCCTATCGTCCGGTGATCGAGCCGCTGGCGTACAAGCCACTCGCCGACCGCTAGGACGCGGACCGCTATAGAACCCGAGCGTGGCCAGGGCATCACCGCCCTCGGCCACGCTTTTTATGCCAGCAGAAAGGGCTGCATCGAATGATTGTGTTTTCCGATATGGACGGAACGCTGCTGACGAGCGATAAGCAAATGAGCGATGCCACCTGGTCGATGCTCGACGAACTCGCTCGACGCGGAATTGAATTTGTGCCCTGCACGGGACGTCCGCTGTCGGGCATCTTTGAGCCCATCCTCGCCCATCCCGCCGTGCACTATGCCGTCTGCGCCAATGGCGCCAGCGTCTGGCAGCTCGACGACGATGTGCCCAACGATGCCTCGCGCGCCACGCGCATTATGAGCCGACCGCTCGACCGCGCCATCGCCCACCGCATCCATTGCATTGCCGCCGGCCACGATGTGACCTTCGATATCTTCGCGGATGGACAGTGCTTCCTCCCCCGCTCGCTATACGGGCGTCTGGATGAGTTCTGCGGCGGCGACCCCCACATCGCGGCTTCGCTCAAGCGCACACGAACGCCGATCGACATGGATATCGACAGCAAGATCGACGGGGTCGAGACGCTCGAACGCATCGCCATGTACTGGCACGACCCGGCCGATCGCGACGCCATCGCGGCTGAGCTCGACACGCTCGGAGGCATTGAGGTCACGCGTTCTTACGCCATGAATATCGAGGTCATGGGTGAGGGCGCCACCAAGGGAACGGCCCTCACGTGGCTATGCGAGCACCTGGGCGAGCGTCTCGCCGACGCCTGGGCGTTCGGCGACAACATCAACGACATCCCCATGCTGCAGGCAGCGGGCCACGGCATGGCCATGATCAACGCCGAGCCCGAAGACCGCGAGGCCGCCGACGCCGTCACCGAATACGACAACGACCACGACGGCGTCGCCCGCACCATCATGGCCGCCCTCGCCTAGTCGTTGGGGACGTTCTTAAACGACTAGTCGTTGGGGACACTCTTCGCAAAAATCTGCAAGGACTGTCCCCCACTGTCGGCAAAAAAGGAACGTCCCCATCTGCCGGATTAAGTGAGGCTCTCCAGCACGCGACGGAGCTCCTGCTGGACGGCGTGGTCGCGGTTACAACCCACCACGCGATCGGCCACCGCCTTAAGCGCGGGGCGCGCGTTTTCCATCGCGCAGCCCGTGCCGACAAAGCGAATGATCTCGTAGTCGTTCATCGAGTCGCCAAACGCCATGACCTCGTCACGACCAATGCCGTAATGCTCCGCGAGCTGCGCGATACCCGAGGCCTTCGACACGCCAGGCTGCATGGCATCGATCCACGCGTTGCCCGAAGGCGCAAAAGTAAAGAGCTGACCAAGTTCGCGCTGTAGCACGTACGCACTGTCCATAACCGCACTGTCGTCGCAAAAGATACTCGCTTTGATGATATTTACGCTGGGATCGGGCAGCTCCCAAATACGCTCGGCATTGGGAAGGTCCTTATCGACCTCACGCACGAACTTGCACTCGTCATCGAGCAGGAAGGACTTGGTTCGGTCAAAGAGCGCAAGATGCAGATTGGGAAACGTCCTGACGGCTTGGGCGAGCCTTCGAATCGCCAGGTGGGAATACACCTCGCGGTCTACCATCTTACCGTCGGCGTAGACTTGGGCGCCGTTAGCGGCGACAAAGTCCATCTTGTCGCGAACGGGCGCAAAGAACTCGCACAGACGATCGTAGCGACGACCTGACGATGCGGCGAAATGCACGCCATGCTCGTGTAGCGCCAGAATCAGTTCGTAAGTCTCGGGAGGCACCTGGCCGTTTTCGTCAAGCAACGTGCCGTCCATATCGGATGCAATCAGTTTAAACATAGAAAAGCTCCCTTCGGGCTTGTTGGAATCGAACGTGTATCCGATTCCAACGTACCCAAAGGGAGCTCAAATAAGACTCCGCGGGCGTAAACGTTACAAGGACCTGGCAAATAGCTCACACATGCCAGAGGTCCCACAATCGCAGCGTCAGGCGACACGCCAAAGAGTGTCCCCAACGACTAGTCGTTTAAGAACGTCCCCGATGACTAGTCAGCGTAGGTGAAGGTGGTGACGTCGAACATGCCCTCGGGGCGGATGCGGAGCGTCGGGATAACCGGCAGGGGCAGGAAGATGATGCCCATGATGGGGTCGAGCGGCGGCTCAATACCCATGGCGCGCGCCTTGACCATAAAGTCGTCGTGCTGCGCGGCAACGTCCTCGGCCGTGCCTTCGCTCATCAGGCCACCGAGCGCCAGCGGAATGCGCGCCACGACCTCGCCGCTACGCACCAGCACGTGGCCGCCCTGGCCCACGGCCTCGACAGCAGCCATCATATCGGCGGCGTTGTCGCCCACCACGCACACGTTGTGCGAGTCATGGCCGATCGTGGAGGCAATGGCACCACCGGTGATGGTGAAACCGCTCACCCAGCCGCGACCGATGTGTTTGCCGACCAGGCCCAAGCCAGCGGGACCGTCGCCATCGGCACCCTCGGTCTGCAGCGACACGCCGCGGCCATGGCGCTCGATCAGCATAATGCGGCGCAAGTCCTCGTCAGTCTCGGGACGGACCATACCCGTGATGGCCTTACCCGGTACCACGTCAATCACGGCCTCGCCCGGCTTAAAGGCATAGTCAAACACGTCGAGCGAAAGCTTCGGCAGCTTAACGGAGGCGCGCAGCTCATCGGCAAGGGCCGCAACCTCGGCCATCTCGGGTGCGACCTCGCCCACAAAAGTGCCGTCCTGCGCCACCAGAGCACCGGCGGCATATACTCGATGCGGAGCCGTAGCAAACGTCAGGTCATTGAGCACCAGCAGGTCGGCACGCTTGCCCGGGGCAATCGCACCACGCAGCTCGTGCGGGTCGCGGCAGCCGTGATCCAGGCCAAACGCCTCGGCCGTGGAGAGGGACGCCATAGAGATAGCGACCACCGGGTCGATGCCGGCCTCGATGGCCACGCGGCAGGCATTGTCGATCATGCCGGTCGAAAGAGCATCGGAGGGAGCGCGGTCGTCGGTCGCAAAGCAGCAGCGGCGGGCGCGGGCAGGGTTCTCCAGCAGCATCGGAGACAAATTGGCCAGGTCGTGGCTGCACGTACCCTCACGCAGCATCACATACATGCCGCGGGACAGCTTGTCGAGCGCCTCCTCGGGAATCGTCGACTCGTGGTCGGCGATAATGCCCGCTGCGGCATAGGCGTTGAGGTCCTTACCGGCAACGAGCGGCGCGTGGCCGTCAACCTGCTTGGACGGCGTCTGGTTGGCAGCATCGATGCGGGCGCAGGTCTCGGGATCGGCCATAAAGACGCCCGGCAGGTTCATCATTTCGCCCAGACCAAAAACGTCGCCCGGATGCTCGGCAAAAAACGCCTGCATATCGGCAGCGGTGATGACGGCACCGGCCTGCTCATCGGGCAGTGCGGGCACGCACGAAGGCATCATGTACTTGATGGAGATGGGCGCACGACGACCGTCCTCAATCATAAAGCGCAGGCCGTCGAGACCGGCAACATTGGCAATCTCGTGGCTGTCGGCAATGGCGGTGGTAGTACCGCGCGTCGCGGCCATGCGAGCATACTCGGCGGGACGGATGTTCGAGGACTCAATGTGCAGATGCCCGTCAATAAAACCGGGGGCGAGATAGCGACCCTGGCAGTCGACGACCTCAGTTGCCTCGTAGGTGCCAGCGGCATCGTCGCGACCATCGTAGAGCACGCCGACGATCAGACCGTCCTTGACGGCAACGCTACCGGGCGCCACACGCTGGCCATACACGTCGACGATCTGCGCATTGGCAAACAGCGTGTCGACGGGCACGCGGCCCTCGGCAGCGTCGATCACAGACCTCATGACCTCAACGGACATACATACTCCTTTAACCGTAGAAATAACTGCGGGGCGGACGGGCCTTCACCGCAGCAAGCCAATAGCCATTGTATGCCCAAAAGAAAGTCCCGCTAACACCCCTTCCGCTTAACGGCACCGCCAAATGATCCCTCCGTCCCCAAGGGATCGTCGTAACCAAAAAGGCCGCAGTCGGGATTCCCGGCTGCGGCCTTATTGCACTTGTGAGGTCAACTCGCTCGTTAGACCAACTTAAAGCCCTTGCGCTTGCCTACGGAGAGGGTGTCGCCCAGCTTGAGGGCGCTGGGGTCGATGTTGTAGCTCTTGGGAGCCACGGCCTTGCCGTTGATCTTGACGCCGCCGCCGTCGATGTCGCGGCGGGCCTGGCCGGCGCTGGCCGAAAGACCCAGGTCCTTGAGCAGGCCGGCGAGGTAGATCTGGCCCTCGTCGTTGACAGTCAGCTCGACATGCTTCTCGGGGAAGTCGGCAAGCTGGCCCTCCTTGAACACACGGTCGAACTCGGCCTGGGCCTCGTCGCCGGCGCCGGCGCCGTGGTAGGTATCGCACAGGTCGCGGCCCAGAGCGCGCTTGAGCTCGTAGGGGTCGGCGGAACCGTCGGCCAGGGCGGCGTCGATCTTATCGACCTCGGCCGGGGCGAGCGAGCTCGCCAGACGATAGTACTTGCCGATCATCTCGTCGGGGATGGACATGGTCTTGCCGAACATATCCTTAGGAGCATCGGTCAGGCCGATGTAGTTACCGTAGGACTTGGACATCTTACGGACGCCGTCGGTGCCCTCGAGCAGCGGCATGGTGAGCGCAATCTGCGGCTCCATGCCCATCTTCTCCATGAGCTCGCGGCCGGCGAGCAGGTTGAAGAGCTGGTCGGTGCCGCCCATCTCGACGTCGGCCTTGATCTGAACGGAGTCGAAGGCCTGCATCACGGGGTACAGAAACTCGTGCAGGGCAATCGGCGTCTGGGACTGGTAGCGCTTGGTAAAGTCGTCGCGCTCAAGGATGCGAGCGACAGTGAACTTGGAGCACACCTGCAGCAGGCCGGCCAGGTCCATCGAAAGGATCCAGTCGCCGTTGTGCACGATGGTGGTCTTCTCGGGGTCCAGAATCTTCATGGCCTGGCTCACGTAAGTCTCGGCGTTGGCCTCGATCTGCTCCTGCGAAAGCTGCGGACGCGTGGAGTTCTTGCCCGAGGGGTCGCCGATCAGCGCGGTGCCGTTGCCGATGATGAGGGTGACGTTGTGGCCCAGGTCCTGGAACTGACGCATCTTGCGCAGGGGCACGGCATGGCCCAGGTGCAGGTCGGGGCTGGTGGGATCGACGCCGAGCTTGATGTTGAGGGGCTCACCCTTCTCAAGCTTCTTGCGAAGGTCGGCCTCGGGGACGATCTGCGCTGCACCCGAGGTGATGATACGCATTTGCTCGTCAACAGACAGCATTGGGTATCCTCCTTTTGCTATAGCACCCTCACCGGATACGGCGGTGCTGGAAGTTCATAAACTCTCTTATGATAACCAAAACGGCGCGGCCGAACACCTACGACAGGAAAATCCTCGTCCTGCCGCACGCGTCGATAACGACCGGCAAACGCGTGCCGTCACGTTCGACCAAAAAGCGCTCCCGCTGACGGCGCGAGCAGTCACGGCAACGGACCTGCCCCGTTGCATCCGTGGCGCAGGCGCCCTCGGCAGTCAGCAAGCAGTGCTCGCACACCATGAGCTCGGGACGGTCGGCATCGACAGGCCCCAAGACACCGGGGCAAGCGGCAAGCTCGGCAACACGCTCCGCATCATTGCCGAGCAACTCGGCCGACAAGTACACCCGCCCCGCACCGAGTCCGCGCAGCCAGGTAAGCGTGGCCCGATTGGCACAGAACACCGGCGCCGCCACGTCAAACGTTGTGCCCAGCTCGCGGGCCATCGCCACTTGTCCCAGATTGCGGCAGACGACGCGCCCGGCACGCTGCATAAGCGCCCGAGTCCGCTCGGCGTCGCCCGCGCGGCACACTTCGTCGAGCACCACCGTTGTATCGGACAGATCTCGCTCATCGCGCGGACCCACATCCATCAGCTCCCAGGCAAAGACCATACGAGCAAAATCCTCGCGCTTTACCGGCCCCGCCGACCCCGCCAACTCCGTCGACGCACCGCCATCCACCGCAACGTCCTCAAAGGGCAGCACCTCAACGGCGCGCGCAACGGGTGCAATCGCATCCGCCTCGGCCCGCATGCGCTCCAACACCGCCGCTGTCTGATCCAACACGCCGGCGCTGCGAATCAGGTATACCTCGCAGCCCGCGTCCACCTTACGCTTGCAATGCACGACGACGCGCTTCCCCGCTGCGGCATCCACCGGGCAGGGCACCTGCGGCCAGCGCTTGGGCACATCGGGGCGCGCGTCGACGCCCGGATAGAACCGAATCTCGAGCGTGTCACCCGCCGCCACGGCGGCATCGAGCTCAACGGTCACCTCTTCGTGGCCCACAGCGACCAAGCGCCCCACGCGCACGCCCTGGTTAATTGCACGCTCAAAGCTCATCAGCTCGGCACCCGAACGCCCTCGCAGGTACGCATCGGTAAACCCACGGTTAAACGACCTTCCCAGCTCGCGCTCAAGCTCTTCCACGGCACCGGGGTCCCACGCGCCGTCGCGCAGCATATCGAGCGCCCGGCGCCAAACCCGCACCACGTTGAATACGTAATCGGGGTTCTTCATGCGCCCCTCGATCTTGAGCGACGCAACGCCAGCATCTACAAGCTCGGGCAGATGCACAATACCCAGATAGTCATGCGGACACAGCAGACGATCCCCCTCAACGGCGACAACGCTCTGTCCCGCCTCGTCCACTAGGTCGTACGCCAGACGGCACGGCTGTGTGCAGTCGCCGCGCATCGCCGATCGTCCACGCCGCAGGGCCGAGAACTCGCACGCCCCCGAATAGCCGATGCAAATCGCACCGTGGCAGAATACCTCGATGGGCACGCCCGTGGCACAGAGCGCCGCAATCTCGTCGACCGTCAGCTCGCGCGCCGTCGTCACGCGCTCGACCCCCAACTCATCGGCGGCAAGCCGCACGGCGCCTTCGCTATGAACGCCCGCCTGCGTAGACAGGTGAATCTCGACCCCGGGAATCGCCGCGCTCAGCGCGCAGGCCAACCCGGCATCGGCCACAATCAGAGCATCGGCGCCCAGCTCCAGTGCATGAGCTCCCAACGCCACCGCGTCGGACAACTCATCGTCAAACACGAACACGTTGAGCGTCACGTACACACGCACGCCATGGGCATGCGCCACGGCGCAGCCGCGCGCAAACTCGTCATCCGTAAAGCCGTGGGCGCTCACACGGGCGTTAAAGCCGCCCAACCCCGCATAGATGGCATCGGTACCCGCGGCGATGGCCGCAAGCATCTGGTCGAGTCCGCCCGCCGGCGCCAGCAGCTCGGGCAGCGCCGCACTGACGACATCCAATCCAGTCTCGCATTGTCCGCTCGGCCCCATCGCCCGAATCGCCATCGACAAACTCCTTACCAAGGTATGCATTCACTCTGAAAAATGCCGTCTTCCAGCATACACGAGGCCTCGCGCGCCCCGTTTGGTTTATCGTGTAATAACTTATGTCCATCCTGCCCCGACGGCACATCCACCGTCCGGCACGACATACCTGGAGGTCAATATATGGGTCCTCGCCAACGACAGGGACACAGCCGTTCAAAGACGCACGCCCTGCCCATAATCCTGCTCTCGTTTTTGGGCTTTCTGCTGATTGCGGGCGTGGCGTTTGGCATCGGCATGGTCGGCAACGTCAACCGCTGGCTGTCCGATCTGCCCGACTACACCGACGCCAACGCGTATCTGGTGAGCGAGCCCACCGAGATCGTCGACTGCAACGGCAACAAGATCGCGAGCTTCTACACGCAAAACCGCAAGTCTATCACCAAGGACGAGGTCTCCCCCTACGTGCTGCAGGGCACCGTTGACGTCGAGGACGAGCGCTTCTACGAGCACGGCGGTATCGACCTGTGGGGTATCGCGCGTGCTGCGGTGGCAACCCTCGGCGGCGGGCACGAAGGCGCCTCGACGATCACCCAGCAGCTTGTGCGCAACACCATCCTGCAGGAGGAGCAGTTCGACTCGACCATTGAGCGTAAGGTGCGCGAGGCCTACATCGCCATCAAGATGGAGGACATGTACTCCAAAGACGAGATCCTCATGATGTACCTCAACACCATCTATTACGGCCACGGCGCCTACGGCATCGAGGCCGCAGCCGAGACCTATCTGTCCAAGAGCGCCGCCGACCTCACCCTGAGCGAGGCCGCGCTACTCATCGGCCTTCCCAACTCGCCTTCGCAGTACGACCCCACGGTCAATCCCGATCTGGCACTGTCTCGCCGCAACAAGGTTCTCGACAACATGCTGCGCCTGGGCCACATCACCCAGGAGGAGCACGATGCCGCACAGGCCGAGCCCATCACCCTCAACGTGACCGAAATCTCGGGCAGCGGCGTCGACGTTTACTCGCAGCCCTACTTTGTCTCCTACGTCAAGCAGCTGCTGGAGCAGGAGTTCTCGACCGACGTGCTCTTTAAGGGTGGCCTGACCGTCAAGACCACCATCGACCCCACGATGCAGCAGGTGGCAGAGAATGCCGTCCGGGAGCAGCTCGACACGCTCTCGCTCGACGGCCTGGACATGGGCATGGTCGTCGTCGACCCCAAGACCGGCTACATCAAGTGCATGGTGGGCGGCTACGACTACAACGCTGACGAGAACCACGTAAACCATGCCACGGCCAAGCGTCCCGTCGGCTCCACCTTTAAGGCCTTTACGCTGGCAACTGCCATCCAAAACGGCATGAACCCCAACGTCACCCTCAACTGCAACTCGCCGCTCAAGGCCAAGGGCACCACGACCGAGGTCCAAAATTACGCCAACCAGAGCTATGGCAACATCACGCTTAAGCAGGCAACGGCATACTCCTCCAACACCGGCTACATCCAGGTGGCGGAAGCCGTCGGCAACAGCAAGATCATCTCGCTCGTCAAAAAGCTCGGCATCGACCCCGCCAAGGACAACATCGAGGACGTTCCCGTCATGACCCTCGGCACCGGCTCGATCTCGCCGCTCGAGATGGCCGCCGCCTACGCGACGTTTGCCAACGGCGGCTACTATCGCCAGCCGATCGCCATCACCGAGATTGACTCTCGTACCGGTTCGGTGCTGTACCAGCACACCGACAATCCCTCACAGGTGCTTACCGAGGGCGAGGCCGCCGCGGTCACCGATGTTCTGTCCGGCGTCATGAAGGGCAGCGGTACGGGTGCTGCCGGCGCCCTGAGTGTCAACCAGCCCTATGCCGGCAAGACGGGCACCACCGACAACACCACCAACCTTTGGTTCTGCGGCTATACCCCGCAGCTGGCGTGCGCCCTGTGGACCGGCTATTCCGCGGGCGAGATCCCCATCCAAAAGTACGGCACGGACCTGCTGGGCGACAGCACCAACCTGCCTGTCTTTAAGCGGTTTATGAACACCGTTCTGACCGGTACCGAGCGCGAGGAGTTTGCGACCGGAACGGCGCCCACCTACAAGAACAACAGCGTCTGGAAGTTCTACGGCACCAACAACACCAAGAAGTCGGAGAACGACGACAAGGACGAGGACGAAGAGGAAGAGGAAACCACCACAACGACGACCACGACGACCACGACCACCGAGACCACGGGCGGCGACACCACCGGCGGCACCGGTACGACCGGTGGCTCGACGGGCGGCTC
>CAUFXK010000025.1 GCA_959596495.1 uncultured Collinsella sp. | reverse complement strand
TAGACGAGCTTCCCGCCACGGGCGCCGTCATCTTCTGCACCTTCCCCAAGGTGCGCGATGGCGTTGGATATCCCGCGCGCGTCTTTGCGGTCTGCCCTGCAGCGTAGCGTCCAGGCAAACGTTTCTTTTTCATAACAGCCGCTCCGCGCACCCATCAATCACCCCGGCAGCATACAATCCATCAGGCGCCCCTTACGCGGGCGCCTTTTATATGGGGAGATGATTCATATGCAGATCAACAAGGTCGCCTTTATCGGCAAGGGTGGCGTCGGGCTACTCTACGGCAGCATGATCGCCCAGGCACTCGGCAACGATGCCGTCGAATACGTCATGGACGACGCTCGCTTTGAGCGCCATGCGAACGATGCGCTCACCGTCAACGGCAAGCCCTGCGTACTCAAGTCCGTCCGCGCGAGCGAGGCGACACCCGCCGATCTGGTCATCCTCACGGTCAAGACAACCGGACTCGACCAGGCGCTCAAGACTATGGAACACATCGCGGGCCCCAATACGCTCATCGCCTCGCTGTGCAACGGCATTACGAGCGAGCAGAAGATTGCCGAGCGCTTTGGCTGGGAGCACACCGTCCTCGGAATATGCCAAGGCATGGACGCTGTGTTTCTCAACGGCGCGCTCACCTTTACCAATGCGGGCGAGATCCGCTTTGGTGCGGCCGCCGGCACCGACCCCGTGACCGTCGCCGCCATCGACGAGCTCTACACGCGCTGCGGCATCGCCCACACCGTCGAGGCAGACATCGCGCACCGCATGTGGGCCAAGCTTATGCTCAACGACGGCATCAACCAGACCTGCATGGCCTACGGCGGCACGTACGGAAGCGCCACGGAACAGGGCTCCGAGCAGCGTCGTTGCTTTGTCTCCGCCATGCGCGAGACGCTTGCGGTCGCCAACGCCGAGGGTATCGAGCTCACCGAAGCAGACCTAACGCAGATGGTGCATCTCATCGAGGGGCTCGACCCCGCCGGCATGCCCTCGATGGCGCAGGACCGCGTCGCGCAGCGCAAAACAGAGGTCGAGGAGTTCGCGGGCACCGTCCGCCGCCTCGCGGCCAAGCACGATATCCAGGCGCCGCAGAACGAATGGCTCTATCAGCGCATCCGCGATATTGAGGCAAGCTGGTAACGCCGCCGCACCGCATCCAACAGTCTCAATAGCAAAAACCGCCGCAAAGGGCACTCCCCTTGTGGCGGTTTTCATGTTCAGCCATGGCTAACAGTCATTTTCGCAACAGTTAGAGATGCGACTCCGGAACCTCGTCCTCATCATCGCGACAAAGGACAACACCGGCGCTTCCCAGCAGTGTGGCCGCGATCAACGCGCCGACCACGATAGAGGCAGCCCCACAAGACCCCTGCATGCCCGCGACGAGCGCGGCCGTAGGACCAAGGCAACCAAGCGTCAATGCAACGGCGGCAACGGCGATATCTCGAGCGTTCACAAGACCACTTCCTCCACGAGAAAGACCTTATTTCTCAAGAACCAGTGTGCCCCGCATCCATACGCCCAGCGTACCGCCACGGTAAGGGCTCTGTTAACTCAAACGCATACATAGAACGGGCGTCCTTACGTTGCCCTAAAGCTCGGTAAAGACGCCCGTCCGCCAAATATCCGTGATACAGAAAAACTACCAACCGGTGTAGTAGTCGGTGGTTCCGGCAGCGCAGCCGGAGTCATAGACCTTGCAATCACCCTTGGAGCCCGTAAAGGTCGAGCCCTGGGCCATATCGCCCGCGGCAACAACGTAATAGCCGTCGGAATCGCGCCAGAAGCCCTCAGAATCCTGAGTCCATTCGCCCGTGCGATAGTGATAAAGCACATTGCTGCTGTAATAGGTCTCACGGCGCCCGTTGTAGTTATTGACACCCGCAGAGCGCGTCAGGCCCGATCCGTTCGCGTAGGACGCGGCAGACGCGTAGGACGGAGCGTAACCGGCGTTGTAATACGAAGCCTGAACGGCCTCGGCGGCCTCGGCCTCGAGCGCTTCGCGCTTGGCATTCTCAAGCGCAGTACGCAGCTCATCGAGCTCGGTCGACTTGGCGTCGACCTCCCCCATCGTCAACAGACTGCCCGCACCATCGATACAACCCTGCAGCACAGCGCGCTCGTCATCGGTGGCATAGTCACCATACATGTTTAGGATAATCTGAGCGCGCATTTCAAGGGAATCGCGCTTGGCCTCCATCGAGGCGTTCCACTCCTGCATAGAGCCATAACCATCGCCGCGATAATCAATGGGCTGTACCAGCGTCGTCTCGGACGGCATAGATCCAACCGTATCGGACAGTGTTGCCGCGTGGGCATCAGTTGCGCCGGCGCCCGCCAAAAGCGCCACGGTCAGAGCGGCGGAAAGGGCGGCGGCTTTCGGTTTTCGTGAATCGATCCTCATGTAGCTGGAAACCTCCGTAGTGCGTTTTTGCTGCGTTTGAGCTGCGTGTGATTCGATCGCGCTGCATAGTACCTCGAGCAAATTGCGACCTGCGGTTTTACTCAAAAGGCGCACGTCAATTGCGTAAAACTCACATCCTCTCAACAGGAGTTTTCCACAACTCGAATGCATAAAGCATGCCAAAAACCCTGTAATAGCGCCCTTCCTGTGCAAAAAAGGCGCCTGCGCAACCATTGCTTGCGCAGGCGCCTTGAGCAGGCATTTTATGCAGTTATACCTATCGAGTCGCAAGGGGTCCTTGCACAAGTCGCCTTACTCGTCCAGCGCGGCGAAGGCCTGCTTCAGATCCCAAATGATGTCCTCGGCGTTCTCGGTACCGATGGAAAGACGGATCGTGGAGGGCGTGATGTTCTGCTCGGCGAGCTCCTCGGCAGAGAGCTGGGAGTGCGTGGTGGTAGCCGGGTGCACGACGAGCGACTTGACGTCGGCCACGTTGGCGAGCAGCGAGAACACCTGCAGATGATCGATGAACTTCCAAGCTGCCTCCTGGCCACCCTTAATCTCAAAGGTGAAGATCGACGCGCCACCGTTGGGGAAGTACTTCTGATAGAGCTCGTGATCGGGGTGCTCAGACAGGCTCGGGTGGTTCACCTTGGCGACATGGCTGTCACCAGCCAGGAACTCAACGACCTTCTTGGTGTTCTCGACATGACGGTCGACGCGCAGCGACAGAGTCTCGGTGCCCTGGAGCAGGACCCAGGCGTTGAACGGGCTGATGCAGGCGCCCTCGTCGCGCAGCAAGATGGCGCGGACATAGGTCGCGAAGGCAGCGGGACCGGCAGCCTCGGCAAACGAGACGCCATGGTAGGAGGGGTTGGGCTCGGCGATCTGCGCATACTTGCCGCTCGCCTTCCAGTCGAAGTTGCCGCCATCGACAATCACGCCGCCCAGCGAAGTTCCGTGGCCGCCAATGAACTTGGTTGCGGAGTGAACGACGATGTTGGCGCCATGCTCCAGCGGACGGAACAGATACGGGGTGCCGAAAGTGTTGTCGACGACAACCGGCAGACCGTGCCTCTTGGCGATCTCGGAGATGGCGTCGATGTTGGGGATGTCAGAGTTGGGGTTGCCGAGCGTCTCGAGGTAGATGACCGTAGTGTTGTCCTTGATGGCACCCTCAACCTCTTCCAGGTTATGAGCATCGACAAACGTAGTCTCGACGCCAAACTGGGAGAGCGTATGCTCCAGCAGGTTGTAGGAGCCACCGTAGATGGTCTTCTGAGCCACCACGTGGTCACCAGCCTGGGCAAGAGCCTGCAGGGTATAGGTGATGGCAGCGGCACCGGAGGCGACGGCAAGACCGGCCACGCCACCCTCGAGCGCGGCGATACGGTCCTCAAAGACGCCCTGGGTGGAGTTGGTCAGACGGCCGTAGATGTTACCGGCGTCGGCAAGACCAAAGCGGTCGGCGGCGTGCTGGGAGTTGCGGAACACATAGCTCGTGGTCTGGTAGATAGGCACGGCGCGGGAGTCGGATGCGGGGTCGGCGCTCTCCTGGCCAACATGAAGCTGCAGGGTATCGAAACCAAAGGTGTGCTCGGGGTTGTTGATGAACTGGCTCATGATGATCTCCTTGATCGAACGAAAGTAAATAAATAAGAGAAAAGTAAGTCGCTGTCTCCTGATCACGCCAACGGGCGCAAACAGGAGCCCGGCATTCGTCTTGGCAAGCAGTTCATATGCGGTCCTCCTTTTGACATCCCGGTTCCGTGGTCGGCTTAATTACCTACCGCCTTTGTGTGTTTTGAATAGTACGAGTATTAGTTTCGCTCGGTCAATCACTTAAAAGCGCTAACCTGTTATCGGTTTTTTAGATAGCTATCGAAAGGACGGGCACCGATGACCCTCCAGCAGCTTCGTTTTCTTATCGCCGTGGCAGAGTCCGGCTCAATCAACGCCGCAGCTCAGCGCCTCTATACCGCTCAATCCAACATCTCAAACGCCGTCAAAAGCCTAGAACAAGAGCTCCATCTGGAGATCTTTACGCGCTCCAGCCGCGGCGTCACGCTCACCAACGACGGCACCGAGCTTTTGGGCTATGCGCGCCAGGTCGTAGAGCAGGCCGACATGCTCGAGGCACGCTACGAGGACGGTGGCACCCCGCAAGCCCGCCTCGCCATTTCCGCCCAGCACTACGCCTTTTCGGTCGAGGCCTTTGTCAACGTAGTCGAGCGCTGCCGCGACAGCAAGTTCGAGTTCATCATGCGCGAGACCACCACATCGCAGATCATCGATGACGTCCGTGCGTTTCGCAGCGATATCGGCATTCTGTATCTGGATGACTTTAACGCCCGCGTTCTGCAGAAGGCCTTCGCCGATGCCCGCGCAAGCTTCCATCCCCTATTCGACGCGACGGTCCACGTCTTCGTTAGCGAGCGCCACCCGCTCGCACGCCGCCCGCAGCTGTCCCTTGCCGACCTCACGCCCTATACGCGCTACAGCTTTGAGCAGGGAACCTCAAACTCCTTCTATTACGCCGAGGAACCTTTTAGCTATATCCCTTGCGACCGCAACATACGAATCTCGGACCGCGGAACACTTACTAACTTACTTATCACGTCGAACGGTTACACCCTGTCGACCGGTGTCCTCTCCAATGAAATGCAATGGGGCATGGCATCGATCCCGCTAGCAGACGCCCCAACGATGCACGTTGGCTACATCATGCACGACGAGCGCAAGCCCTCTCTCCTCTTGCAGCAATACCTCGACGAGCTCAACCGCATCATCCATGCCAACTAACAGTCGGAAGACGGGGTAGAAATCGTAGATTGCTGGCCCCCGGCGGGCATGGCGCTACAATGGTCACTCACATGAAATGCACTCAACGAAAGGAAGCCCGTGAAGGTCATCATCTACACCGACGGCTCGGCCCGATCAAATCCGGGACGCGGCGGCTACGGCGCCGTGCTCAAATACACCAACCCCGCCGGCAAGACCTTCACCTCCGAGCTTTCGCGCGGCTACGCCAAGACCACCAACAACCGCATGGAACTCATGGCGGTCATCGTGGCGCTCGAGGCGCTCAACCGCCCTTGCGAGGTCGAAGTCCATTCCGATTCGCAGTATGTCGTCAACGCCTTTAACAAGCACTGGATCGACGGCTGGAAAAAGCGCGGATGGAAAACCGCCAACAAGCAACCCGTCAAGAACCGCGACCTGTGGGAGCGCCTACTCACCGCCAAAAGCAAGCACAAGGTTGAGTTCATCTGGGTTAAGGGTCACGCCGGTCACGAGCTCAACGAGCGCTGCGATGAGCTCGCCACCACGGCGGCCGACGGCAGCAACCTCGATATCGACGCCGGCTTTAACGAGAGCGACCTGTAATAGCGTTTTCGCGCAGCTTTATATCCCCACGCGCTACACTCATCCTGTAGACCAAACAACGCAAGGGGGACGTATGCTGCGCATCGCGACCATCGGCACATCCATGATCACCGACGACTTTATCCAAGTCGTCAACGCCAACGACCAAGCCGCGTTTGTGGGCACGCTTTCACGCGATGCCAATCGCGGTGCCGCCTTTACCGCCGAGCGCGGTGGCGAGCGAAACTTTACTTCACTCGATGAGCTCGCGGCAGCCGCCGACGTCGACGCCGTCTATATCGGCAGCCCTAACGCACTTCACTACGAGCAGGCCCTTGCCTGCATCGCCGGTGGCAAGCACGTCATCGTCGAGAAGCCCTTCTGCGCCACCGAAGCGCAGGCGCTGGAAGTCTTCCGCGCTGCCGAGGCAGCAGGTGTCGTGGCCCTCGAGGCCATGCGTCCCCTCCACGACCCCGCCTTCCACGCCATCGAGGACGCCCTGGGCGAGATCGCCCCCATCCGCCGCGCCTCATTGCGCTTTGGCAAATATTCCTCGCGCTACAACGAGATTCTCGCGGGACGCGCCACCAATATCTTCGACTGCAATATGGCATCGGGTTCCCTCATGGACATTGGCGTCTACACCGTCGAGCCCATGGTCGAGATTTTCGGCATGCCCTCCGGCCTTACGAGCATGGCTACCCTGCTCGACCCCGCCACGCGACAGCTCACGCACGGCCCCATCGACGGCTGCGGTTCCATCCTCGCCAGCTACGGCGGTGGCCGTATCTCCGTCGAGCTCGCGCACTCCAAAATAACGAATGACCTGCTGCCCTCGCAGATCGAAGGCGAGCGTGGCACTATCCAGATCGACCATCTGTCCACGCCCCGCAACGTCCGCATCGACTATCGCGGCGATGTCGTACGCGGCTCGGCGACCGAGGCACCGCGCGAACAGGGCGACAACGGCCGCGTGCTCGACCTGCCCAAATCGAGCAACACTATGGAATACGAACTCACAGACTTTATCACCGCCATCGGCGGCATCGATAACGTTAAGGAAGAGATTTGGGAGACCCCGGCGGGACGTCACGAACTTGGCCACTACCGCGATGTCACGCTCGTCTCATTGCGCATCATGGATGCCGTGCGCCAGCAGGCCGGCATAACCTTCCCGTCCGACACAGGCAAGCAGGCATAGCGATGGGCCTCTTCGATACGTTCTTCTCCAGCGTCACCGGCGGCAGTCGAGAACCTCAAAAACCATCAAACGTCGAGCTCGAGCTGCGCCGCAGGCTTACTGTGCTCGCAAGCGACGAGGCCACTCAAGACACTCCCCTGCGCTATTTCCTGCGCTGGGCGGGGCAAGTCCAAGGCGTTGGCTTTCGCTTTACCAACACCAACCTCGCGCAGGCACGCACGCTCACCGGCTGGGTGCGCAACATGGAAGACGGCTCGGTCGAGATGGAGATACAGGGAGCTCCGGCAAACGTCCTATCTCATCTCGAGGCGCTTCATGCTTCCTACGAGCGCATGGGAACGCGTTTTCGCCTCGTAGAAGCCCAGACCCAAGCCCCACTTGCCAATGAAGACAGTTTCATTCCTCGTTATTAGTATTGTGTGCTAAATACGGTATCATTTACCTACGACCGTTGATAGAAAAGAGGCGAGGCGCATGGCGGTGCAAAGAAGGAATACCAAGCAGCGAAAGCTGGTTCTTGACGCCGTGCGCCAAAGTTATAACCATCCCACCGCCGACGAAATCTACAACGTCGTGCGCGCGCAGGATGACAAAATCAGCCGCGGTACGGTCTACCGCAATCTCAATCTCTTGGCCGACGCCGGCGAGATCCTCTCCATCAAGACGCCGGGCGGCAGCCGCTTCGATCGCACGATCGAGCCGCATGCGCATATCATCTGCACCTCATGCAGCCGCGTCATCGACGTACCGCTCCCCTTCGATGCCCAGCTCGACGCCAAGGCGTCCGAGCAAATCGGCTGGCACGTCACGTCGCACTACACCATCTTCGAGGGTCTCTGCCCCGACTGCCGGTAGATGTTTGGGACATGCCTACTCAGCAAGTAGACAACGCAGCTCTTCTTCGACCGTGCGCACGTAGCGGACACGGTCATTGACACCGCGCATGCTGGGATTGCAGCTCTCCATCAGATAGGGATGGCCCACGACGTTGAGCATGTCGCGATCGTTCTCATTGTCGCCAAACGCCATCATCTCATCGGGCGAAATCCCCAGAGCGCGACCGTAATCGGCAAGCGCGGAGCCCTTGCCCGAATCGAAACCGATAAAGTCCGTCCATTCGGTTCCCGATGTCATGACATCGACTCGATCGCTAAAGTGGCGCTCGAAATACTCCAGCGCCGCCGGCTGCTCTGCCTCGGGCGTCTGGAAGGCAATCTTAATGACATCCTCGTCAATGTCTTCGGGACGATCGACTACCGCCACATCACAATGGACCTCATAACGCAGGTGATCAACAAACGCATCGTTGCCGCTCATGCTGTAGAGGTGCCCCTCACACGAAAGGGTCACGTCGGCATGGGGATACGCAACCACGGCGTTCGCGATATCCATAGCCAGGCCACGCTCCATGGAACGCTTGACAACGGCACGCCCCTCGCTCATCACCAGGGCTCCGTTTTCGCATACATAGGCGAGTTCATCGGCCACCGGGGCAAACAGGTAGCGCAAGCTCGCATATTGACGGCCACTCGCCGGCATAAACACGATACCGCGACGATGTAGCTCATCGATAAGCTCAAAGGCCTCGGAACGCGGCTCGCGCTCCCCCGGATGCAGCAACGTGCCGTCCAAATCGCATGCAATCAGCTTGATTCCCTCAAGACCCATATGCTTCCCCCAAAGCCTCCTATCAACAGCAAGACGGACTTTGATTGGTCGCCCCTCAAAGCCCGTCTTACGCATACGCGCACTTAGCCGCGCGTCTTTTTAACGATGGTAAAGTCGGGAGCCATGCTCACGACGACCTCCGCCGCACTCGACGCAAAGCGCCGGTCCGCATCGAGTTCACGGGTAACCACCGAGAGCCGAACACCCTCGACACCCCGAAGCATGCGGCCCAAAACAGGCTGCACCGGCGTATACATGCGCACGGTATGCTCGTCCGAGTCACCCCGGAAGAGCGGCGCATGCATGTTGCCGATCTCCCAACACGCATGCGCGAGTGCAATCGGATCCATGCGGTCGACTTCGACCAAATAAACCTCGGCGCTGCGCAGGCGCACGACAACCGCCACGGACACCACGCCCGAACGGTCAATGGCGAGCACGTCGCCATCGGCAAGACGACCGCCGTCGGCAGTATCCAGCCGAACATCGATCGTGCGTCCCAGCTCCGTCACGCCCACAAACGTGCGCGCATCAGCCTGGTCCCAATCGAGCAGGAGCTCGTCAACTTCAAAGACGCCGCCCAGCTTCCGGCGAAGCAGGAGTTCATAGGACGGATCGTTGAGATTTCCCAAGCATGTCGTCGAAACCAAGCGCTCAGGCATACTCTAGCCCTCGACCTCAACAAGCTCGATATCAAAGTTGAGGTCCTTGCCGGCCAGCTCGTGGTTGGCGTCGAGCGTCACGGCCTCGGGCGTTACGTCGATGACCACGGCGGGAACGGGCATACCGCTCGGCGTGGACAGGAAAAGCTTCATGCCCTTCTCGATCTGCTCGATGTTGGGAACCTGTTCGGCCGGGAAGGTCAGAACCATCTCGGGATTGTGCTCGCCGTAGGCATCGGCAGCAGGAATGTGCACGGTCTTCTTCTCGCCCACCTGCATGTCGACAACAGCGGCGTCGAAGCCCTTGATCATCTGACCGGCGCCGCAGGTGAACTCCAGCGGCTCGCCGCGATCGTAGGAGCTATCGAACTGCGTGCCGTCATCGAGCGTGCCGCGATAATGGGTCTTGACCTTCTTGCCCTGGTTGGACATGGTAACCTCCGTGATAAGGGCGGCGCACAACGCGGGCCGCCGTGAACATATGGCGCTAACTATACCCTAGTCATACAATTCAATGACAGTTTGC
The DNA here is from genome assembly GCA_959596495.1 of uncultured Collinsella sp. Lineage (GTDB taxonomy): Bacteria > Actinomycetota > Coriobacteriia > Coriobacteriales > Coriobacteriaceae > Collinsella. The sequence continues at coordinate 14,109 of CAUFXK010000025.1, read as the reverse complement.
AAAGAAACGCTGCAACCGGAGGAACCATGGCATATCCCGTATTTGACCTACACTGCGACACTGCCGACCGAATCGGCTGGGCCACGCTCGATCTCGACCTGCGCTTTACCGCCGGCACCGACGGTTATTTCCCCGGCGACGAAACGCATCCGCAAGATTTCGACCTCATCGAGGGTAACGCCTGTGCCATCTCGCTCGCAAAGATCGGCAACACGCCGTGGGCACAGTGCTTCGCCACGTTTGTCCCCGACGAGATTCCCACCGCCCACGCCGCGCGCTTCCAGGCGCAGATCATGGCGCATATGAGCGGCCAGGCAATGCTCAACCACGACCGTATGGTCAACGTGCGCAGCGCCGCAGACATTCGCCCCGCGCTCAAGGACGGCAAGGTCGCTTGCATCCACACCATCGAAAACGCCACGTTCTTTGCCGAGGACCCCGCGCTGATCGAGGTGCTCAAGAGCCTGGGCGTGCTTATGTCGTCACTCAGCTGGAACGCGCAGGGACCGCTCGCGAGCGGCCACGACACCCACGCCGGCCTCACCGCCGCCGGCATCGAGGCGCTTACGCAGATGGAGCACGCCGGCATGGTGCTCGACGTCTCCCACCTCAACGATGAGTGCTTTGACGAGGTCGCCGCCCGCGCCACGCGTCCCTTCGTCGCCAGCCACTCCAACTCCCGTGCGGTTTGCGGCGCCAAACGCAACCTTACCGACGACCAGTTCCGCACCATTCGCGACATGGGTGGCATCGTCGGCCTCAACTACTGCAGCGAGTTCCTTTCCAACGACGCAACCGACAAGACCGCCGCAGACGTCACCTTCGACCAGCTGGCGGCGCATATCGAGCACTGGCTCGACCTGGGCGGCGAGGACGTCATCGCGCTCGGCGGCGACTGGGACGGCGCCACGGTGCCCGCTTTCCTCTCCGATGCCAGCAAGATGCCCGAGTTCCAGAACATGCTCTCCAAGCACTTTGGCAAGACCGTGATGCAAAAGCTCTGCAGCGACAACGCGCTTGCCTTCTTCGAGCGTTATTAATTTCACATCCCTTGAGCGGGCCGGCATGCCGAACGGTCGACATGCCGGCCCGTCCCCGATCTGAAGGACCGCTTTTGACGCAGCAGTTTACGATTTCCGCATCCCGACCGGATGGGACGACCATCCCCGTCGTCGTTACCAAAAAGCGCGTCAAGAACTTCAACCTACGCGTCACATCGAGCGGCGAGGTCCACGCCAGCGCACCGATCGGCGCCAGCCGCGAGCGTATCGAAGCGTTTGTGAAGCGCAACAGCGCCTGGATTATCAGCCGACTTGCCCAGCGCGAGCAACGTCAGGCGACGGCACGAGAGCCGCTCAGCCCCTCGTCCATCATTGCACTTTGGGGCAAGCCCATCACGGTACAGGATGCACTCGATCACAACTTTGCATCACCCGCACCGCGACCCAAACAGGCCACCTTCGCAAGTTTTATGGGTACCGATGAATCGGACGAAGGCCCGCAGGCCAAGCGGCACGCAATCCTCGACGGCCTAACGTCCGACGAGCTCCAAGCCCACATCGACCAGCTCTACGCGTCCGAGGTCACCGCAGCGCTACGCGACATCGTGCACGCGTACGAAATCGCAATGGACGTCACCGTGGCCCGCGTCTCCGTGCGCAGCATGAAAACGCGTTGGGGCTCCTGCACACCCAAAACCGGCGCCATTCGCATCGCGCGCGAGCTCGCCGCCTATCCCATCGAATGCCTCGACATGGTTGTCGCCCACGAGCTCGTCCACTTGCTCGAGCCAAGCCACAATCAGCGGTTTCACGCCCTGCTCGACACGTACTGCCCTAACAATAGAGCTCTGTCGCAGCGGCTCAAGCAGCCACCCCTCAACAAGCTCTAGCGTCGACTAGCGCACGCGCTCGATCTCGACGCCGCAGCTTGCCAGGGGCAGGCCAACAGGAGCCCACGGCTTATCGAGCTTTATGCGCACACCAAGCAGCGAGGGATAACGGCGCAGCAGCATCTGGGCTGTCCCCTCGGCTGCCGCCTCGATGAGCTTAAACGTGTGCTCGCGCAGATAGCCATCGACATCGTGGCACACCGAGCCGTAGTCAATCGAGGCGTCCAGGTTATCGTGCTCCCCCGCCGCGCGCAGGTCGGCATAGAGCACCAGAGAAACGATGAACTTCTGACCCAGCGCGTTCTCCTCGGGATACACGCCATGGTTGGCAAAAACCTCAAGGCCGTCAATAACAATACGATCGGCATGGCGCAGATCGTCATAGCTCACGTGAGGCACCGCCGTTGCGGTGGATATTTCGCCCCTTCCACGGCGGGCGAGCTCAGTACCTTCAGTCTTGGTTGCATTCTCGGGCAGTTTTTTGTTACTCAACGCGATCGTCTCCTTCGTTTAGAACCCCGACCGCGCAAACTAACTACACGCGAATCGACAGGTTCTTTTTATCATCGCTCCAGTTGCAAGCATTGCGCGCGGGGCATGCAAAGCAGGCGCGCGACGCTTTGTCGGCTGCATAGAGCAGACGCTCGAGCGGTTGGCTGTTCACGCGCAGCTTTCGATGGCCCAGAATGGCCGTCTTAATGGCTGCGGCATCGGCCGGCTCAAACGCCACGTCATCGGGCATGCCGCCGAGAATCGCATCAGCGACGCGTTCGCTTGCAACATCATGGGATATACCCGATTCATACTGTTCATCTTTGCCGATATCGTGAAGAAGTGCCGTAGCGTAGATGACCTCGCGGTCAAATTCGAGCTGCTCCTCGAGATTCTTGATCCACATAATGCGAGCGACATCGAGCAGATGGTCAATACCGTGGCGGCAGAAGATGCGCCCCGATTCCAACTGTACGATGTTGCCCAGGTGCCGCCGAAACAGCCCGTTGGCACAAATGTAATCAATGCGAGGCATGGCACCAAAGGGGGCCAGGCCCGAAGCCATAAAGCCGCGACGCGACGTCCCCTCATCGGTCTTCGATGTAAAGTCGTTGACGACTCTCATGGTTAGCGGCCCAGCATCCTAAAGAAACGCTCCTCGAGCGCGGGATCGGTCTCAAAGACGCCGCGGCGAGCAAGCGTCACGGTCTTGGTGCCGGGCTTTTGCACGCCACGCATCGTCATGCACATATGCTCGGCCTCCATCAACACAATCGCTCCCTGGGGAGCGAGATAATCCATGAGGGCATCGGCAACCTGTGTGCACAGTTGCTCCTGCAGCTGAAGACGGCGGGCATAAACCTCAACCGTGCGGGCGAGCTTGGAAAGCCCAGCCACCCGACCGTTAGGGATATAACCAATGGCGGCCTTGCCATAAAACGGCAGCAGATGATGTTCGCACAGCGAGTAGAACGTAATGTCGCGCTCGATAACCAAATCGTTCGAAGCGACGGCAAAGGTTTTGGACAGGTGCTCCTCGGCACTCTGGTCCATGCCGCCGGCGATTTCACCATACATACGGGCAACGCGCGCCGGGGTCTCCAGCAGGCCCTCACGAGTTGGGTCCTCGCCTATGCCCTCAAGCAACAGCTTAATGGCGGCCTCGACTTTTTCCTGATCGACCATCTGGGCCTCACTTTTCCGATTTCACGTTCGCACTATGGTACCACGCCCTCCGGCATCGACCACAAGCTACATAGTATGGGTTGAATAGACTGGATCGTCCCGCCAAAGCTGCACAGCGTCGCAAAGCGCAACGCCCTCACGCACAGCGCGGTCGCGCGTAGCGTTCATATCGATCACACGCTGGTTACTCGAGCCCCTAAAGCGCAACGAGATATCATAAAGATCCTGAACAAACGGGCCATCCACCAACATGTCGAGGCAGGCAAGGATACGGTCCGTCACCTCAGTATGGTGACGACCACCCGGCATAAGCTCCTCGAGCGCGTCGCCGGTAAAACACCAAATGGTCTTTCCTGACCCCGCAGGATAAGCGGCACGAACACGCTCGACAAACTCAACGAGCCCCGCCTGGTTCTCGGGTTCCATGGGCTCTCCGCCCAGAATCGTCAGGCCGTCAATAAAGGGATGATCGAGGCTCTCGATAATCTTGTCCTCGACGGCACGATCAAAGGGCTCGCCCGCAGCAAAGTCCCACGCAACAGAGTTAAAGCAATTCTTGCACCCACGACGGCACCCGCTCACAAACAGAGAAGTACGAACGCCTTCCCCATCAGCAATGTCGAAATACTTAATGTTCGCGTAGTTCATAAGTAACCTTCCTGGGGGTCTGGAGTATATCATTCCGTCCTCAAACATTCTCGGCCTTTGGCCTGCGAAACTGCGGGCGGAACGATATACTCCAGACCCCTCGCGAGCAACACTCAATGAACGAAGCGAACATCGAGTATAGGGTTCGAGGTCCAATAAAAAATTTGTTGCAGCTCAACCGTTGCTGCAAGCAAACCGTTGTTGCAAGTCGACTCATTTCCGCTAAGAACTTCGAGGAGTGAGCAGACTGCGCGCTGCATCTCAGCTACGTCAACTTGGCCGCCCCGTAGCGAGGCCCCGGACCTTTGCTCGATATGAGTTCCGCACGAACAGGAGGCGCCAGTGGCGCCTCCGTCGTGAGCCAGGACTGTCCGAAATAGCGAGTAAAGGTCCGGGGCCTCGCTACGGGGCGGCCTGGGATGGTTATTAGAGATGCAGCACGCGGTCGCGGATCTCCTCGGTTCGACCCTGGTTCCAGAACTGGGTACCGATGTAGCCGCACGTGCGACGGGCGACATTCATCTTCTCCTGGTCGCGGTTGCCGCAGCTGGGGCACTCCCACACCAGCTTGCCGTCATCCTCGACAATCTTGATCTCGCCATCGTAGCCGCACACCTGGCAGTAGTCGCTCTTGGTGTTGAGCTCGGCGTACATGATGTTGTCGTAGATGTACTGCATCACGCGGATGACAGCCTTGAGGTTGTCCTGCATGTTGGGAACCTCGACGTAGGAGATGGCACCGCCCGGCGAAAGCTGCTGGAACATGCCCTCGAACTTGAGCTTGTCGAATGCGTCGATCTCCTCGGACACGTGGACGTGGTAGCTGTTGGTGATGTAGCCCTTGTCCGTCACGCCCGGGATGATGCCAAAACGACGCTGCAGGCACTTGGCGAACTTGTAGGTCGTCGACTCAAGCGGGGTACCGTACAGCGAGAAGTCAATATCGCTTTCGGCCTTCCACTCGGCGCACTTGTCGTTCATGCGCTGCATGACGGCCATGGCAAAGGGCGTGCCCTCCTTCTCGGTGTGGCTGTGGCCCGTCATGTACTTGACGCACTCATACAGGCCGGCATACCCCAGGCTGATGGTGGAATAGCCGCCCACGAGCAGCTTGTCGATCGTCTCGCCCTTCTTCAGACGAGCGAGGGCGCCGTACTGCCACAAAATCGGTGCAGCGTCAGAAAGCGTGCCCATCAGGCGCTCATGACGGCACAGCAGAGCACGGTGGCACAGCTCAAGGCGCTCGTCGAAGATCTTCCAGAACTTGTCCATGTCCTGATGCGAGCTCAGCGCGACATCGGGCAGGTTGATGGTCACAACACCCTGGTTAAAGCGGCCATAGTACTTAGGTTTGGTCGGGTCATAGTTCAGCGCGTTGGCGACATTGTTAAAGCCGTTGCCCGAGCGGTCGGGCGTCAGGAAACTGCGGCAACCCATGCAGGTGTAGCAATCGCCGTTGCCGGCGGTCTCGCCCTTCGACAGCTTGAGCTCGCGCATCTTCTTCTCGGAGATGTAGTCGGGCACCATGCGCTTGGCGGTGCACTTGGCAGCAAGCTGGGTCAGGTAGAAGTACGGGGAATTCTCGTGAACGTTATCGTCCTCGAGTACATAGATAAGCTTGGGGAATGCCGGGGTAATCCACACGCCGGCTTCGTTCTTAACGCCCTCATAGCGCTGACGAAGTGTCTCCTCCACGATCATGGCAAGGTCGTGCTTCTCCTGGGGCGTACGGGCCTCATTGAGATACATAAAGACCGTCACGAACGGCGCCTGGCCATTGGTGGTCATAAGGGTCACGACCTGATACTGAATCGTCTGGACGCCGCGACGGATCTCGTCACGCAGACGGTCCTCAACGACCTCGCGGACCTTTTCGGCAGATGCCGAAACACCGAGCTCCTCGAGCTCGCGGGCAACCTCGCCGCGAATCTTTTGACGGCTCACCTCAACAAAGGGGGCGAGATGGGTCAGCGAAATAGACTGGCCGCCGTACTGGGAGGAAGCAACCTGGGCGATAATCTGCGTCGCGATGTTGCAGGCAGTCGAGAAGCTGTGCGGCTTCTCGATCAGCGTGCCCGAGATAACGGTGCCGTTCTGGAGCATGTCCTCCAGGTTCACCAGGTCGCAGTTATGCATGTGCTGGGCAAAGTAGTCGGAATCGTGGAAGTGGATCAGGCCCTCGTTGTGGGCATCCACGATCTCCTGGGGCAGCAGCACGCGCTGAGTCAGGTCCTTGGAAATCTCGCCGGCCATATAGTCGCGCTGGACGGAATTGACGGTCGGGTTCTTGTTAGAGTTCTCCTGCTTGACCTCTTCGTTATTGCACTCGATCAGCGACAGGATCTTGTCATCGGTCGTGTTCTTCTGGCGCTTCAGGCTCTGAACATAGCGATAGATGATGTAGTGGCGGGCGACCTCGTAGCAGTCGAGACGCATAATCTCGTCCTCGACCAAATCCTGGATCTCCTCGACCGAAACGGTGTGGCCCGCGTTCTCGCATGCCTCGGCGACGTTTTGTGCCGCGTAAACCACCTGGCGGTCGGTTAGACGAGAGCTCTCCTCGACCTCCAAGTTTGCGGCGCGGATGGCATTGACGATCTTATCGATGTCAAAGACAACCTCGGTGCCGCTGCGCTTGATGATCTTCATCCTCTTGCCTCTTTCGCATCGTAGCCTCATTGCGCTTCAGAGCCAAACGATGCCCGGCAGGGCCTGTCCCTGTCTTGCGGCGCCGTCGCGCAATCTGTGTTCTCGATAAACCATAAGCCTCCATGCGGACATTCCCAGAAGCCGATCAAGCGGCTCAAGGACACGTTCAAAAGAGGCAGTTAAGGTCTTCGTTCTCTGTCCGCCATCTATCATACGACAAAGAGGCATCTATATCCTGTATTCTTTTTTTAGGTCAAACACAACATATAGTGTTTCAGCAGGTCAAAGCAATTAGTCATTTTGCAAACGCATTAATTATGAGGGTTTCTTGGCAAGTCGGTAAAACGTTACCAACACGGCTACCTGCATGGCAGTTATAAAACCCCCTTAGTCATGCCGCTGACAAATCCTACCAAAACCAAGCCGCTCACGCCAAAAGAATCCAAAAGATTATGCTTGACCAACATGTTGCGGTCGTGCCTTGCCGTGCCTCATGCAACCGCGGCACGAATCCTTAAAAGATATGTGTATGCAAACGGAGAAGATGAGAGTTTCCTCGGATGACTACTGAGAAGCATCCCGGAAGATCAAAAACTCGAAATTTGGTGACGTATTTGGCGACCCATTTGGCGACCAAAACAAAACAGCCCAGAGGACATAGCCTCTGAGCTGCGAACATTTGGTGGGCGTTAGAAGATTTGAACTTCTGACCTCTTCCGTGTCAGGGAAGCGCTCTCCCCCTGAGCTAAACGCCCAAATGGAGCGGACAACGGGGCTCGAACCCGCGACCCCAACCTTGGCAAGGTTGTGCTCTACCAACTGAGCCATGTCCGCTTACGGGGATTAATCTTACGTGATACCCGCATCCTATGCAAGAACTTTTTTTGAAAAGTTTTGCGACGCCCTCGCGAACCTCGCGAAGACATCAGCCACCACGGAAAGCGCAGGCAAACGCAAACTCGCCGCAAGAGGCCCCTACAACTCAGCGAGCATGATCCAGGCAGAACTGTCCTGCGCGAGCCTGCCGTCTGCAAGCGGTGATGAGGTGAGCAGGACCCTGCCCGCCGGCAGCTCCACGGGTGCTGCACCGAAGTTCGTCACACACGCCCAGCCGTTGTCGCGGCGATAGGCGATGACGCCGCCCTCAGCGCCCTCGGCACCATCCGCAAGGCCGGTGCGCCCGTCAAGATCGAGCCACGCGAGATCGTTGGCGCACCCGCGCAGCTTGCGCCGCAGCCAGAGGGCGTCACGATAGAGCGCAAGCATCGATGTCGGGTCCGCTTCTTCCCTATCGGCAGCGTAATCGGAAAACCATGCAGGCTGCGGCAGATGGGGCGCCGCATCGGCGTCCGCCGGTGAAAACCCAAACGATCCGCCCTGCGCGGGATCGTCCGCCGCCACCCACGGCAGGGGCACACGGCAGCCGTCGCGCCCCTTCTCGCGCTTCGGTCCGTGCGTATTGGTCGCAGTAGGATCTTCGAGTGCAGCCCACGGAATGTCAGCCACCTCAAAAAGGCCGAGCTCCTCACCCTGATACACGTATGCCGAGCCCGGAAGCGCCAGCTCGAGCAAAAGGGCCGCCCGCGCGCGGCGCTCGCCGAGTTCACGGTCCTCGTCATAAGACGACCCGTCGCGTAAGAGCCAGTCGAGCACAATCTGATGGTAGCGCGTCGCCTTGATTTGCGGCAGGGCATAGCGTGTCGCCACGCGCGGCACGTCGTGGTTGGAGAGTACCCAGGTCGAGGCGGAATCGGATTCTATAGCTGCCTTCAAGCCCCTCTCGATTGCAGCGTGCATGTCATCATAGGTCCAAGTGGCCTTGGCGAACTCAAAGTTGAATGTCTGGCCAAGCTCGCTGGGGCGTGCGTAGAGATACTGGCGCTCGGGCAGAACCCACGCCTCGGCAACGGCGCTGCGCGGCGGATCATAACGGTCGAACACGCGGCGCCACTCGCGATAGATCTCATGGACCTCGTTGCGGTCCCACAGCGGATGGGTGCCGTCCTCAACCATGTCATCGCCCTCGGCGAGATGCCACCGGTCGAGGTCATCGCGGTCGAGATCCTTGGCGAGACCGTGCGCCACATCAATGCGAAAGCCATCGACGCCTCGATCGCTCCAAAACGCCAGGACGTCGCAAAAGAACGCATGAACCTCGGGACACGACCAGTCAAAGTCCGGCTGCTCGGGCGTAAACATGTGCAGATACCACTGACCGTCCGCGACGCGCGTCCAGGCGGGGCCACCAAAGTTGGCATTCCAATTGGTGGGAGGCAGCTCGCCGTGCTCGCCGCGACCATCGCGGAAGATATAACGGGCGCGCTCGGGTGATCCGGGGCCGGCGGCAAGAGCGGCTTTGAACCAGGGGTGCTGGTTGGACGAATGGTTGGGCACGATGTCGACGATGACCTTGATGCCGTGCGCGTGAGCCGCAGCGATCATGTCATCGAAGTCGTCAAGCGACCCGAGACGTGGGTCGACATCGCAGTAGCCCGCCACATCATAGCCGCCATCAACAAGAGGCGATGGGTAAAACGGGCTCAGCCAGATGGCCTCGATACCCAGCCGCTCAAGATAGTCCATCTGCTGGGTAATGCCCGCGATATCGCCCAGACCCGAACCAGTCGAATCCTTAAACGAGCGCGGGTAGATTTGATAAATCGCGGCATCGGACATCCATGAGCGCGAAGAGGACTTTTCTGTAGCCATGGGGTGCGCCTCCCTTGCAACGAGGTTTTGCGAGATGCCCACGATGATACGCCCAAAGCTGACATTCACGGCAATCAACGCCGCAGCCACGCCCCAAACGCTCGCCCCCTCTCGGGCTCGAGCCTCCTGGGACGAATCGATCGATTAGTGAAAAGAACGGAAGACTTACTCCCCCGGCCACGACAGCGAGCGGGCTCCGGGTGCCCCAGGTTGCCGCGAAAGAGGAGGGAAGCGTACTTTATGTACGCGACCGACGATTGAGGGGCAAGATGGGGTGCCCGGGGCCCGCGCAGCGTCAACAAAAAACGCGGTTCGTTAGAACCGCGTAAGATAGTTGGAGCGGACAACGGGGCGTCCGCGTATCCGCTTTGCGGATCCGCACCGGCTTCGGCCGCCTGCCGGCGTCCTCGCCAGCTCGCTACAAACGCTCCGCGTTTGCTTAACGCTCGCTCCCTCTCGGGTTCGAGCCCAAGCGATGGGTACGAAAATGCCCGGCTACCGTAGTAGTCGGGCTGCTGCGTTTGGAGCGGACAACGGGGCTCGAACCCGCGACCCCAACCTTGGCAAGGTTGTGCTCTACCAACTGAGCCATGTCCGCATATGTAAAACAAAACGGGCGCCGGAGCGCCCGGATGTTGCCTGGAGGCGAAGCCCGGATTCGAACCGGGGGTAAAGGCTTTGCAGGCCTCTGCCTTACCACTTGGCCACTTCGCCGAAAAAGGACCGCCTAAACGGTCCGGAAATGCAATGGAGCGGACAACGGGGCTCGAACCCGCGACCCCAACCTTGGCAAGGTTGTGCTCTACCAACTGAGCCATGTCCGCTTGCGGGTTATTAATTTACGCGAGTTGTCCAAAAGACGCAAGTACTTTTTTCAAAAAACTTGTCTGCCGCATGTTCTTAGTAGCTAAACGCGCTAAAGCGATTGGCTAGGCACACGATTCCAGCGCTCCGCTAAACAGCTTCACCATCTGCACGCGCGTGCCGGCGCCGTCCGTACGACGAGCAACCTCCACGTTATCGACGAGCATACGCATAAGCTTGATACCACGGCCGCGCTCCTCTGATGCGACCGGTTCGCTCGTTTCATCGATAGAATAGCCGGCACCTCGATCAAGCACCTCAACCACAACGCGATCGCTATAGGCCTGAACCGTCAGGACGCACCCGATACCGCCCGCATGGTCATAGGCATTACCCAGCGCCTCCCCCGACGCCAATGCGACATCGTAGCGCTCGTCACGGCGCAACGGAAGCGATTCAAGGAGTTCGGCGATACGATGTCGGTAGTATGGAAGATTCTCGATACCCTGACGGACCTCGACGCTCTTACTCCAGCGAGGCAGCTCCCCCACCGGAATGGCGGGAATAGACTCCCGTGCCGGCCCCGCGACATGAAGGATATCGACAAGACGAGCAATCTCCAAAAAGCGAACAACTTCACCTGATGCATTGACGAGCGAAAGCAGGCCTTCTCGCCTCATGAGCTCACGAGCGCGCGTAAGCAGGAATGCCAGGCCCGTCGAATCGATAAAGCTAACAGCCTGACAGTTGATGACGACACGACGCACGCCGCGGCCAATCAAAGCATCCAACCGCCGACGCAGCGCAGGCACCGTGGCGATGTCGATATCGCCTGGTGGCGTCAAAACCACTATGTCATTCCACTCATTCATACGACCATGGTTCCCCAAAAAAGCCCACTCGATGCATTCGTTTCCCCAACCGTACGGATTCAGCCCGCCCAGCGTCGTCTATGAACGACCCCGTAAAAACTCAAGGGACACCAATGCAATGTCATCGTCCAGCGCCGATTCGGTAAATCGGTCAAGCTCGCCCAAGACCTTGCCGCAAATGCCCGACACGCCCTCACCCGAGACAGAGAGCAGAAGGTCGCGAAGGCGCTGCTCGCCAAAGAAAGCACCCGAGCGGTCACGCGCTTCGATTGTTCCGTCGGTGTACATAAATAGCATGTCACCAGGAGCGAACGTAAACACGCCTGTCTCGTATACCATGCTCTCAAAGGCACCGATTACCCCCGATTGGCATCCAAGCAGCTCGACCTCCCCCCCACGGGCCTCGCCGCCACCCAGCGGCATCGACTCTGGCCTGATGACCATGGTCGGAGGATGGCCCGCCGAACAATACGTTGCACGTCCGGCTTTAAGGTCAATCTTGGCGATAAAGGCCGTCACGAACGTCTCGACCCTTGAAAAGCCCATGAGCATGCTGTTAAGGGAGCGTGCCATGCGGGCCGGCCCAGCGCCCTCCCAGGCATATGCCGTCAGGGCCGTCTTGACGAGCGCGGACATCGATGCAGCCTCAATGCCTTTGCCAGACACATCGCCCAGAATCATGACGGCGCAATCGTCGGGAAGACGGATGAGCGTATAGAAATCGCCGCCGACCAACGCCGAGTTCGTGGCCGACAGGTACACCGAATCGGCGGCGATTCCCGGAACATCCCCCAGTGAATTTCTCATGCCAATCTGAAGGGTCTGAGCGATATGGCGCTCCTCACGCTTTTGAGATTCGCCTTCATAGATCAGTTCAAAGTCATGAGCCAAGTGCACCAAGTAGTCATATTCAAGGTCATCAATCGGCTCTTGGCTACCATCACGAAGCAGCAGCGCGCGCGTCGTCGGGCCCTTCGCAACAGAAGCAGGAACGATCGCGTCGTTACTGTGCTTGCCATCGCCCTCAGAGCGCGGGCGCCCCGCCTCGATGCCGGCGTCGACGTAGAGACCCTGGCAAGGCAGGCCATGCGCCCTAAGCCAGCCTCCCATAGGCATCGATTCGTCAACGCGAGTTATACGGACGTGTTTAAGGTCCTCGGCGCTCGTGCCGCCCAAAACAGATGCCTCAAAGCCATCAGGGCCAGCCCCCAGACGTGCCGCTGGCGCCGTCGTGGAAAAGAAAAGCTTCTCGGGATCGTCCGGCAAAGCAACGCGACTGCCGCCTTCAAAATCTATGACGTAGGAATCCAGACTGGCGTCATACTCAATAGGGCAAAAATGGCAGTTGAGCATATTGCAGATCTCGGACGATACCGCCTGGGTAGCCGCGGCGGAATCGTCTAGAAAGGTAAACAACTCGTCACGCAAGACATTGAGCGAGCGGCCAAGCTCGGCCGTGCGACGGGAGCGAAGGCTCGATGCCATGCCGACCAGCTGGATAGACAGGTAATCGCAAATGACCTCGAGCACATTAACGTCATAGGCGAGCGGTGCCTGAGGGCGTTTCCAACCAACTTCCAGCACGCCAAGGATCTGCGTACCGTAAAAAACGGGAAGACAGATCTCGCTGCGGTACGGAGGCATATCCTGCATGCGCAACAGGTGCTTAGAACGATTGTCCAGATCCATGAACATACCGGAGGCGACCTTATCACCCTCAAGGTCCTGTTGAATCGACAAGCGACAGGCACGCGACTCACGAAGAACATACGTCGGAATGCCAGCGCCATACGGCAAAAACTCAGGCAGGTAGCTGTCGTACAGCTCCTTGGAAACACCGCGAAGTTTAAAACCACCGCTCTCAGAAAAATAGATAGCGGCACCCGAAGCATCGAGCGTTCCTACAAGCTGGTTCAAAACGGTATCAAGTAGGCTGGGCAGCTCATCGGAGCCCACGGTACTCATAATGACCGAGAGCGTGCCAGAGAGGCGCTTGTTCGCCACTCTAAGCTCCGAAAGCGCACGCTTGAGTTGCCGGTCGTGAGAATACTGTTCCTCGATACTGTGAAGCGCCACCAGGACACGTGGTGCGCGGTGCCCAAAGATGTGTGGAGGCGTTACGGAGCCCGCACGAACCAAGACGGGAATAAAAGAGCCGTCACTCAGCTTGAGCATCAGTTCGTTCTCGGAGCCATCAGTTTCAAATGGCAGACGATGTTCCGTCGCACGTTCAAAAGCGGACGAGTACAGGACGTCTTTAACATCTCCGCCGATGACGTCGGCGCGTTCCTCGCACATCAAACCAAGTAAGCGATTATTCACATGCAGAATGGTTCCGTCGAGCTCGCAGATGATGACAGCATCGCTCGTGATCTCGACTAGTTGGGCAACGTCTGCCCACTCGTTGCGTTCAAGCGTTTCCATCGTGGACCTCACCGTCTATCGGTAACAAAAAAGCCTCCGAAGAGGCTTCTCAAATGCGATGGTGTCGGAGGCGGGACTTGAACCCGCATGACCAAAAAGCGGTCACTAGCACCTCAAGCTAGCGCGTCTGCCAATTCCGCCACTCCGACATGCTATGTTGTTGATTCGCAGTTCGTTTTGTTGGACCCGCGCGTTCAACGAGGAAGATAATAACCTATGTTTTGAGAACTGCGCAAGCACTTTTTTCAAAAAAGTTTACGAATTTGTAAATGCGCAGGTAAATCCGTGTGTCCGGCCCCGAATCGGTGTTGCCTCCCGGCGCGTCCTCGGGCATGAGCGATATTTTGTTGCGCACTTCGTGCTGCAAAATATCGCTCCCCCTGACGCTCCTATTTGGCAAGGTGTTTTTTAGAATCCATTTTGCGCTCGGCCTCG
>CAUFXK010000024.1 GCA_959596495.1 uncultured Collinsella sp. | reverse complement strand
GCGGGCGCGATCTTAAATAGAACCTTGAGCGTGAAATTTGCCGTCCCATCTTCGATTCGGTCGAGGTAGGGTCGGCTGATTCCTGTCGCCACACAAAAATCAACCTTGGAGATACCAAGGTCCCTGCGTGTCTCTTCGACCCGCCTGCCAAGAATCTGTTTCGCACGTTCGTCCATGCAGCCGAGTTTGAAATGGAGCCGAACATAAACGTAAACTATAGTTTACGTTTTGCCGAATACACAGGAGTTTTCTATGTCGGGTTCTTCGGTCCGCACGTACCGAGCCACGCTTCGCACAAACAGCGCACCGCCCAAGCTCGTCGTCGTTGAAGCAGAATGTCTCTCGCCCGATGAGCGCACAGCATTTGCATTGCTATCAAGTCGCGTCGCCGCCGTTCTGGTCCCTTGCCCGGCGCAAGGTGAACTTGCCATCCAATGCCAAGCGCACAGCTGCTCGCTCAATCAGGCTGCCGTAATCGCAACCAGCCAGCGTGGCCTGCCCCTTCTCCTGGAAGCCGGTATCGCACTCGCCCTTCGCGGCGCCGGATACGAAAACGAGGCCGCCGCCGATGTAGTCTTTCAACCACGATCGAGCGGCGGCCTCGCAGCAGCCATTGAATATGCGTGCAGGCTCGTTGCCTAAAAGGACAAGCTAGAAACCAAAGCCAAAGCCCGTTCCGGTAATCGCCGAGTACATAAAGTAAACGTTGATCACGTTGAGGAACACACCCGTGATGCAACCGTTGCGCAGGTAGCGTTCGCACACGATGCGCGCCATGGCGGCGGAGTCATCATTGTTTTTGGCCTGACGTCCCGCCGTAAAGTATGTCGCCACGCTCAGCAGCAGGTTGAGCACCGGTAGCGCCAGCAGCTCGTAGCTCTTGCCCCATCGCGTCACCTCGCCGGCTGCGTTAAACTTCGTTGCCACCTCGGGGCCAATGTTGGGGATTACAAACGCTGCGACCACCAGCGGAAGCACCGCAAGCACCAGCAGTGCGATGCCCATGTAGCCGGCTTTTTTGCCATATTTGAACATATGCGTCGTCCTTACACGTTAAAGCGGAAGTGCACGACGTCGCCATCGGCCATGACATAGTCCTTGCCCTCAATACGCAACTTGCCGGCGGCCTTGGCGCCCTGCTCGCCGCCGAGCTCGATGTAGTCGTCGTAGCCAATGACCTCGGCCTTAATAAAGCCGCGCTCAAAGTCGGTGTGGATGACGCCGGCAGCCTGCGGGGCAGTCGCGCCTTGGCGAACCGTCCAGGCCTTGACCTCCATCTCGCCGGCCGTAAAGAACGACTGCAGGCCGAGCAGCTTATAGGCCGCCTGCGCGAGCACGTCCAGGCCGGGCTGCTCCAGGCCCAGGCTCTCCAGGTAGTCGGCGGCGTCCTCGGGATCGAGTTCGGAAAGCTCGGCCTCGATCTTGGCGCAGATGGGCAGCGGCTTAACACCATCGATGGGTGCCAGATCGTCGTTGAGCATATCCTCGTCCACGTTGGCCACATACAGGATGGGCTTCATGGTGAGCAGGAACAGGCCCTTAGCGGCGGCACGCTCCTCGTCGGTCATCTCCATGGATGCGGCGCGCTTGCCCTCGTTGAGCCAGGCAAGCAGGCGCTTGGCGACCTCGAACTTGGGCATGAGCTCCTTGTCGCGCTTGGCCTCCTTCTCGAGCTTGGGCAGCTGCTTCTCGAGCGTGCCCATGTCGGCCAGGATAAGCTCGGTCATGATGGTGTCGGCATCGCCGGCGGGATCGACGAACTCGCCCGTACGACCTACCTCGCGCATGACGTTGGGGTCCTTAAAGTAGCGCACGACCTCGCAGATGGCGTCGGTCTCGCGAATGTTGGCCAGGAACTGGTTGCCCAGGCCCTCGCCCTCGTTGGCGCCCTTCACCAGGCCCGCGATGTCGACGAACTCGACCGTTGCCGGCACAATGCGACCCGGGTTGACGATGTCGGCGAGCTTTTGCAGACGGCTATCGGGCACGTCGACGATACCCACGTTGGGGTCGATCGTGGCGAACGGATAGTTGGCGGCAAGACCGGTCTTTTTGGTAAGCGCGGTGAACAGCGTCGACTTGCCTACGTTGGGCAGGCCCACGATACCGATGGAAAGGGACACGACAGCTCCTTTTGGTACAAGCATTTCAAACTTCATAAGTATAGCGCCGCCGCAGCATCTGGGCGAACCCGGACGCCACGGCGGCACGAATGAAGCAGAGATAGGAGTCGCTGACTAGTCCGCGAGCTTCTCCACCTGATCGAGCATCTTGTCGAGCTTAGCCTTTGCCTCGGCCTTGACCTTCTGGGCTTCTTCGTGGGCCTTAGCCTTCTGGGCGGCCTTTTCCTCGGCCTCGGGATCGACGACGACTAGGTTGGATGCATCATGTTCAACCAGCTTAAGCGCATGCTCGGGGCACACCTTGACGCAGGCACCGCAGCCCAAGCAATACGTAGACTCCAACGCAAAGCGACCGCTTCCCACCAGATCGCAGGCAAACGTGGGGCACACGTTGACGCACTCGCCGCACGACGTACACTTGTCAAAATCGCACTCCGGCGTGCTCACCTGCATGTTTTGGGCAAGCTCGGGATGGTTTTGCAGCGTCGAGAGTACCAGCTGGCGCCCGTGCGTAAGCGTACGGCGACGCTTAGTCGTCGTGGTACCGCACATGGTGTTGAGCGTGCGCTCCAACTGGGTAATCTGATGGCGATGGGCTTTGAGCTTCTGCGTCACCGAGGCCAGTGCCGCCGTTGCCGGATTGAGCTTAGTCACGGTAAGGCCCGTGGTGCGGGCGATCTTTTCCATGTACTCCTTGCGCTCGTACTCGCGGCGCTTATGACATTTGAGGCTCTTGGGATCGACCTCCAGACCCATGCCCGTGCCGGCCCACTCCTCGGCCTTCGCAATCGCCTCGCCCAGGATGTCCTCACCGCCGGTGTTGCGGCACTTATCGCACACGCCCAGTGGCAGGTACACGCTCACGTTGGGATAGTCCGCCAGTACCGAGAACCAGGTCTCGGCCGTAATATCGCCCACGCAGGCGACGACGACCTCGTTCTCGCGCGGCATGCGCTTAAGGGCACGCGTGCAGGTAACGTAGGCGGTCTCGTGGCTCGTAGCAGCAGAGACGATATCGTCATACAGGTTTTTGGGCGCCAAGCGCGGCGAGATGATCGCCTCGGTCGGACAGGCAGCGGCGCACAGGCCGCACTTGCGACAGGAGTCGAGAATCTCGATGGCGTCTTCCTCGACCTCGATGGCGTTGACCGGGCACACGTCCATGCACGCGGTGCAGCCGCTCTTTTCGTTTTTGCAGGTCAGGCACGGAATGGTGTTGCCGCGCGGACGCTCCTTGTAGTCGGCAGGATTCCACTGCGGAGCCGACGGATCAAGTGCATCGGTCACGCCGCCAAGCGGGTTTTTAAGAAAGTCGAAACCCTTGCTGATCTCGATAATGTCATCAAACAGATCGTGTTCCTGCGCCATGCGCGGCCCCTCCCTGAGCAGTGCAAACAAGCAAGAGATAATAATACGCTATCGGCCCGTGCCTCGGGCAAATTACACGCGGAGCACCTTTGCGGCAAATAGCCTATGGCCTATCGCCGCCCCGATTGCACAAGGTCGATCAAGCGCCAAGCTATGCCTCGCGCATGAGCTCGACGAGCTTTTGCTTGGTCACCTTGGCCTGCTCGTTGGCCATATTGCGTTCGTTTCTAAAGGCCGCATCCGCAACGCTCATCAGGTCGGCATCGGAAATCTCGCCAAGGCCCAGCTCCTCGAGCGTCGTCGGCAGACCGACGCGCTGACAAAACTCGAGCACCTGTTCAAGCTCGGGCGCACGCTCCAGACGAAGCTGGACCACCAGACCAAACGCCACGGCCTCGCCGTGCATAGCCTTGCACTCGGGCAAAATCGTCAGGCCGTTGGCGATGGCATGCGCCAACGCCAAGCCACCGCTCTCAAAGCCAACGCCCGAAAGCAGGATGTTGCACTCGATCAGGCGTTCAACCGCCGGCGATGTACGCCCCTTTTTGAGATCGCGCTTGGCAGCGACGCCGCATTCCATAAGCGTGTCGTAGCAGGCACGTGCCGCGACCAGTGCCAAGTGCCCCGGCGCGCCACCGTGCTCGTTCGCACCTCTCGCCGCGGCGCACGAACGCGCCTCGAAGTACGTTGCCAGCGCATCGCCCATACCAGCGACCGTCATACGCAGTGGGGCCGCCGCGACCACGTTGGTATCGACCACGACCAGGTCCGGATTCTTCTCGAGCATCAGATAGCGATCGAACGACCCATCCTCGTGATACAGCACCGAAATCGCGCTGCACGGGCCGTCCATCGAAGCCGCCGTGGGGCATACACACAACGGCAACTCAGCATAAAACGCAACGGCCTTTGCGATATCGAGCATCTTGCCGCCGCCAACGCCCACCACCATGTCGCAATACTCGGCCTGGGCTTCCTTGGCCATTTCGACAACGGCATCTTCCGTACACGGACCGTTGTAAATCTTAAAGAACGGCTCGCTTAGATCTTCATCCAGAAATCCATCGACGATCTGCCTGCACAGCCGATCCTCGGTGCCCTGGTCAAACAAGACATAGGCAGCGCAGCCCAACCATGACAAATACCTGCCCTGACGCGAAAGTTCGCCCGGCCCCTGAACATACCGGCCGGGACCGCCGTAAACCATAGGAAGCGCCATACGAGAATCCGCCCTTCATCAAACAACGATTGGTGCAAACTAACCTGACCCCTTTGCACCAACTTGGTGCGATGGGGTCAGGTTAGTTTGCACCATAGCAAAAAGGGGCAAAGCCGTCTGCTGGCTTTGCCCCTTCCTTAGCTTGATTTACTCATCCATGAGATAGTAGTGTCCCAGCGCGTCGGCACCCAGGATGGCGTTTGCGACCATCTCGGGCGTCACCTCAAACGGCATATTGCACATGGTGTCATCGGGCGCGCAGGCGGCCTCGGCAACAATCATGGCCTGTTCGCGCGTAAGCTCGGCAACGCCAAGTTCCTTCATCGTGACCGGCAGGCCCAGCTCAATGCAGAAGCCCAAGACTTCCTCGAGTTTCTCAGTCGGAGCATCCTCGAGTACCAGCTGAACGATGGTGCCAAAGGCGACCTTCTCGCCGTGATACATGCCGTGGCACTCGGGCAGCATCGTCAGGCCATTGTGGATGGCATGAGCAGCAGCAAGGCCCGAGCTCTCAAAGCCAATGCCCGAAAGCAGCGTATTGGCCTCGATGATATGCTCGACTGCAGGCGTGAGCGCACCCTTCTCCAGCGCGACCTTGGCCTTGACGCCATCGGCCATAAGCGTCTCGTAGCAGAGCTTGGCGAGCGCCAGACCGGCCATGCCGCCCTTGCCGCCAGCGCAGGTGCCACCGTCGGCATCATGCGTCGCCTGGGCCTCAAAGTAGGTTGCGAGCGCATCGCCCATACCGGAAACCGTCAGGCGCACCGGGCTCGCCGCGATAACCGTCGTATCCATCAGGACAATGTTGGGGTTTGCCTTAAGGAAGAGATATTTATCGAACTGGCCATCGTCGGTGTAGAGCACCGAAAGTGCCGAACACGGGGCATCGGTCGAAGCAATGGTGGGGCAAATGATAACCGGGGACTCCAGGTAATAGGCGACGGCCTTCGCGGTGTCGAGGATCTTGCCGCCACCGACGCCGACGATGATGTCGCAACCGTTGTCGCGAGCGAGCGCAACCAGGCGATCGACCTCGCCCTTGGAGCACTCGCCGTTAAAGTCCTCAAACAGCAGCTCGGCCTTAGCCTCGGCAAAACCGCCCTCGATCTTGGCACCGACGCGCTTCTTGCCCGAAGGCGTCACGATGACGAGGGCCTTAGCGCCGAGCGGCTCGACATAGGAGCCGAGCTTGGCGAGCTCGTCCGGACCCTGGATGTACTTGCTGGGGCTATTGAAAATTGCAGCCATAACTATCCCATTCTCTAAAAGAAAAAAGAAAGGGGCTCCGTACAGATACGTGCGGAGCCCCTCGTTACGATAACAAGAGTCGATTAGAAATCGATGTCGGTGTCGTAGTAGCAGGCCTTGAGAATCTTCTCGAAGTCGGCAGCCTTGGTCTCACGCGGGTTCTCGGGCGTGCAGGCGTCCTGCTCGGCGTTCGCGGCGATCTCGGGGAGCTTGGCGAGGAACTCCTCCTCGGAAACCATCTGCGGGTTCTCGGCGTCGACCTTCACGCCACCATTCGCGTAATCCTTGATGGACTGCGGAATGTTGAGCTGGTCGTTGAGGTCGCGGATCTTCTGGACGAGCGCAGCGATAAGCTCCTCGTTGGTCTCGCCGGGAAGGTGCAGGATCTCCTTGGCCACGTAAGCGTAACGCTCGGCAGCACGGGGATCCTTGGAGTTCCACTGGATGACCTTGCCCAGGTACATAGCGTTAGCAGCACCGTGGATGATGTGGCCGTTCTCAAAGGCTGCACCGGTCTTGTGAGCCATGGAGTGAACGATGCCGAGCAGGCCCGAGGAGAAGGCGATACCGGCGATGCACTGAGCCTCGTGCATGTGCTGACGGGCCTCATGGTCGCCAGCATAGGACTTGGGCAGCCACTCAACAATCTCGCGGATGCCGTGCAGGGCGTTGGCGTCGGTGAACATAGAGGCGCAGGTGGAAACGTAGGCCTCCATGCAGTGGGTCAGAGCATCCATGCCGGTGTGAGCGCACAGCTTGGCGGGCATGGTGTAGGTGAGCTCGGGGTCGACGATGGCGACATCAGGGGTGATGTTGAAGTCGGCCAGCGGGTACTTGATGCCCTTGGCGTAGTCGGTAATGACGGAGAACGCGGTGACCTCGGTAGCGGTGCCGGAGGTAGAGGAGATGGCGCAGAAATGAGCCTTCTGACGCAGCTCGGGGAAGCTGAACGGCTGGATGATGTTATCGAAGGACTCCTCGGGATACTCGTAGAAGACCCACATGGCCTTAGCGGCATCGATGGGCGAGCCGCCACCGATGGCGATAATCCAGTCGGGCTCGAACTCGCGCATGGCCTCGGCGCCCTTCATGACCGTCTCGATGGACGGATCGGACTCGACGCCCTCGAACAGCTTGACCTCGAAGCCGCCCTCTTTGAGGTCGGCCTCAACGTCCTGCAGGAACCCGCCGCGGCGCATAGAGCTGCCGCCAGAAACGATGATGGCCTTCTTGCCCTTGAGGTTCTTCACCTCGTGGCGAGCGCCCTCACCAAAGTACAGATCGCGAGGATTGGTAAAACGTCCCATACTGTGCCTCCTAAACAAGCCCCTCTTAGACTTGCGTATATAACGGAGCACCCGATTGGCTCCGTTAGGACCGTTTTGCGCGTTGCCGGCGATGACAATGCGCGATGTCTAAACGTCTCAACGCTCAGACAAACACTATTTTACCGTTCTGGTTGGTCAGTTATTCACCTAAAGCCGACAATGATGAAACGTTTTTTCTATCCCTGAAGACCCTTGTGGGGCATTCATACTCCCAAGCTGGGCAAACGTTTTATCAAGGTTGACCACATATCCCGGACAGGACGGTGCCCCTCCAAAATACGCCCCGTTCGCCGCCAAAAATCGACCGTTTGCGGCACCGTGATACCACTCAGTCGTCCAAGGTGCCGACATTTGTGCGACATCCGTCTTCGTGGTGCAAAGGTGCATGTCCAAGTGCGGCACCCCCGGTGTGCCACATGCGGGTAAACTAGAACCTTATATAGAGACATTTGAACCCTAACCGCAGCAAAGGAGGCCCCATGGCATTCGATCCCATTCAAGAGGATTGCCATCGCCTCGTTCTTGAGGCCTTGCGCCGCGACAATATCCCGCTCACCGACGGCCCCGCCGTCGAGCGTCTGATGGAGCAATTCACCCGCAACCCCGCGCCGCTCATCGTGCACGACCGCGACCGCGCCGGGCATCTGATTGCCAAGGTGGTCGAGGCCGTCGACTACCGCATTCCCTTTATCCCCGACGATGCCCAAGCCGAGCAGGAAGAGGCCGCTGCCGAGAACATGCTTCGCGAGGCCGCCGCACTCGATCCGGCCAACTGGGATGCGCAGCGCATGTTGTGCGCCCTCACCGCTGACTCCAACGAGGAATACGTGCAATATCTGGTGTCCAAGTGCGACGAGGTGGAGCACGACCTGGCGCTCAAGATCGCCTCGGCGCAGGACCCCTACGAGCGCGAGGCTGCAGGCGACCTGACCCGCCGTCCCTACCTGCGCTGGCTTGCCGCCTTGGCATCGCGCGCGCTCATTAGCGGCCGCTACCGCATGTCGCTCGAAGCCGCAAACCGCAGCCTCGACTTTGCCCCCAACGATCCTGCCGGCGTCCGCCACACCGCAATGCTCGCCATGGCAAAGCTCGAATACCCCGCTGAGGAGCTCAAGCGCTTTCGCTCTGCCCACTCCGTCCCCTATCTCGCCAACACGCCGCTGCGCCGTCGTCCCAAGGATGCAGAACGCGACTTGGACCCGTGGACGCTCATCGCGCTGATGAGCGCTGCCTGGCGCGAGCTGGATTACGAGGGCGCCGAACACTACCTGCGTATCCTTGCGCGCTCGTGCCCGCACGCAGCCGAGGCGCTCTACTTCCAAACCGAGTTTCCCGATGGCGTCTATGCCCGCGTCAACGTGGGTGCAGGCTCCACCGACGAGCTCGTCCTTGCACTCTCCGAGGCGACGCCGGTACTGCAGGAGGGCCTGGGCGCACCCGACAACGCCAGCTTTGCCGCCTGGGTCGCCACCAACGACATCGTGCGCTCCCAGATCGACGAGCGCATACTGCGGGCGGCCGAGCAGGGCTTGCCGTTTAAGGGAGGAGACCTCTAATGGATCCGAGCGTCTACATCCCCGCCTACCTGGAGCGCACCTATCTGGCGTCGCACCCCGAGCTCACCGATGCAGCACGCGAGCTTGTCCATAACGACATTAGCGCGAATCCCCAAAAGTATGCGCAGTCCGAGCATGCTCAGGCGCTGCTGTCCTATGCCGGTGTTCATCGCCACCTGCTCGACGAGCTCCATCGCATCGAGGACATGGGCAGCGACGAGGAGTTTGAGCAGACGCGCAACCGCTTGTTCGACGATATGCGTGATGAGCTGCTCAAGATCGTCCGCATCGATGCGCTGGCCGTCGATGCCCAGCTGCTCGCCATCATTTTGGCGGACACGCCCGTCGACGCCTGCCTGGGCGACCTGATGAAGCTCGAGACGAGCACGGCCGACTACCTGCAACAGAGCGTGCCCGGGTTTGATATGGAGGCCCCGCACTACTGGGCCAATAATGTTTTGGCCGACGGTGTCACCGCAGCGGACCTTACCGTGAGCGAGCCGGCCCTTATCGGGTGGCTTCACACACTCGAGGCCATCTCGCAGCTGTGCATGGCGAGCGCTCGTTACCGCGCCGCCGCCAACTATTCTCGCCGTGTCCTTAAGACGGAGGGCTATCCCACCCGGGCCGCCGGCACCGTATTGCTTGCCCTCGCCCGCCTGGAAGACCAGGACGGCTTTTTTGCCCTGGCGCATCAGCTCGAGGAACAGGTGGGGGCAGACGCACTCGAAAACTCTCCTTGGTACCTGCTCGCCCGCACGATCTTGCTGTTCAAAACAAACAAGATGCGCCCGGCGACGCGCGCGCTGCGTGAGTTCGCTAACCGTTGCGAGGGTGGCGCGTTCTTCTTGCTGAATCCCATGTACCAGACACCGTACCTTCCCTGCCGGCCCGAGCCACGCGATCCCTGGGATCTTTCGCACCAGGCAGTTTGGGAGGCCGACGGCATTATCTCGGACACCCCCGACTTTGCCCCCTGGGCCAACGCCTGCGAAGATGTATCGCAGCTCGCCCAGGAATTTGCGCGCCGCTACGGCTTTTAGCGACGCGATCGCCCCGACCATGTCATCTATGTTAGGAACGGCTTCATGAACCTCCGCTCATCTCTCGCCTGCACCTCGAGCGATATCGCCCGCTGGGGACTGCGCTCTGTCCTCAAACGCCAGGGTGGCGTGCTTCCCGGCCGCATCGCCATGAAGATCGACCCCGAGCTGCTAAGCGACCTCGCGAGCCTGGTCGACCGCAGCGTGGTGATCACCGGTACTAATGGCAAGACCACCACCTCCAACCTCATCGCTGACGCCGTTGCTGCCAGCGGCGCTACCGTGGTGTGCAACCGTGCCGGCAACAATATGGAGCCTGGTGTGGTGGGTGCTCTGCTCGAGGCCCGCGGCGGCCTTAAGCACACCAGCAGCGGCAAGCGCGTGGGCGTTTTTGAGTGCGACGAGCTCTACACGGTGCGCGTCCTGCCCAAGCTCAAACCGACGTACTTTGTGCTGCTCAACCTGTTCCGCGACCAGCTAGACCGCTACGGCGAGATCGACCATACCCAAGACGTCATCGCCCATGCGTTGGAGCTCTCTCCGACGACAACGCTCGTCTACAACGCCGACGATCCTCTGTGCGCCTCGATCGCCGCGCGCGTCCCCAACACGAGCATCGCCTTTGGCATCGACGACGCCACGGGCACCGAGTCCGATCGCATTAGCGACTCGCGTTTTTGCTCGCAGTGCAACGCGCCGTTGGAGTATGACTACGTGCAATACGGCCAGCTCGGCGCCTACCATTGCCCCTTGTGCGGCTGGGCCCGCCCTGCGCTTGTCCGTCGCGTGACGGACGTTGAGCTTACCTGCGACGGCTACGGCTTTGACCTGACCTTTGGACCCGAGGCCAACGCGCCCGCCGTGCACATCGCCACGCACTACAACGGCCTGTACATGGTCTATAACGTCGCCGCCGCCTTCTTTGCGGCGCACGAGCTGGGCGTGGACGCGGCGCACCTGCAGCCCACGCTTAATGCCTACGTGCCCGCCGGCGGACGCATGGGCCGCTGGGATATTGCCGGCCGCACCGTCGAGGCCAACCTGGCCAAGAATCCCGTGGGCTTCGATCGCCAGATCCAGTCCATTAAAACGGCAGGTGGCAGGCTCTGCGCCTTCTTCCTAAACGATAACGATGCCGACGGCCACGATGTCTCGTGGATCTACGATGTCGACTTCGAGCGCATCGCCGACACGCCGGGTCTTGTCGCCTTTGCCGGAGGCACGCGTGCGCACGACATGCAGGTACGCCTCAAGTACGCCGGCATCGATGCCGCGATTATCTCGGACGTCGCGCAGGCGATCGGCGCCGTGGCAGACGAGGCCGCCGATGACACCTTCTACGCCGTCGCCAACTACACGGCCTTCCCGCCGTTAGTCAAGGAGCTCGACGGGCTTAAAGACGACGATGCAAGCTCGATTGTCTCCCACGCCGTAACGCGCGCCGATGGTAGCGCTGTCCCCACCGATATTGCGCCGGTCGAGCTTTCGCGCCCCCTGCGCATCGTCTACCTGTATCCCGATGCGCTCAACCTCTACGCCGACGGCGGCAACGTTATCGCGCTCGAACGCCGCTGCGCCTGGCGCGGCATTCCCGTGCGTGTGGACGAAGTCCACATGGGCGAGACGCTCGACCTGACCGACGCCGACATCGTTATGATGGGCGGCGGCTCCGATCGCGACCAGCTGGCCGTGGCACACGAACTGCTCGCTCAAAAAGACAAGGTCGCGGCCTATGTTGAGGACGGCGGCACACTGCTTGCTATCTGTGGCGGCTATCAGCTGCTCGGCCGTTCGTACTATATGGGCGAAGATCGCATCGAGGGCCTGGGCGTCATTGCCGCCGAAACCGTACGCGGCTCCGACCGCCTGATCGGCAACGTCGCCGTCAAGACCGACCTGTCACCCGAGCCCTTTGTGGGATTCGAGAACCACGGCGGCCGCACCTTGCTCGATGCAGAGGCCACGCCGCTCGGAACGTCTGTCGTCACGGGCACCGGCAACAACGGCGACGATGGCTTTGAGGGCATCATCTACAAGGGTGTCATCGGCACGTACCTGCACGGGCCGGCGCTCCCCAAGAACCCCGAGCTCGCCGACTGGCTCATCACCCACGCCCTCGAGCGCCGCGGCGATGCGCAGGCCACAGCCCTGCTGCCGCTCAAGCCCCTCGACGACACCTACGAGCGCACCGCTCACGACGCCGCCATGAAGCTCCTCCCCTAACGCCCCACCACCACAAAGGGGACAGGTACCTTTGTGGTGGTTTTCCAGTTTGCCAACGATATACGCGCCGGCAAAAAAGTCTGCTATACTCTTTCCCGCTGTCCCCATCGTCTAGCGGCCAAGGACGCCACCCTTTCAAGGTGGATATCGCGGGTTCGAATCCCGCTGGGGGCACCATTTGAAACGAGAAGCCCGTTACCCCCGCGGTGACGGGCTTTTTGCTACCCCAACGCCGGGATTCGAACCCGACAGGGTGCGGAGCTGAGGAAACGCGCAAGCGTTTTCCAGCGCAGCACGCAAGGAGCGGAGCGACACAGCGAATGCGGGCGGCGCCAGCCGCACGCGGACATCCCGCTGGGGGCACCACAGAATCTGAGAAGCCCGTTACCAATTCGGTGACGGGCTTTTTGCTACCCATACGCCGGGATTCGAACCCCAAAGGCATAAAATGACACTGTCATCCAAGGGCCCGTGGACAAAAAATAGCAAATATGAGTACTGTTACCAATTTAGTAACAGCGATTTCATGCCCTCAGAAGGCGATTTGGACACAAGGCGTCCTACGGCGGAGGAATTGCAGGCATTTATCAGCTAAGTACTTGGACATATGTTGCGTAACACTGCATATTTTGCAAAAAGATAATGCTACAGGGCTTGTGACAGTACTCATATTTGACGTTTTTTGCCCACGACCCCTTATTGCGTGGGCGAATCAGTTGCAAAGCGGGATCCAAAGCGTCCTTCGCAAACAAATAGCCGGGGCCCGCGCGATGCGGACCCCGGCTCAATGCCGTGACGATATGTCAGTTACGCCCTACACGTAGAACAGGATGTCGTCGTAGGTCGGGACCGGCCAGTAGTCGGCTGCCACGATCTCCTCCATGGCATCCACGGCGGCGCGCAGCGTATCCATAGCAGGAACGACCTCGTGCGCGTACACGTTGGCCTGCTCCTGGCCATCGAGAGCCTCGGCCTTCTGATGTACGGCGTCGAGCGCCTTGATGGAGTCGTTGATGGCGGTGATGCCGTTGCAGAGCTTGTTGAGCGTGTTCTGCTCGCACTGCATGGCGGCCTCAGCACCGGCGGCACGAATAGTCTCAAGGCCCTTAGCGACCTTGGTGGCATAGGCGGTAATGACCGGACGATAGGTACGACGCGCCTCGCGAACCATCGTGGTGGCCTCGATGTTCATGAGCTTGTTGTACTTCTCGAGCTTGCAGTCATAGCGGCACTGAGCCTCGGCCTTGGTCAGGACGCCCGTCTCCTCAAAGAGCGCGATAGCCTTATCGGAAACAAAGGCGGGAAGAGCGTCGGCCGTGGTCTTGTTGTTGGCAAGGCCGCGCTTCTCGGCCTCGATGGGCCACTCGTCGGAGTAACCGTCGCCGGAGAACAGGATGCGCTGGTGATCGGTCAGCACCTTCTTGCAGTACTCGAGCGCGGCGTCCTGGAACTTATCCTCGGGCGTACCCTCGAGTGCGTCGGCGAAGGACTTGAGCGACTTGGCCACGGCGGCATCGAGCACCAGGTTGGAGTCGGAGACGTTCTGCTCGGAGCCGCAGGCACGGAACTCGAACTTGTTGCCGGTGAAGGCAAACGGGGAGGTGCGGTTGCGGTCGGTGTTGTCCTGCATCAGCTTGGGCAGGGTATCGGCGCCCAGGTCGAGCACGCCGCGCGTGGCATGGACGGAAGCCTTGCCATCGATGATCTTCTCGACGACCTCGGTAAGCTGGTCGCCCAGGAAGATGGACATAATCGCCGGAGGAGCCTCGTTGGCGCCCAGACGATGATCGTTGCCGGCCGAGGCAACGGAGGCACGCAGGAGCTCCTGATAGTTATCGACGGCCTCGATCACCGCGGTGAGGAAGACGATGAACTGCAGGTTGTCGAGCGGGGTGTCGCCCGGGTCGAGCAGGTTCTCGGACTCGGTGCCAAGCGACCAGTTGTTGTGCTTGCCCGAACCGTTGATGCCCTCGAAGGGCTTCTCGTGCAGCAAACAGACCAAGTCGTGACGGGAGGCGATGAGCTTCATCTTCTCCATCATAACCAGGTTCTGGTCGATGGCCTCGTTGACCTCGCCATAGACGGGGGCGAGCTCATGCTGGCAGGGGGCAACCTCGTTGTGCTTGGTCTTGGCGGGAATGCCGAGCGCCCACAGCTCGTTGTCCAGGTCCTTCATATAGGACGAGACGGTGGGGCGGATTGCGCCAAAGTAGTGCTCCTCGAGCTCCTGGCCCTTGCAGGGAGCGGCACCAAAGAGCGTACGGCCGGTGATGACCAGGTCCTTGCGCTTGCGGTAGGCGTCCTTCTTGATCAAGAAGTACTCCTGCTCGTCGCCAACGGAAGGAACGACCTTCTTGGGGGTCTTGCCGAACAGCGCCAGAACACGCTTAGACTCACGCGAGAGCGCAGTCATGGAGCGCAGCAGCGGGGTCTTCTTGTCCAGGGCCTCGCCCGTGTAGGAGCAGAAAGCCGTGGGGATGCACAGGACGTCGTCCTTGATAAAGGCGGGGCTGGTGGGATCCCAAGCGGTGTAGCCACGGGCCTCGAAGGTGGCACGCAGACCGCCGTTGGGGAAGCTGGAGGCGTCCGGCTCGCCCTGGATGAGGTTCTTGCCCGTAAACTTGGTAATGGCGGTGCCGTCGTGGTTGGGCTCGAGGAAGCTGTCGTGCTTCTCGGAAGTAATGCCCGAAAGCGGCTGGAACCAGTGCGCGTAGTGTGTCGCGCCCTTGGAGATGGCCCAGACCTTCATGGCATGGGCAACGGCGTTGGCCACATCCAGGTCGAGCGGCTCACCGTCCTCGAGGGTTGCAGCAAGGCGCTTCCAAATGTCCTTGGGGAGGTAGTCCTTCATGACTTCCTCAGAGAACACCATGGTCCCGAAGCGGTCAGTAAGTTCGGCCATACGGAACTCCCTTCGTATCGGCACCGCGTGAGAAGCGGTGTTGATTACTAACGAACGAGTCATAGATTAGGCTCGTCGTGTTTCCGCAACATTACCGTTATGTTGCTGTCACGAAACCAATCAATGAGGTTACCGCATCGCGGCGGCGTTGCCGCCCTCAACAGCCAATCAACTGTATAAATTGCAGACCTCTCCCCATGGTTTAAGGGTAGTCAATTTGGGATGGGGCTCTATTAACTGGTATTTCGCATCAGATACCAGTCTTTATAGCCCGTATCAAATTGAGCCGCTCTGCTATAGGGAATGTCGATAGCAAGGCATCTTTGATTGGTATCCCCAAATAGCGAGTGAAACTCCACCGTGGCACAGTGGTGCTGTAGAATCCTTACAATACATCGCACTAAATATCTAAAGGAGCACGATATGCGCGTCGACGAGGTTTTTAAGCAGGCGGCATCCCAGGGCACCGCACCCGTTTCGTTTGAGATGTTTCCGCCCAAGGGCGAGCTTTCCCTCGACACGGCTCGCGAGGTGGCAGGCAATCTGTGCAAGCTTTCGCCGAGCTTTGTCTCGGTCACCTGCTCGGCCGGCGGCTCGGGCAACGGCGCCACCACCGCCCCCATCGCGCATATGATTACGAGCGAATTCGATACGCCCTCGGTGGCGCACCTCACCTGCGTTGGCCGCACACATGCCGATATCGCCGCCAAGATCGATGAATACCGCTCCGCCGGCGTAGAAAACATCCTGGCCCTGCGCGGCGATCTGCCCGCTGGCGCGACCGAGGATGACAAGCCCGCCTCGGACTACGCCTACGCCCGCGACCTCATCCCCGAGCTTGTCGACGCCGGCTTTTGTGTGGGCGCCGCGGCCTACCCCGAGGGCCACATTGCCTGTGAGGACCTCAACGTTTCGGTCGAATACCTCAAACAAAAGCAAGATGCCGGCGCGAGCTTCTTTGTAACGCAGCTCTTCTTTGACAACGAATGCTTCTACCGTTTTCGCGAGCTTGCCGACAAGGCAGGTATCACCATGCCCATTACCGCGGGCATCATGCCGTTTATGGGCAAGTCGCAGATCAGCCGCATGGTCTTTATGTGCGGCGCATCGCTGCCCTCCCCCGTCATCAAGATCCTCGCCAAGTACGAGAACGACCCCGAGAGCCTGCAGGCAGCCGGTGTAGATTATGCCGGCCGTCAGCTTTGCGACCTTAAGGAGCACGGCGCCGACGGTCTGCACCTGTACACTATGAACCGTCCTGCAATCGCCGCAACCATTATGGAGCGCCTGAGGTAATGGAAAAACCGCACATCGATACAACCGCTGTCGAAGTGCCGGCCGACCTTGCGTCGCCGGCGCTTTATCGTATCGATGATGCCCACCATCCCCGCGTCGACCGTGCCGAAATGCTGCGCTATCTGGGCTACGGCGGTCAGCAGATTGAGCCCGAGCTGTCGCAGCGTATCGAGCTTGTCGTTGAACGCCTGGAACTGGACATTGAGCCCCGTGGCGTGCGCCGCGTGTTTGCCGTCGACGCTGCGGGCGTGGACGAGCAGGGAGAGCCCTGCATCCGCCTGGTCGGTACCAACGTTGAGCTGCGCGGTCGCGATATCTATCGCCACCTTAAGGACGCCCGCATGGCCGCGCTCATGGCATGCACCCTCGGCATGGACGCCGAACGCCGCCTGCGCACCACGGGAGCCCAGCAGCCCCTCGAGGGAGCCGTGCTCGACGCCGCGTGTTCGGCCTACGTGGAAGCCGCCGTTGAGCAAATGGACCAGCAGGTCAAGGCTGCGGCCGCCGCACACGGACTCGCCGATAACTGGCGCTTTAGTCCCGGCTACGGCGACTGCCCGCTTGCGGCCCAGCGCACGATCGTGGACGCGCTCAACGCCACGCGCCTCATTGGACTTACCGTCACGCCCACCAGCCTGCTCATGCCCACCAAAAGCGTGACCGCGGTGATCGGCCTGTTCGACGGCGAAGTCCACGACGCCCAGAGCCGCCCCACCTGCAATATATGCCGCATGCGCGAGCACTGCCGCTTCCGCGCCGCCCACACCACCTGCTATTCCAGCCATTAGGAGCCCTCGATGTTTACTCCGCTTATCACTCATGATTCTGACGACACTGCATTGGCGGCACCCGTTGATGCCGCACGTCGCAACGGTGCCACGCACAAGACGCGCACGATCGACGATCTGCGCATTAAGGACGATCGCCTGCGTGCGGCCATCGAGGGCACGGGGCACCTGCTTTTTGACGGCGGCATGGGCACCATGTTGCAGGCCGCTGGCATGAAGGCGGGCGCCCTGCCTGAGCTGCTCAACTTTGAGGAGCCCCAGGTTATCACCGACATCCAGCGTCAGTACGTCGAGGCCGGCTGCGACGTGATCACCTCCAACACCTTTGGTGCCAACGCCCACAAGCTCGACGGTGCCGCCACCGTGGCAGATGTCTTTGCCGCCGCGGCCTCTTGCGCTCGCGCGGCCGGTGCCCATTACGTCGCTGGCGACATCGGCCCCATCGGTGCGCTGCTTCGCCCCCTGGGTACCCTCAGCTTCGACGAGGCCTATGACCTCTTTGCCGAGGAGGTGCGCGCCGGCGTCACCGCGGGTGTGGACCTCTTTATTATCGAAACCATGACCGACCTTGCCGAGATCAAGGCGGCCGTCCTCGCCTGTCGCGAGAACTCCGACCTGCCCGTCTTTGCCACCATGACCTTTGAGGAGGACGGCCGCACCTTCCTGGGTACTAGTCCCGAGGTCGCCGCCATCACGCTCGATGCCATCGGCGCCGACGTTTTGGGCATCAACTGCAGCCAGGGACCGGCCGAGCTCCGAGGACTCGCCGCGCGTATGCTCACCGTTACCGACAAGCCCGTTATGGTACAGGCCAATGCGGGACTCCCCCGTGTGGACGATGACGGCAACACCGTCTTTGATATCCAGGCACCCGAGTACGCCGAGGCCGTCGCCGGCATGATTGAGGACGGCGTGAGCGTCGTCGGCGGATGCTGCGGTACCACGCCCGCGCACATGGCGGCCCTGCGCACGCTTATCGACAACCACACGCCCAGTCCGCGCCACCGCAAGCCCAGCATGTCGGTCACAAGCGCCCAGACGGTCGTGGACCTTCCCTGCGACGGCCACAAGATCGCCGTCATCGGCGAGCGCATCAATCCCACCGGTAAAAAGCGTCTGCAGCAGGCCCTGCGTGACGGCGACCTGGACTACGTCGTGAGCCAAGGCATCAGCCAGCAGGAGCAGGGCGCCGATATCCTGGACGTTAACGTGGGCCTGCCCGAGATCGACGAGGTCAAGATTATCCAGCAGGCCACCGAGCAGCTCCAGGGCTCCACGCTCCTGCCGCTGCAGATCGACTCCACCGACCCCGCAGCCGTCGAGGCCGCCGTACGCCGCTATGCCGGCAAGCCCATCATCAACTCCGTCAATGGCAAACAGCAAATCATGGATGAGATCTTTCCGCTGGTCGCCCACTATGGAACCAACGTCGTTGGCCTCACGCTCGACGAAGGCGGCATCCCCGATACCGCCGAGGCCCGCTTCGCCATCGCCGAGCGCATCGTGGCCGAGGCCGCCCGCTACGGCATCGGCCCGGACCGTATCCTCATCGACTGCCTGGTCATGACCGCCTCGACCAACCAGCGCCAGGCCGAGCAGATCCTGCGCGCCATGTCCCTGTGCAAGGAGCGTCTGGGCGTCAAATGCGCGCTCGGCGTGTCGAACATCAGCTTTGGTCTGCCCGCCCGCCCGCTGCTGGGCTCGGTCTTTTTGGCTGCCGCTTTTGGCGCGGGCCTGGACGCCCCCATCATGAACCCGGGCTCCAAGCGCTTTATGGATACCGTCTACAGCTATCGCGTCCTGAGCGTTGAGGACGAGGGCTCGACCGGATACATCGAACGCTACGCCGGCTGGACCGACCCGTACAAGATCGCCGCGAACCCGGCGGCGGCTCAGACCGCATCGACCGACGCCGCGCCCGCTGCCAGCGCCACCACCCCCGACGGCAATGACGACCCGATTCGTCGCATGGTCGTCTCGGGCCGCAAAGGCGAGATCGCTGCCGAGACCGAGCGTCTGCTGGCAGACCACGACGCCATGGATCTCATCAACAATCACTTTATCCCAGCCCTCGACGAGGTTGGCGTCCTCTTTGACCAGGGCAAGTTTTTCTTGCCGCAGCTCATGGCCTCGGCCGAAGCCGCACGCGTGGGCTTCGACACCATCAAGCGCCTGATGCCCGCCGGCGAGATTGCCGACAAGGGCAAGATCTGCGTGGCCACCGTCAAGGGCGACATCCACGATATTGGCAAGAACATCGTCAAAATGCTGCTCGACAACTACGGCTACACCGTCTTTGACCTGGGCCGCGACGTCGATCCGCAGGAGGTACTCAAGACCGTCAAGGAGCGCGATATCAAACTCGTCGGCCTCTCGGCGCTTATGACCACCACCGTCGTCGCCATGGAGGAGACCATCAAGCTGCTCCATGCCGAGGTTCCGGGCGTCAAGATCATCGTAGGCGGCGCCGTGCTCACCCCCGAATACGCCAAGCAGATCGGCGCGGACTACTACGCCAAGGATGCCGCCGAAAGCGCGCGCATCGCCGAAGAGGTCTTTGGGCAGTAACACAACGGAAACAACCGAGCACCAAAACGTGCCGCATGCGCCACTTGGCACGTGCGGCACGTTAGAATAGAAAAGACTATGCTCGTTTTGGCAGATAGGAGCGCAAGGATGGCGATCACGCCCGCAGAAATCGCGGAAACCCGCGGCATGGTTGAGGAGCAGAACCTCGACATCAGGACCATCACCATGGGTGTTTCGCTCATGGGTTGCGGTGACGAGAACCTCGACCGCATGTGCACGAAGATCTACGACCACGTGACGCACACGGCTGAGCATCTGGTCGAGACCGCCGAGAACCTCGAGCGCGAGTACGGTATCCCCATCGTCAACAAGCGCGTTTCCGTCACCCCGGTGGCGCAGATCGCCGCGTGCTGCAAGGATGAGGACCTCACCCCCATCGCGCACGCCCTCGACCGCGCGGCCGAGACGCTCGGCATCGATTACCTGGGCGGCTTCTCCGCGCTCGTCCAGAAGGGCATCGGCGATGCCGACCGCCGCGTCATCCAGTCCATCCCCCAGGCGCTTGCCACCACCAGCCGCGTCTGCTCCAGTGTCAACGTCGCCAGCCTGCGCGCCGGTATCAACATGGATGCCGTGCTTATGGCCGCCCAGACCATCATCGATGCCGCCAAGCTCACGGCCGACCAGGATTCCGTCGGCGCTTCCAAGTTTGTCTGCTTTGCCAACATGGTCGAGGACTCCCCGTTTATGGCGGGCGCCGTCCACGGCGGTGGCGAGGCCGACGCCGTCATCAACGTAGGCGTCTCGGGCCCCGGTGTTATGGCCGCAGCCCTGGAGACGCTGCCCGATTCCGCCTCGATGATGGAAGTCGCCGAAAAGATTAAGCAGACCGCCTTTAAGATCACCCGCGCCGGCGAGCTCATGAGCCGCGAGGCCGCCCATCGCCTGGGGGTCGAGAAGGGCATTGTCGACCTGTCGCTGGCCCCCACGCCTGCCATCGGTGACTCCGTTGCCCGCATCCTCGAGATCATCGGCGTGGGCACCTGCGGCGGCCCGGGCACGACCTGCGCGCTCGCCATGCTCAACGATGCCGTCAAGAAGGGCGGCGTCATGGCCAGCTCCAGCGTGGGCGGTCTCTCCGGCGCTTTCATCCCCGTGTCCGAGGACGCCGGCATGATCGCCGCCGTCGAGGCCGGTGCGCTTTCGCTCGAGAAGCTCGAGGCCATGACCTGTGTGTGCTCCGTCGGCCTGGACATGATCGCCATCCCCGGCGACACCCCAGTCGAGACCATCGCCGGCATCATCGCCGACGAGATGGCCATCGGCGTCATCAACAACAAGACCACGGCCGTCCGCGTGATTCCCGCCATCGGCAAGGGCGTGGGTGACTGCGTCGAGTACGGCGGCCTATTCGGCCGTGCGCCCATCATGCCGGTGAACCCCAACGCCGGCACCGTGCTTGCCCATCGCGGTGGACGCTTCCCGGCACCGCTGAACTCGCTGAAGAACTAGCTGAGGGGTTCGGGCGAGGAGCCCCGGGGAGGGCAAATATATAAGGTCGCCTGCTCGGACAGTCCTGACTCGCACGGAGAGCACATTAAGTGCTCTCCGGCTCGTGCGGAACTCGCGATCGACCTTATATATTTGCCCTCCCCGGGGCTCCCGCACAACGGGACCTCGGTTGGGTTCTATCCCGGTTGCAGTCGCTTCGCTTCTGCTCCACTTTGCTGGTATGACGGCTTGGCGTTGGATCGGTTCTTTCTGATATATGCTGGTTGCGGCTCTTCTTTTGGGAGGAGCCGCTTTTTTGTTGTGAGGGGGATGGCCCGTGGCTGATGGTGTAATTCAATCTGAGCTGCTTTCTGCGGATTGGAATGGCGAATGGATGCGTCTGCAAGCCGATCGGCGGCGGGCTGATGATTCTTTTGAATGGGATAAGCGGGCTCGGCATTTTCGGCCGTTGGAGACTGCCCCGTATGCCCGGGACTTTATGAAGTTGTTGGCGTTAAAGCCTGGTGAATCCGTGCTGGATATGGGGTGCGGGGCTGGGTCGATCGCTATTCCGCTTGCTCAGGCTGGGCATCCTGTAATTGCTGCTGACTTTTCCCCTGCTATGTTGGGCACGCTTGATGCTGGCATTGAGTACTATGGGCTCGAGGATCGCATTACGCCGCTTGAGCTTGCTTGGGATGATGATTGGGATTTGGTTGGACCGGTCACGAAAGCGGTGGATGTTGCCTTTGCCAGTCGGTCGGTTACGACGACCAATCTAAAAGGTGCGCTTGCCAAGCTTGATCGTACGGCTCGTCGGCGTTGTGCTGTCACGATGGTCGCCAACTCCAGCCCGCGCTATGATCTGCACTTGATGAACGCTATCGGCGCCTCGGTTACCTGCAGTAATGGCTTTGTGTACGCCTTCAACATCCTCATTCAGATGGGTGCCCTGCCGCAGGTTACATACTTTGAATCGCCTCGTCGCGATACCTTCGATAGCCTTGAGGCGGGCGTAGCAGATTTTTCCCGTATGCTCGAGCATGGCAACGAGGATAAGATCGACCGCCTGCGCGACTATATCGCTCAGCACATGATCGAGAATCCCCATGCCGGTGAGCCGGGCTCCAAGGGCGTGCCGCAGGGGCGCTATATGCTCGACCATATCCGTAAGGTTCGCTGGGCGTTTATTGCATGGGAACCGGTCTCTGAATCCCGCCCGTAGCCCGTTCACAGCCTGCGCTGCCCATCACCTCGGCATCCGCATTCTTTTTGAACTGGGCAAACGCGCCCCACACCGCACCGTTCCTGCGCTATCGTGGGACAGCTCACGTAGATTAAGGCCCCGTCGCGGGGCGCCCCATACATAGAAAGCGAGAACCCATGGCACTGACAGGAGCCCAGGTCAAGCAGCTTCGCAGCATGGCCCATCACCTCAACCCCGCCATCATCATCGGCAAGTCCGATATCAACGAGGGCACCGTCGAGCAGACGGTCGCCTACCTGGAGAAGCACGAGCTCGTTAAGTGCTCTGTGCTGGACGGCTCCAGCCTTTCTGCCCGCGAGGCCGCCGAGGAGCTCGCCGAGCGCTGCCACGCCGAGGTCGTCCAGGTCATCGGCCGCAAGTTCTCGCTGTATCGCGAGTCCTCGCGCAAGGATATCGAGAAGATCAAGCTCGTCTAAGAGCCAATGATCCGGCGAGCCAACACATAGCAAGCTTACGGGTACCCAAGTACTTCGGGCGCCCGTTTTTTATCGCTCGACCAGCACGCGATTGAGCCGTCCCTCCACCAAGCGCTCGTATAGACGCCGCGTCTCGGGCTCGGGCACGCCATTGACCTGCTCCCTTAGATGGTGCATATGCCCGCTGTACAGCTCGACGATATCGCGCCGCCGCCCCGCCGCACTGTAGACGCGCATGGCGCAGCGCACCATATCCTCACGCGCTGTTTCCTGCCGAAGCCCCGACTCCGCCAGCCAAATCGCCGACTGCAGGTCGTTT
Organism: uncultured Collinsella sp.; assembly: GCA_959596495.1. Lineage (GTDB taxonomy): Bacteria > Actinomycetota > Coriobacteriia > Coriobacteriales > Coriobacteriaceae > Collinsella. The sequence goes on along the minus strand of CAUFXK010000024.1, from coordinate 1,304 downwards.
TCTTCTAGGGCGGCATTTGCTCCCTTGATCATGCAATCGATGTACTTTGACTGCATAATGCGTCGCATACGCAAAAAGTAGGTGGGGTTACAGCCATTGGGAACATACAGCGGTCCGGCATAAAGCTGCTCAATCTTAAGGCACAGCTCAACTAAATGGGGCCCACGCGCACCCGTGCGATTTCCCAAAACCTCGCGGCTTATCTGGTCAAACAGCCGCACATCGGTCTTGACGTAGTCGCCGTTGAGTCCGATGCATTCATTTTGGATGAGCACGCACGACTTGCCATCCGGCGTCGGTCCCAAAGCCGACCGTAAGCGCGATATCGTCGAGTACAGGTTGTTGCGGGCGCTATTGAACTCGGCATGGGGCCACAGCTCCATTGCCAGCGTCTCGCGGTCGACGAGCGCATCCATGCCCAGTGCAAGCCGCTCGGCAAGCGTCGCCGCCTTCTTGCGGCGCCACATTTTATCCGTGATGGGAAACCCGTCGCGCTCGGCGCGAAACGCACCAAACATGCGAATCTCGATATGGTCGATGGTATCAACGGCTTCAACCTCACCGGCCTGGAACAGGCGCTCGCCCTCCCCTTCCAAATCGTCGCGCAGCGAGTACCGCGACAGCTCGCGCACGGGAAGCTTCTTGCGAATCCTGGTCGCCGGCTCGCCCAGACAATGCATGGCAAGGCGCGCAAAGAGCCGATACGATGGCTCCAGAATCCCCGCGCGATTCATGGACATCCAGGCCGCAAGATCGCTATCGCGGCCCGCAGCGGCCAAATGCAGTGCCACGATCCAGGCTTCTGAGCCACCGACCCGTGTCTTGCTAATATCGAGCAGCTCTGCCTCTTCGCGAACCGATACCAGCGACGTATTGCGCAGATACGCCACGCGCTCCAGCAGCAACGCGTTTTCGCGCATGTACGTAATCGATTCGTCGGCGAGCTTGAGCACCTGGACCGCGCGGAACTTTGCGTTGACCGGCCGCCCCTCCGCCAGCGATTGCCAGCCCTCCAGCAATAGCCCAAACAGCTGAATTTGATTGTCACGAACACGCACCGCAAAGCGGTCGAGCTCGCCAAATGCCACATCGTCGGTCACGGGCAAGCCCGCGAGCAGGCGCCGCGCCGCCAGCACCATACGCAGCCAAATGGATGGCGCCTTAAGCCCGCGGATATCGAGCGCCTCGAGTATCTGCGCCATCTGGTCATCGCGCTCGTCGGGTTTAGCAAACGAGCCGTCGAACAGTTCCACCAGCATATGGTCGGCCTGTATGAGAATCCCCGCGATGTCGAGCTCGCAATC
>CAUFXK010000023.1 GCA_959596495.1 uncultured Collinsella sp. | reverse complement strand
GAAAGACGCTCGGCAATCGTATCGAGCGTAGGCAGGCCCTCGAATACGCGACCATGGCCATGCGAAGTCAGCAGCTCATGCTCGCGCGCGAGCAAGCTCGCTAGGTCGTGGTGGGCGCGCAAGATGTCGAGCGCATCGGATGGATGCTCGGCAACCTCTGCCACGGCGGCGACCGGTGCGGCGTCGACCACGCGGTAGAAGAGCTGCGCGAGCAATGGCATCAAGAACACCGTGATGGCGCCGGCGGCAACCATAACCGACGCGATGTCTTGCGACAGCGCACCCGCGTTGACGGCAACGCTTGTCACGGCAACGATGATCGGCAGCGCCGTGGTGCAGTAGAGCGCCACGGTGATGCGGCCATACGCCGAGACATCGCGCGTCGCAGGACAAATGCTCATAGAGATAAGAATGGGCACGGCACGAATAATCAACAACGCCACGATAAAGCCCGCGAGCAAGCCCGGGCGCGACGCCACGGCCGTCAGGTCGATCTTTGCGCCCGATACGGTAAAGAACACCGGAATCAAAAAGCCGTAGGCCAGGCCGTCGAGCTTGGTCTCGAGCGTATGGTTGCCCTCGGGGATGATATAGCGCAGGACAAAGCCGGCGGCAAAAGAACCCAACACGATGTCGAGATCAAAGACGGCCGAGAACGCCACGAGCGTGACCAGGATGAGCACCGTCAGGCGCACGAAGGTCTGCGACGTGGTATCGGCGCGCTCCTCAACAAACGCAAAGAAGCGGCTGCCGACGCGCTTGGAGCGGCTTGGGACCACGGCCAGCAACACGCAAACCACCGCAAACAAGCCAAGGATAACGAGCGTTTGGATGCCAGTGCGGGCAGACAACAGCACCGACATGGCGAGCACGGGACCGAGCTCGCCCCAAGTGCCATACGCGAGAATCGAGTCGCCCACGCGCGTGCCGGTGAGCGAGCGCTCACGCATGATGGGCACAAGCGTACCGAGCGCCGTCGAAGTGAGGGCAAGCGTCACGGCGATACCGTCGAAATGACTGACTGAGAACCACGGGGTAAAGCGCACGGCAAGCCAGGCGATACCAAACGTGACGACCCACGTCGCCAAGCCGTAGCGCCCCTCGACGCCCGTGATGCTCTTGGGATCGATCTCAAAGCCGGCAAGCAGGAACAAAAAGGCCAGGCCCAGCTCGGACACAAGCGAGACCTCAGCATCTACATGGATGACGCCGAGCATATGGGGTCCCAGCACCGCGCCGAGCACGAGCAAAAAGACCGTCTCGGGAACGGGTTTTCCGGGAATCGCCGAGGCGATAAAAGGACTCGCAAAGGCCACGAGTGCGATGATGGCGAGCGAAACGAATGCCATGTGATGCCTTTCTCTTGTTTGCGCTTCACTGTAGCACCCTCGCCGTCCTCAACGCGCCGCGAGCTGTCGTATCATAGTGAGGTTTACAAACATGTGGCTCAAGGCGACCGCAGGGCAGACCCCGCAAACCGACCGCTGCCGCATACCGTACCGTACGCCCAACCGATCAGGAAGGCAGGAACCAATGGTCTCTCGTATCTACGTGGAGAAGAAACCCGGGTTCGACGTCGAGGCTCAGCAGCTCAAGGGCGAGCTGACCGAAATTCTCGGCATCAAGGGCATCGAGGCCCTGAGGATCATCAACCGCTACGACGTCGAGGGCATCGACGAGGAGCTTTTCCGCTCCTGCGTGCCGACCGTCTTTAGCGAGCCCCAGGTCGATGTGACCTACGACGAGCTTCCCGCAAGCGATGGCGCCGTCTTTGCCGTCGAATTCCTGCCTGGCCAGTTTGACCAGCGCGCCGACTCCGCCAGCGAGTGCGTGCAGCTCATCAGCCAGGGCGAGCGCCCCGCCGTGCGCTCCGCCAAGGTCTATATGATCTCGGGCGCTCTGGACGAAGCCGCCGTCGAGGCCATCAAGCACTACGTGGTGAACCCCGTCGAGGCGCGCATCGCCTCGCTCGACCTGCCCAAGACACTGTACATGGAGACCCCCGAGCCTGCGCCCGTCGAGGTGCTCGACGGCTTCCGCGAGCTCGACGAGGCCGGCCTTGCCGCCTTTATCTCCGAGCGCGGTCTTGCCATGGACGAGGCGGACATCGCCTTCTGCCAGCAGTACTTCCGCGATGAGGATCGCGACCCCACCATCACCGAGATCCGCGTGATCGACACCTACTGGTCCGATCACTGCCGCCACACCACCTTCGGCACCGTCCTGGACGACGTGACGATCGACGACGCCGTGGTGCAGCAGGCCTTCGACCGCTACATGGAAATGCGCCACGAGCTCGGTCGCGACGCCAAGCCCGTCTGCCTCATGGACATGGGCACCATCGGCGCCAAGTACCTTAAGAAGACCGGCGTCATGACCGATGTCGACGAGTCCGAGGAGATCAACGCCTGCACCGTCAAGGTGAAGGTCGATGTCGACGGCGAGGACCAGGACTGGCTGTTCCTCTTTAAGAACGAGACCCACAACCACCCGACCGAGATCGAGCCCTTCGGCGGTGCCGCCACCTGCGTGGGCGGTGCCATCCGCGACCCGCTCTCGGGCCGCAGCTATGTGTACCAGGCCATGCGCGTCACCGGCGCCGGCGACCCCACCGTCCCGGTTTCCGAGACGCTCGAGGGCAAGCTGCCGCAGCGCAAGCTTGTGACCACTGCTGCCGCCGGCTACTCCAGCTACGGCAACCAGATCGGCCTTGCCACCGGTCAGGTCAACGAACTCTATCACCCCGGCTACGTGGCCAAGCGCATGGAGGTCGGCGCCGTCGTGGGCGCTACCCTGGCAAACCACGTGCGTCGCGAGTGCCCCGCCCCCACCGACAAAATCATCCTGCTGGGCGGCCGCACCGGCCGTGACGGCATCGGCGGTGCCACTGGCTCCTCCAAGACCCAGAACACCGAGTCCATCGAGACCTCGGGCGCCGAGGTCCAGAAGGGCAACGCCCCGGTCGAGCGCAAACTGCAGCGTCTGTTCCGCCGCGGCGACGCCTGCCGTCTGATCAAGCGCTGCAACGACTTTGGCGCCGGCGGCGTCTCGGTCGCCGTAGGCGAGCTTGCCGACGGCCTGTATGTCGACCTGGACACCGTGACCAAGAAGTACGACGGCCTGGACGGCACCGAGCTCGCTATCTCCGAGTCCCAGGAGCGCATGGCCTGCGCCGTCGCCGACGGTGATGTCGAGGAGTTCATGGGTTACGCCGCCGAGGAGAACCTCGAGGCGACCGTTATCGCCGAGGTTACCGCCGAGCCGCGCATGCGCATGGCCTGGAACGGCGTCGCCATCGTCGACCTATCCCGCGAGTTCCTCAACTCCAACGGTGCACCCAAGCACCAGGTCGCCCACGTCTGCGCCCGCAGCGTGTGGCAGCCCAGCTGGGCCGGCACCACGCTTGCCGAGCGCATGACCTCGCTGGTCACCGACCTCAACGTCGCCTCCAACAAGGGCCTTTCCGAACGCTTCGACTCCACCATCGGTGCCGCGACCGTGCTCATGCCCTTTGGCGGCAAGACGCAGCTCACCCCCAGCTCGGCTATGGTCGCCAAGTTCCCCGTGGACGGCGAGACCACCACGGCAAGCGCTATGGCATGGGGCTTCAACCCCTACCTGATGGAGGCCGACCAGTTTGCGGGCGCTTACCTGTCCGTGGTCGAGTCCATCGCCAAGCTCGTAGCCGCCGGCTTTGAGCACAAGCGCGCCTACCTCTCCTTCCAGGAATACTTCGAGCGTCTGCGCACCGAGGCCGAGCGTTGGGGCAAGCCCATGGCAGCCGTCCTAGGCGCCCTTATGGCCCAGGTCGACCTGGGTGCCGGCGCCATCGGCGGCAAGGACTCCATGAGCGGCTCGTTTGAGGACGAGGCCGGCGAGCTCAACGTTCCGCCGACCCTGATCAGCTTCGCTGTCGCCGTGGGCAAGGCGGCGCGCGCTGTCTCCCCCGAGTTCAAGGGCCTCACACACCGCGTCGTCCGTATCGCCCCCGCCACCTATGGTGAGGACTACCGCCCCGATGCCCAGCAGCTGCTCGCCGCGTTTGACGCCGTCGAGGCGCTCACCGCTACCGGCGACGCCCTGGCCGTCTCCACGCCCGGCTACGGCTGCGGCGCCGAGAGCCTCTTTAAGATGTGCGTCGGCAACCAGATCGGTATCGAGCTTGCCGAGGATGTGGACGTGGAGAGCCTCTTCACCCCGCTCTACGGTAGCTTTATCGTCGAGCTCGCCGAGGATGCCGAGCTGCCCGAGGTCGCCGACGGCGTTGTCGTCGAGCCCCTGGGCACCACCGTCGAGGGCTATGTCATCGACACCGGCTCCGAGGTCATCGAGCTCGCCGAGCTCCAGGAGGCCTGGGAGAGCGGCATCGAGGGCGTCTTCGCCTACCGCAGCGCCGGCGAGACCCCCGAGGTCGAGACCATCGACTTCCGCGCCAAGGATATCCACGTGTACGGCGGCGCCAAGATCGCCCGCCCGCGCGTGATCATCCCCGTGTTCCCCGGCAACAACTGCGAGTACGACAGCGCCCGCGCCTTCCGTGCCGCCGGTGCCGAGGCCGACACCTTCGTGATCAACAACCTCACGCCCGAGGCCGTCGCCGAGAGCACCCACGAGCTTGCCCGCCGCATCCGTACAAGCCAGATCGTCATGATCCCCGGCGGCTTCTCGGGCGGCGACGAGCCCGACGGCTCTGCCAAGTTCATCACGGCGTTCTTCCGCGCTCCCGAGGTCACCGAGGCAGTCCGCGACCTGCTCAAGGCCCGCGATGGCCTGATGCTGGGAATCTGCAACGGCTTCCAGGCCCTGATCAAGCTCGGCCTGGTGCCCTACGGCGACATCGTCGACGCCACGCCCGATGCGCCCACGTTGACGTTCAACACCATCGGTCGCCACCAGAGCCGTCTGGTGCGCACCCGCATCTCGTCCAACCTGTCCCCGTGGCTGTCGCAGTGCAGCCTGGACGACCCCTACACCGTCGCCATCAGTCACGGCGAGGGCCGCTTCGTCGCTAACGACGAGGTGCTCGCCCAGCTTATCGCCAACGGCCAGGTCGCCACGCAGTACGTGGGCGAGGACGGCAAGCCCAGCATGGATCTTTCCGTCAACCCCAACGGCTCCGCACTCGCCATCGAGGGCATCACGAGCCCCGACGGCCGCGTCCTGGGCAAGATGGGCCACGCCGAGCGTCGCGGCGACAACCTGTACCGCAACGTGCCCGAGCATGTCCCCGGCGATAAGTTCATGCCGATCTTTGAGAGCGGCGTAGCCTACTTCGCCTAAAGCTTTCCCATCGGGTACAATCCCCTCGGGTAACGTCACCCGCCACCGGCACACCCGGTGGCGGGTTCTTTTTTGCTTCGCGCATACAGGAAGGACACCATGGAAAGCCGCAAGCCGTATCTCGCCACCCTACCCGGACTCATCCTGGGCTGCCTTGTTTGTTGCGCGCTCTGGGGGTCGGCTTTCCCCTGCATCAAAATCGGCTATGCGCTCTTTGGCATCCCCGCGCACGATAGCGCCTCGCAGCTGCTCTTCGCGGGTCTGCGCTTCACCCTTGCCGGTATGCTGGTCATTGTTGGCATGAGCGTGGCCCAGCGCCGTCCGCTCGTTCCGCAAGCGCGCGACATCAAGCCCATCCTCACGTTGTCGCTCTTCCAGACTATCGGCCAGTACTTCTTTTTCTACCTGGGACTCTCGCGCGCCAGCGCCATGTCGAGCTCCATCATCGAGGCCAGCGCCAACTTCCTAGCCATCCTCTTTGCCGCCCTGGCGTTTCGCACCGAAAAGCTCGATGTGGCCAAGGTGCTCGGCTGTGTGCTGGGCTTTGCCGGTGTCGCGCTCGTCAACCTTTCGAGCGCGGGCGGCACCTTTGGCTTTACGCTCGACGGCGAGGGCTTTATCCTGGCCTCCACCGTCGCGGGTGCCCTTTCGACCTGCCTGATCGGCATCTTCTCGCGCGAGCACAACGGCGTCTTACTTGCCGGGTGGCAGTTCTTGGTCGGCGGCCTGGCCCTCACCGCCATCGGCTTTTTGATGGGTGGCGCGCTCTCCCCCACGGCGATTGCCCCCGCCATCGCGCTCATCATCTACATGGCGCTTATCTCCGCAGTAGCCTACTCGCTGTGGTCGCGCCTGCTTGCCGTCAACCCCGTCAGCCGCGTCTCGGTCTTTGGCTTTATGAACCCCGTCTTTGGTGTGCTGCTGAGCGCGCTGCTGCTCGGCGAGGGCGCCGGCACGAGCCCCGTTACCGTCATCGTTGCCCTGCTGTTGGTCTGCGGCGGCATCATCATCGTCAACAAACCCAAAAAAGCCTAGCGAACTGCCCTTATTTAGCAGAGAGATTCACATACTTTAGTTTAATGGAGTACATCGGTGAGCTGAGGGCCGCCACGCACGCAAGCGTGCGCCCCTTTTTCTAGCGTATCTGGACGCCGGCTTTCTTTTTCTCGGCCTTGACGCGGTAGAGCTCCGCGTCGGCAGCACGAAGCAAGTCTTGCCAGGTATCGACGCCATCACCAACCCGTGCGTAGCCGATGGACATCCGCAACAGATACGGAACCTCGGCGCGCGCGAGCTCGTCGTTGATTGTCGCGCACAGATGCATGATATCCTGTTCCGCCACTGCCTTTTGGAGCACCACGAACTCATCGCCACCATAACGTGCGATAAAGCCGCCAGACGCCGAGCAGACTTCTTTGAGCGCAGCAGATATGACCTGAAGAGCGTGGTCGCCCTCCACATGCCCATAGCGATCGTTAATCTGCTTAAAGCCGTCGGCGTCCATCATAAGCAGATATACATCTTCGGCCTGATCCACATTTGAGAAGAGCGACAGCATATAGGTCTCAAAACGGTTGCGATTGTTAAGTCCAGTCAACGGGTCGGTCGAGATGAGCTGCTCCTGGTAGATGATGTAGAGCAGCAACATGCTAATCATTATGCCGACACAAAGGCCGGGCACCGAGTATACGACCTGAAAGGTACCGCCCACCAGGGCCGGAATGGCGAAAAATGCCAAGGTTCGATAGATGGCCTTCGTCTGCAGGCTCTCGACCCTGCGAGATTGCACAAATGCATGCAGGGACGTATGTATAACGTAACAGTAGCTGACGATGGGCTGGATCATATAGGCAAAGCCGCGACGATACACGCCCTGCGAATCGATATAGAACAGGGCGTGCGTCCAGTAACTGGTAAACGCCAGCGCGACCACCAGAGCCGTAGGCAACGCTACAAGCACCACCCTATAGCGCGAGGTCAAAAGGCGAGAACCCTGCACCGTCTCGGAATAGATAAACCAAATGAGACACGCGATAGCAAAGAGCGAAAACGAAACCGCGTTGGAAATCCAGTTGGCCGTGATGCCTACAGGAGTGCTCAAGCCATCCGAGAGCGTCCAGATCATATCGAAGAAAATGTAGGCAGCAGACGTGTAGCCCAGCATGCTAAACAATAGCTGCTGGGTGCTCGAGAACAAGGAGCGACGACTTCGCACGGCAAGCCCGATAAGAACAATCATGCATAGCACGAATATCTCAATCTTGAGTGCCTTAACCACTAGCGCCATCCCTTCAATACCCAAGTGGTCAGAATCGCCCAATTCGAATCAGGGCAATAAACACCCCTTTACTCCGCAGGGGTAAAGGGGATAATAGCAGAGCGCCCGAACATCACTGCAAAACAGTTTCTGTTCGGGCGCCCATACGGCGCGAATTGCACACGCCGGCATCATTGATGGGTATCGATTGCTACTCGCCATCGATGTCAGTCGCGACGGCTTCCTCGATGGCCTCGACACCGACAGGCGACAGATCCTCCTTGCCTTGGCAGAACTTCTTGTCGACCCAGCCAGTCAGAATCGGAGCCATGATCGCCGTGATGATAACGGCGGTGGCGATCTGAGCGTACGCGGTGGGCGCAAGCTCGGCGTAGCGCGGTGCGACCTCGGCGAGGGCAACCGGTGTGGTCATAGCCGTGCCGGCAATGGTGGAGCAAGCCACAGCGGCCTTGCCATTGCCGCCGCACAGACGCTCGAACGCAAAGGTGATGGGACCGACGACAAACAGCGTGACAAGGCCCAGCAAGATGCCGGAAATACCGCCGGTGATAAAGCTCGACAGGCTCATGGACGCACCGAGCTGAAATCCGATGACGGCAATCGCGGGATTGGCACCGGGAACCAGCAGGTTCTTGATAAACGGGAACAGGTTGCCCAGAACCATGCCAATAACGAGTGGCAAGATGGAGCCGATAATGGTGCCAATGGGAATGTTGGCGAGGCCGGAAACACCGAGGATGATCATCGTGACGGCGGGGCCAGCCGTAAAGAACAGGATACCGACGGCGCCCTGCTCGGACTCATCACCGAACTCGCCCATGATGCCCGTATAGAGCGCCATGTTGCAAAACGTGATGCCGCCGATGATAGACACGGAGCTCAGACCCAGGAAGTTGTCGTTAAAGAAATATGCCACGCCCAGGCCGAGAGCCGCTGCGACGACCAGCTTGGGGATCAGCACGACGATACCGGTCTTGATGGCACCCGGCGTGGACTTAAAGCTGATGCCGGCGCCCACAAACAGCAGGATCGCGGCGACGATGGTATTGGAGCCACCGCGGCAGGCAGCCGTAAAGAAGCCGCCGATCTCAAAAACCTGCGGGCAGAAGGTGTTGAGCAAAAGACCGACGATCATCGGATAGATCATGATGTCGCCCGGGATGCGCGGGACCTTGAATTTCTTTTGCTCGTTGGCGGTCGCTTCCTGTGCCATGAAACCCCCATTTCCGCTGACGGGATACAAAAGCCCACGTCACGCTTTGCTACAGTAAAGTTTGACCATGGTACCAGAAGAAATAGACCAGCTCGGTGAAAAATCCGACGAGTTGGGATGGAACGAGATTCGGCGCCCGCGACGCCACCCCTATATAAGGCTCAAGACAATATAGAGTACGATGCCCGAGACGCAGCACCACAGCATCGATTTTGTCTTGACCGCCACGACCACGACGCCGGCGGCCGCAATCCAGGGAACCAAGGCAGGCCAGAGTCCCGCGTCGAACGCGCCGGGGCTCACCAAGTCGTTGGCGACCAGCGCGGCAAAGGCGGCGGGCGGGATATAGCCCAGGGCCTCGGTAATGCGGGGCGACAGGGTCCGCCCGCGCAAGGCGAACGCCGGCGCGATGCGAAAGAACGCGATAGCAGCCCACGACGACAGCCACAGAACCAAGAACTCGTTAACGGGCATCGCGGGCACCTCTTCCGTCAAATACAGCATCGCACGCCAACGCAATGGCAATGCCGGCCACGACGCTTGCCGGCACGGCAATATTCGTGAGGCCCAAGAACTTGCATACGGCGACGGACACCGCGCCCGAAACCGCCGCGACAACGTTGCCGCGCGACAGCCGCTGCGAAAAGAGCAGGCAGATAAAGAGCGAGGTGCAGACAAAGGCCGCAATGGCGGTGGGAACATCGACAACGGCGCCGACGATGGCGCCCATCGTACACGAAACGCCCCATGTTGCGATGAGAATCACGTTGAGCACGAAGGACTCGCGCGGGCCCCAATCCTCCCCTTCAACCAACTTGGCAAGCGAGATGCCATATGCCTCCTCGGTAAGTGTCGCGGCAACAGCCAGCGTCTGACGCTTCGAGGCACCCGTCAGATGCGGCGCGATCGATGCCGAGTAAAGCGCAAAGCGCGAGGAGATGGCAGCAACGCTCGCGACGATCGATGCTGCAGGCACGCCCGCCAGCCAAAGATTGCAGATCATAAACTGGCCGCTGCCCGTCACAAACGTGCTGCTCAGAGCAAAGACCATCCAGGGCTCCATTCCCGTCTGCCCCATGATCATTCCGCACGGCGCGCCTATTGCAATATAGGTAAGCATCACTGGCCAGACGATTTTAAAGATCCTAAGGACCATGCCACTCCCATTCTGGTAAGTCGTCTGCAGCGCGCCTTGCAACGCAGCAGAAATATCAACCGGTGGCAATAAAGTTCACCTACAATTGCCACCGGATCGAAAGACACAACTTTTTAGGAAGTCATTATGACAGCTATCGATCGAGACCGGGCGCGCGCGGCCTTCAAAAGCTACACCGATGCCTACGACGCCACCAACCCACGCATCGCGCTCAAAATCGAGCATACGTACCACGTGGCCGAGGCATGCGATGCCGTAGCGCGCGAGCAGGGCTGGTCGTCAGAAGATATTGACCTGGCATGGCTTTGCGGCCTGCTACACGATATGGGCCGCTTTGAGCAGTTGCGGCGCTGGGACACCTTTAAGGACGCCGAGAGCATGAGCCATGCAGCGCTGGGCATCGAGGTCCTCTTTGGCGAGAATCCCGCCGATGCACCCGCCGTAACGAGCATCCGCGACTTTATCGATGACCCGGCAGAGGACGAACTGATCCGCGCGAGCATCGCCCACCACAGTGATTTTCGCCTGCCCACGGAACTCGACACCCGTACACGGAGCTTCTGCGAGATCGTGCGCGATGGCGACAAGATCGACATTATGCGCACCATCGCCGACAGCACCGTCGACACCATCCTCAAGGTGGATGAGGACACGTTTCTCGCCAGCCACTTCTCGACACCGGCGCTTACCGCCTTTGACGAGCATCGCTGCGTCGCGCGTGACGAGCGCAACGAGCCGGCGGACTACCTGGTGGGGCTCATCTGCTTTATGTTTGAGCTCGTCCATCCGGCAAGCCGTGCACTGGCGCGCGAGCAAGGCGATATCTATCGCCTGCTCGACGCGCCCTTTGGCATTACGCGACCCTTAACCGACCCCGCCGCGCAGGCAACCTGGAGCCGCCTTAAGGACGAGCTGCGCCGCTGGCTGGCAAGCGCTTAGCACTCGAGCTGAGCCAGCAGTTCCTCAACGATCTCAACGGTATCGCCGACGACCTTGTACTGGGCGGCACCGAAGATGGGGGCATCCGGGTCCTCATTGATGGCGACAATGCACTCCGCCCCACCGATGCCGGCGAGATGCTGGATAGCGCCCGAGACACCGATGCTCACGAGGAGCTTGGGCGAGACCGATACACCCGTCTGGCCAATTTGGTGGCGATACTCCAGCCAGCCGGCCTCCACCACGGGGCGCGTGCAGCCAAGCTCGGCACCCAGAGCCTCGGCAAGCTTTCGCATCAGCGGTAGGTTTTTCTTGGAGCCGATGCCGCGGCCCACCACGACTAGACGCTCGGCATCGGCAATTGAGGCCTGCTGTCCCCACTCCTCGGCGGGAATCGAGATCTCGACACGGGCCTTAACGTCATCCGCTAGCACTACCTGGGCAATCGTGCCGGAGCGGCTATAGTCAAACTCGAGCGCCTTAAAGATGCCGGGGCGCACCGTTGCCATCTGAGGACGGTGGTTGGGGCAGATAATGGTGGCCATCAGGTTGCCGCCAAACGCCGGGCGCGTCTGCTGCAGCAGACCCGTCTCCGTATCCATCGAAAGCACCGTGCAATCGGCCGTAAGGCCCGTCTGCAAGCGCACGGCCACACCGGGCGCCAGCTCGCGACCAAAGGCGGCCGCGCCGTACAGAATGGCCTCGGGCTTGCGCTCGGCTACCAAATCGCAGATCAAGCGGGCGTAGACCTCCGCGTCGTTCTGACGCAGGCGCTCGTCACGACAGACCAGAACTTCGTCCGCACCGGCGCAAATCAGATGCTCCAGGTCCCCGAGTGAGCCCTCGGGGCTCATGCCGACCAGTGCCACCAGACGGCAGCCGCGGGCATCGGCAAGCTCGCGCCCCTTGCCCATGAGCTCGAAGGCCACGGATGCAACGGCATCGTGCTCGTCAGTCTGCACGAAGATCCAGATGTCTCGATATGCGTCAAGGTCTGCCGCGCCGGCGGCCTCGTCGCGCTCAATCGAGATGGCGTTGACGGGGCAGGCGTCGACGCACCCACCGCACAGGATACAGCCGTCGGTTACGCGGGCACAGCGATTGGGGCGCTCACCCTCCACCACAATGCCGCCCGAGGCGCAGGCGCGAACGCAGCGACCGCAGCCGATACAGGCTTCGCTATCGATAATCAGCCCGCTCATCTATGCCATCCCCTCGATAATCTTGGCAAGTTTTACCGCCTGCTCGGACGCCGTTCCCTCGACGGCCTCGCACGTTTGGTCACGGTCGGGCACAAACGAGCGCACGACCTGCGTCGGTGATCCGGCAAGGCCGCAACGCGAGGGGTCGGCGTTTACGTCGGCAGCGCTGGCCACGCGCACGTCTGCATCCTCGGCCGCGCGAATACCGGCAATACTCGGCATGCGCAGCTGGCCAATCTCCTTGGCGGTCGTCATCGCACACGGCATCTCCAGGTACACCGTCTCCTCGCCGGCATCGCAGCCGTGGACGAGTGCCAGCGAGCCACACGTCGTAAATCCCGCGCTCTGCACACAGCTCACGTCGGTCACGCAGGGGACCCCAAAGGCGCCGGCCAGCTCGGGGCCGATCTGGGCCGTATCGCCGTCCACTGCCATCTTGCCGCAGATGAGCAGGTCAAAGTCCTCATCGAGTGCCTCGATGCCGCATTTGAGGGCATAGGTGGTGGCTAGGGTATCGGCGCCCGCAAAGGCGCGATCGGTCAGCAGCAGCGCGTCGTCGGCACCGCGGGCGATGCAGTCGCGCAGCAGCGATTCGGTCGCGGGGATGCCCATCGACACCACCGTCACACGCACGTCCATGCCAAAGCCGATAAAGTCGTCCTTCAGCGCCAGCGCGCATTCCAAAGCGCTCGCATCAAAGGGATTAATGACCGCCTGCTTGCCATCGCGCACGATGGTATTGGTCTTGGGGTCCATCTTGACCTCGGTGCTGCCCGGCACGGCCTTGACGCACACCACCATATGGAAATCGCTCATCTTCACGCGCCCCCTTTCTGGACGAGCTCATCCAAGAGCTTCTCCGAAAACAGGTTGCCGCGACCCAGCTGGCCGGCAGGATCGAGCTGGAGCTTGAGCCGCGCCGACTCGACCATGGCCTCGTGACCGTACATCGTCTCTAAGAAGCCCGCCTTGATCTTGCCGACGCCGTGCTCGGCAGAAACGGCACCGCCCATAGCCGTTACCTCCGCAGCCCACTGGGCAAACAGCTCGCCACCGCGACGGTAGTCCTGCGCATCGCGCGGCAGGATGTTCACATGCAGATGGTTGTTACCGATGTGCCCCCAGGCAGCAGATTCAAGCCCGCTTTCGGCCAGCGTGCGGCGATAGAGGGCCACGACATCGGCAAGGCGTGCATTGGGCACCGACATGTCCGAACCCAGTTTGGTGATGGTGGGATCCGTGCGGCGACGCTCGTCGATCAGCATATTGACGCTCTCGGGGGCCGCATGGCGGAAGAACCGCTGGCACTCGCGATCAACCTCGGTGCGCGCGACCCATGTCGCATCGTCGCGGCCACCCGCGAACTCGAGCACCCATCCCAGGTGGTACAGTTCCTCGGTCGCCTGGGCTTCGTCGTCGCAGTCGAGCTCCACGTAGACACAGACCTTGGCGTCTTTGTCGAGCGCCGGCAGCGAGGCGAACGCCGTCGACTGCTCGCGCTGGCGACGTAGGATATCCAGGGCGCCCGCATCGAAATATTCGATGGCAGCCGCGTGGGACAGGACGGGACGCACAGAATCGGTAAAGGACACGGCCTTGTCTTCGCTGTCAAAGAAACAGCTCACGCCCCAAACGACCGCAGGCGCCGCCTGCAGGGCAATCTCGAGCTCGGTGATGACGCCGATTGTGCCACACGCACCGATAAACAGATCGATGGCATCCATATCGTCAGCAACGAAATAGCCCGAAGCATTTTTGGTCTTGGGCATGGTGTAGTCGGGAAGGTCGAGCTCGAGTGCACGGCCCGCTGCCGTCACGAGCGACAGGTGGCGGCCCTGGGCAAAAGCCTCGCCGCGCTGAAGCTCAAGCAAATCGCCATCAGCCAGCGCGACGTGGAGTCCCGTGATATGTGGGCGCATGGGACCGTAGGCGTAGCTGCGGGCACCGGAGGCGTTACATGCCGCCATGCCGCCCAGACAGGCAGACGCCTCGGTGGGATCGGTGGGAAAAAACTGCTCCGGGGCCTCTTGGAACTCCTCGTAGGCCTCAAGCGATACCTGGTCCCAACCAGCGATCGGCAGCACCTTCTTGCTCAGCTGCTTGCGCAGCTCCGAGAGCACAACGCCCGGCTCCACACGCAGTAGAAAGCGGCCTTGTTCATCGCGGCGAAGGCCCAAGTAGCGATTCATACGGGAAGTATTGAGGATATGCCCGCCGTGGGGCACGGCGCCGGCGGCAAGGCCAGTTCGGGCGCCCTGAACCGTTACCGGGACACACTCGGCATGGAGCTTTTCCAAAATGACGCGGACCTCGTCTTCCGTTGTCGGAAACGAGATGCTCGAGGCCTCGCCCGATGCGCGAGACTCATCGCGACCATACTCTTCGAACTCGTCGGTGAAGGGTTTGATGGTTGCAGACACGCGAACTCCCCCTTTAGCTAACTACAGTGTTTGCAGGGAGATGTTACCGCATCGTTTCGTCGACGTGTTCGAGACCGTCTCCATAATTGGCGATTTTTACGTTCGTGCAATTCGGCGAGCGGCTTGATTTCCTCGGCAGACGATGCTTTTGACACATATGGCCCCGCCGTCGCCGACCGCGCGATTGACGCTCGAAAAAAGTTGGAGTATTTTTTGCCGCCTTTTACCTGCGGAGACGCCAATCCGTCAAGCATTTGGTCAGAAATTGGTCAAGTAGCGGCTGATACGGTCGGCGTCGACAGCCAAAACCGATAGAAGTTTTGGTCCCAGAAGCAGGGAGGTTCCCATGGCATATTACTGGCCCCAGTACGGCGTCGCCATCGAAGTCGACGACGATCCCTATCTCCTGCCTTTCGACGAAGAGGCGTTCCCCGATACGGCGGTCTACCACGTCACCACCGATGTTATCTGCGACCCCGAGTCGTTCTCGGCGCTCGCCCACCACATCGCGCGCATCCACGACATCGAGCTCCCTCGCGACTTTGACGAGCTCATCTACTCGCGCCGCCTGATGCTTCACATGCTCTTTGGAGCGGACCCGTCCACGTTCGCACGTGTCTACACCACCAAGGACGCCGCATGAGTGCGAAGAAGCCGCCCCGCCTTGCAGGACTGGGTCGTCGCAAGAAGTTCATCGTTGTCTGCTTGGCCATCGTCTGTACCCTTGTCGCCGTAGGGCTATACGCCTGGCAGTCGCAGCCCGTGCCCGAAGCGGGCGCCTCAGTCACGACGGCAGAGGGCAAAACGCGTCAGGAAATCCAAGATGAGCTCGACGCTATCGTCCGCGACAACATGATGACGATTTCGGTCGCGCCGGTCGCTCAGCTGCAGGAGGACGGCAAGCTGCGCGTCAACGTGCAAAACGTCCAAGACAATAAATTTCCCCAGCGATTCCGCGTCATCCAAAACGACGAGACCATGTACGAATCCGGTGTGGTCGAGACCGGCAAGACAATCGAGACGTGCCCCGCCGGCGACATCAAAGAAGGCGAGGCGTACATCGAGATCCAGGCACTCGATGCCAAGACCCTCGACAGCCACGGCAATCCGACACGTGTCAAGGTGCGGGTTGAGCAAGCCGAGAACTAGCTTTTCCGGCCGACGCGGCACCGCATGCAATTCACCAGCATTCGTCCAATCATCGCGGGGACGGCCCGCGGCGAATAGAAAGGAACGACCATGGACATCACCAGGAACATGAACGGAGCCAGAGCGCTCGTCGTGGGCGCAGGGTTCGCGCTCGCGCTCGCAATGAGCGCCGCCCCGACGCCAGCTATGGCAGCCGGGCGCGTTGGAACCACGAAAGTAATGGTCAGGACCGAGATCGACAACGTTGAGTTCAAAGTTCCGACGGTTATTCCCTTCGTCGCCAAGGCCGACGGCACGCTTCAGGGCCCCTCAGAAGACGCGACCACCATCGACAATCATTCGGCCTACGGCATCCATGTCACCAACATGAAGATCGACGCCATGAACACCTGGACCATTGCCGCCGACGCCAAGGCCGGAACCGCGCAGAACTCCATCGACTTTAAGGTCGGCCCCGACGGCGCACTCCAGAACGCCAGCGCCGCAATGCAGGGGACGGGCCTCGATCTTTCCAAGAATACAGCCTTCGACATGGGCTACCAGGGCATTGCCGGCGGCACGGACAAAATTAAGCTCAAGACAAGCGGAAACGTCGCCCGCGTCACGCGCGACATCTTCCACGTAACCGGCGAAGGCGATCAGGTTGCAACGATCACCTGGACGGTCGAGCCCGGTGCGCACACGGCATAAGGCCGTCGCCCTGGCCGCCGCCGTCAGTATCCTAGCGTTTGCGCCAGCCATGGCCTTTGCCCAGCAAGAACAGGCGCAGGCCGCCACGCAAGTGACGGTCGACCTCTCGGAGCTCGACCGCGGCAACCGCGAGGAACCGTTGGCACAGACAGACGACAGACGATGGCTCTTGGCAGCAAGCGCCACAGCAGCAGGCGCAGGAACCGCCGGCCTCGGTCTGCACATCAAACGCAGCCAGAAACAAAACATGGACAGGCCGCACTAAATTAGCTAAGGAGACCCCATGGCATCGAAGAACCTTTTGCCCGTCGTCGCACTCTGCGGCGCGCTCGCAACCGGAACGCCTGTCGCCGCTTGGGCGACTCCCGCCATGGCAGACTCCTTACCAGCAGCCCTAAGTTCCGCCCCAAATCCGTCGAGTACCATTGCGTGCGAGCGTTTTTCGATCGCACAGGCCGCGATCTCAACCTCGGGATGCCTTCGTCGTAATACGGACGGCTCGATAGTCGTGGATATCAATCGTTCGAACAAGGCAAACGGCTCCCAGGCGGGGTGCGCCGTCTGCACGTGGCGCTCGGTTGTGCTCGATGCGGATGGCGATCCATGCAATTTAGAGCTGCGCATCGACATCGCTTCGGTCGATGACTCGGCGAACGGAGCGAAGGTCGCCTTCGACGGTACGTTTTTTGAGAAAGGAGGCGGTATATGTCTGGGCTGCGCCGCCGCGAATGCAGATGATGCGCAGCCCACCCTCTCATTCACGGCATCGTTGCGGCTGACCAAAGCCGGTACCGATGCCATCGCGGCGGGAGAAGCGTCCCTGCTGTTCTACGCCGTCAGCACCAAAGACACAGACATTCATTTCGAGAAGCCGGCCGGATCGCTCAGCCTTACGCACGGGACGGAGACAGGCCCTATTGAGATCGATACCCATACGCTAGGCAGGCAACGCATTCTTGCCGACCCGGCGCTTCTCGAAATGGAGTGGAACGGATCCGGAGCCGTCGGGATTGTCCCCTCCGCGCTTGACGTCAAGACGCTCCCCTCAAACGACGAACTCACTAACGCAACCATACAAGAAGAGAGCGCAGACAAAGAAGCAGGTGTGGGCGACACGCCGTCGCCGACAAACAGCGTCCCAGCTTCTTTCGAAGCACCGAATGAGCCCGCTACCGATCCAAACGATCCCGAGCTCGCGGACAGTCTGGGGCTTGCTGATCCTCAAGAGATCGATGAAGGTAACTGCTGCGTGCTTGCCGCGCTCGACCACACGGAGGTCATCGACGCTGCGAACATCGAAGTTGCCGCCGCCAATCAGCCCGTCCGCAAGTCGGCCATCATCGCATTTCCTGAATCCATCGAAGTCGTCTTTTTGCCATCGGGCGAGGTCGTGGCCCCAACACTGCTCACCTTGTTGGGCGCCAAGAATACTCGAAACGAAATTAAAAAGGTCACGGTTGTCGACCCTGCAACCACCGCTAAACTGCGCCTATACGCCGTTACCCCAGACGGAGGCAAGACCTTGGAATTCGATGGCGACACACTCCTAGCCTGGCGACGTCTGGACATTATGCAAGACGTCTCGTATCAGATCGAACTCGAAGGGTTTGATCGTGCCCGCGATGCCAATATCATCGCCGCGGCTATTGAATCCCCACAGCGGCTTATGACACTGCGCTTTGACTACTATCCCTATGTCCCGACAACCACCTGAGGCTTAAATGCTGCGCGCCATTCCTAATACCACTTATATAACGTATTAGATGAGTCGCGATGTGCCTCGCATTCCATTCTGCTACGATTGCCACGTTGGCATCAATACAGGAGGGCTCATGCCGGGCTTGGGAACAATCATCAACGTTGTCCTTTTAGTTGCGGGCGGTCTTTTGGGATTAGCGGGCGGCCGCTTCATTATACCGCGCATCCAAGACACGCTCATGAAAGCATCGGGGCTGTGCGTCCTGTTTATCGGCCTGGGCGGCACCATGCAAAAGATGCTCATCATCGATGGAAAGGTGCTAGCGACCACCGGTACCACCATGCTCATCGTCTCATTTGCGCTCGGTTCGCTCATCGGCGAGGCCATCAACTTGGAGGCCGCCATCGAGAACCTTGGCGAATGGCTCAAGCGCAAAACCGGCAGCGAGGGCGATAACGAGTTCACCAACGCTTTTGTCTCGACTTCACTCACCGTGTGTATCGGCGCCATGGCCATTGTGGGATCGATCCAGGACGGCCTGCTCGGCGACTGGTCAACGCTTGCCCTCAAGGGCGCACTGGACTGCATCATCGTCTGCACCATGACGGCCTCGCTTGGCCGCGGCTGCATCTTTTCCGCCCTGCCCGTCGCCGTGTTCCAGGGGACGATCACGCTGTTTGCCGGCGCGCTCTCCCCCATCATGACCACAGCAGCCCTCGACAGCCTTTCGCTCGTAGGCTCCATACTCATCTTCTGCGTCGGCGTCAACCTCATCCGTCCTCAGACCTTCCGCACGGCCAATATGCTTCCCTCCGTCGTCATCGCCGTCATCTACGCCCTCCTGTTCTAAATCTATCAACGCAGCGGTATTTCGAACATCTGTTTGATGCTGTGCTATGATATGAGGTCACCGTAGCTGCGTTCGAGAGGAGGAGCGGTGGCCGACCAGGACATCAAGATGCTCATCGAGCGCATTATGGCCGAGGCCCGGACCCATCAGTCCGCCCGCTTCTCAAACGAAATCTACGCAGACGAGCCGATTCTCAAAACCGGCCGACAGATGCAGAATTTCCTCCCCGACCAGTACCGTAAAATGCGCGAGATATCGCGCTGGCAGGATGACCCCAAGGGCGGCGCGGGGCGTTGGCTTTCGGAAGCCGAGCTTTTCTACCGCCAAGGCCTGCTGATGGCCGACTTTGAGGACGACTGTCCCTACAACGGCACCTTTAAGTCGTACTTTCCCACCTACAACGCCATGAGCGACCGGCAGCTGCGCGGCTACTTTACCTGGCGCGCCCAAGTGCGCCGCGGGAATATCGAGGAGACATCGACCTCGTTTGCCTTTCTGTATCTCTATGAGTTGATTTGCGGCATTGGCGTAGAGAATCCGCTCGATGGTTTTAACAAGATCAAGGCTTTTTGGGATGTCTATCGCGTCTTCGAACCCGGCATCGACCGGTTTGCGCGCGTGTGGCTGCAAGATTACGCCGTGTTCCACGGGCTCGACCCCAAGCTGCTTCGTGACTCTAAAACCGTCATGTTCGATAACGCCCTTATCGAGCTGCGGCGCGCGGCACGAGACCTTGTACCAGCACCGGCACCGTCCGGTCAGACCCCTAAGCGTCGCAAAACCTCCGAGCCCACGCTCCCCCTTCCGCCCGATGAGGTGCGCGAGGAGCGACTCATGGCCGCCATCAACGCCCTCTCCACGTACAACCTAAGTAGCTCGCGGCTCGACCGCAGCCACCACCGCGATCTGCGCCACGTGGCGTGCGCCGTGTATGTCCGCATGGCGCGCTACTATGACACGCACCGAAAGACCGGCATCGTGGCAAGTTTATTTGGGGAGGAGACGGCAATGCCCTACACCATGTTTGCCTCGGCCGTATTCTTTGCGCCCGAGCGCCACGAGGACTGCGAATACCGTCTGGACCCCATCCATATCTACCGTTGCCAAAACGGTTTTTGGGAATGCATGCGGATTCACGGCAGCAGACAAAAGAGCAGCAAGCTTGGTGAGATGATGCGCGCCTGCGACCAACGGCTGCGCCTGGCCCTAGACCCCACCCACCCCCTAAAGGAGGAGAAGGTCCCCAAATATCTGGCCAAGATCATCGATGACGAGATCGTGACATGGCTTTCGTGGGACGCCGCGCACCAGCCCGTCAAGATCGATATCGATTTGAGTCAGCTGGGGCACATTCGGAGCGTCGCAGCGCAAACGCGTGAAGCGCTTTTGATTGATGAGGAGCGCGAGGACGATGTGCTCGCAGAGGTCGATACGGCGGGCTCCGAGCAGCCGAAAACCGAGCCCGCAGCAGACGCGTTTGTCGAACCGGCCACGACGGCCGCAGGGCAGGACGAGGCCGACGAGCCAACCATTTCCATCGAACAGTTTGGTGTCGTGGCGCCGCTTCTTGCGCCGACGCCCCCGCCCGCAGCGGCTGCGTCCACTGACGCCGCGACCGAACTCGCGCCCGCCGCAGATGCCTTCCTTCGCGCGCTCCTCGAGCAAAACGCAGTGCAAGCGACATCGGCAGTGGCGCGCTCGGGCCAGAGCGAGGATATGCTCGTCGACAGCATCAACGAGGCGCTCTTTGACCTGGTGGGTGACACCGTTATCGAGTTTGGAGCGGCAGGACCGCAGATTATCGAGGACTACGAAGCAGACGTGAGAGGATACCTAGACCATGAGTGATACCGCATCCGCAGCACCCCACGTGCCCAAGCGCGTCGCCGCCGTCATTCTCAACTCGCTCAAGGGCGGCGTGGTCCCGCGCATCGGCCTTCCCTATATCACCGTGGGGCGCGAGGTCGAGATCCGTGCTCTGCTCACCGACCTGAGCCTCATCGCCGATGGCGGCGCAAGCTTCCGTTTCCTAGTCGGTCGCTACGGCGCCGGCAAGAGCTTTTTGCTCCAGACCATCCGCACGCACGCCATGGGCGAGGGATTCGTCGTGGCCGATGCCGACCTATCCCCTGAGCGCCGCCTGCAGGGCGGCCAGGGACAGGGCCTTGCCACCTACCGTGAGCTCATCCGCAACATATCGACCAAGACGCGCCCCGAGGGCGGTGCGCTCAACCTTATCCTGGATCGCTGGGTCGCCTCGTGTGCCGATGCCGACGAGTCTGCCGTCAATGCCCAACTGGCCCCACTCGAGGAAATGGTCCACGGCTTCGACTTCGCCCGCATGCTCCGCCGCTACCGCGCGGCCGTATCCGAGGGCGACGAAGAAGCTATGAGCCGCGTGACCAAATGGATTCGCGGCGAGTACCGCACCAAGAGTGAGGCACGCGCCGAGCTGGGCTCCTCAACCATCATCAGCGATGACGACTGGTACGACTACGTTAAGCTCATTGCGCGCTTTTTGGTCTGCAGCGGCTACAAGGGCATGCTGGTGCTCATCGATGAGCTCGTGAATCTGTATAAGATTCCCAACGCCATCACACGCCAATACAACTACGAGAAGATCCTGACCATGTACAACGACACGCTCCAGGGCAAGGCGCAGTACCTGGGCATGATCATGGGCGGCACGCCAACCTCCATCGAAGACCGCCGCCGTGGCGTGTTCTCCTACGAGGCCCTGCGAAGTCGACTCGCTCAGGGCCGCTTTGCACGCGAGGACCTTAAGGACATGCTCGCGCCCATCATCCGCCTGCAGCCACTCACCTACGAGGAGTTGCTGGTGCTGATCGAAAAACTCATGCAGATCCATGCCGGATACTTTGGCTGGACGCCCACGCTTACCGAGAACGACTTGGTAGACTTTCTCAAGATTGAGTTTGGCCGCGTGGGAGCCGATACGCACCTGACGCCGCGTGAGGTCATCCGTGACTTTATCGAGCTGCTCGATATCCTGTGCCAGAACCCCGATGCAAACGTGGCTGAGTTGCTGCAAAGCGTCGGCGGCGACGCGCTGGCACCGGCAGCCGCAACAGGCGACACCGGCACCGCAGACGGCAACCGCAACTTCGCCGAATTCACCATCTAACCTGCCAAAAAGGGACAGGTCTATTTTGGCAGCTTTTATCTGCACAAACGTTGAGACAGCAATGCAGCAAACCATTGCCAACCGCATTGAGAGGTTCGTATTTGAGGGGAGGCCCCGTGAACGCCTTTGACCGATATGCTCCGTTTATCCAAGACTTCATCTACTCCCACGATTGGGAGAGTCTGCGCTCTATCCAGGTTGCGGCGGCAGATGCCATCTTTAACACACAAGACAATGTGCTCCTAACGGCATCCACAGCTTCCGGCAAAACCGAGGCAGCCTTCTTTCCCATCCTGACCGAGTTTTGGGAGAACCCGCCCGCGAGCGTGGGCGCCCTCTACATCGGCCCCCTCAAAGCGCTCATCAATGATCAGTTCGTCCGCCTCAACGACCTCTGCGAAGAGGCCGATATCCCTGTCTGGCACTGGCATGGCGATGTCTCGCAGTCGCACAAGGCTAAGCTCATTAAAAAACCGAGCGGTATCCTGCAGATTACACCCGAGTCACTCGAAGCGCTTTTAATCCATAAGCACATGGCGATCCCGCGCATGTTTTGCGACCTGCGCTACGTGGTCATCGATGAGGTCCACTCGCTCATGCGCGGCGACCGCGGCGGGCAGACGCTCTGCCTTATCGAGCGCCTCTCGCGCATGGCAGGCGTGCAGCCCCGCCGCATTGGCCTTTCGGCCACCATCGGCGACCCCGAGCACACGGGCGCCTTTCTCTCGCAGGGAACGGGGCGCGACTGCGTTATCCCCCGCTTTGAGGAACCGCGCCGCGTGTGGCGCATCTCCATGGAGCACTTCTACAACTCGGGCCCCCAGGCTCAGCAACGAGGATTCGTAGGCACAGGTCCACAAGAAGCCGAGGTGCTCGCATGCGAGCGCATTGAGGCGGCACCACCCGCGGCGCTGCCCGCCGGCGCCCAAGACATGCGCCACAGCGGACAGCTCACGCAAGAGGAGCGCCGTCAACGTCGCGAGCAGGCACGGGGCAAGGCTGCCCCCAAGGACCGTCGCACTTCCTCGGCTCCCGAGGGCGAAGTCGACATCCCGCAGGCAACCGAACAGGCGCTGCTCAACCCCACCGACACCGCACCTGACAACGCCGACCCCGGCATGGGCTACATCTTTGAACATACCCGCGGCCGCAAGTGCCTGGTCTTTGCCAACTCGCGCGAGGAGGCAGAGGCCGTGTGCTCCGTGTTACGCAGCTACTGTGAAAACCGGCACGAGCCAGACCGCTTCCTCATCCACCACGGCAACCTCTCGGCATCGCTACGCGAGACCGCCGAGGAGCTCATGCGCGACGAAGAACAGGCGCAGACAACCGTCACCACCTCCACGCTGGAACTCGGCATTGATATCGGTCGCCTGGAGCGCGCGTTCCAGATCGATGCGCCGTTTACCGTCAGCTCCTTTTTGCAGCGCATGGGGCGCACAGGCCGCCGCGATCTTCCACCCGAGATGTGGTTTGTCATGCGCGAGGAGGAGCCCGAGCCGCGCACGATGATGCCCGAAACGATACCCTGGAAGCTCCTGCAGGGCATCGCACTCGTACAACTCTATCGCGAGGAAAAGTGGGTCGAGCCACCCGAGCTCGATCGACTCCCCTACAGTTTGCTCTATCACCAGACCATGTCGACGCTCGCCAGCACCGGCGAGCTCACACCGGCCGAGCTTGCCCAACGTGTGCTCACGCTCAGCTATTTCCACCGCGTCTCGGCCGATGACTATCGCGTACTGCTGCGCCACCTTATCAAGATCGACCACATCCAGGTCACCGAGGGCGGCGGGCTCATCGTGGGCCTCGCGGGCGAGCGCATCATCAACAACTTTAAGTTCTACGCCGTGTTCCAGGAAAACGAGGAGTTTACCGTTCGCAGTGAGTCGGCCGAGTTGGGCACGATCGTCAATCCCCCACCGCCTGGTGAGCGCATTGCCATCGCCGGACACTGCTGGATTGTCGAGGAAGTGGACTGGAAGCGTCATACCGTCTTTGCCACACAGGTAAAAGGTCGCGTGCCTGCCTACTTTGGCGACTGCCCCGGAGACATCAATACGCATGTACTCGAGCGCATGCGCAAGGCGCTCAACGAGCACGCGGCATATCCGTACCTCATGGGCAACGCGCGGTCACGCCTTGCACAGGCTCGTCATACCGCCGAGATTTCGGGCGTGGGAACCAAGCCGCTCATTAACCTGGGCGGCGACACCTGGGTGCTCTTCCCCTGGCTGGGTAGCTACGCCTTTTTGGCACTCGAGCGCATGCTCAAGATCAAGTGTGCCGCGGAACTGGGCCTTCGCGGACTCGACCCTTCACGCCCGTACTCTATGCAGTTTAAGATGAAGGCCGACGAGGAGACGTTCTTTGAGGTACTCGCCGCCGAGGCCGAAAAGGACTTCGATCCCATCGAGCTCGTCTATCCCGGCGAGGTGCCTTA